>CAYRFV010000443.1:0-3416 GCA_964423545.1 uncultured Anaerolineales bacterium | reverse complement strand
AACTGGTCATGGTCGGCAACGGCATGGCCGGCGTGCGCACGCTGGAGGAACTGCTCAAGCTGTCGCCCGGCCTGTATGACATCACCGTGTTCGGCAACGAACCGCACCCCAACTACACCCGCATCATGCTCTCGCCTGTTCTGGCCGGCGAGCAGACGGTCGAACAGATCATCACGCACCCGCGCGAGTGGTATGCGGAAAACGGCATCACGCTGCACACCGGCAAGAAAGTGGTGGAAATCAACCGCCGCGAGCGCTATGTCGAATCCGAAGACGGCACGCGCGCCAGCTACGACCGGCTGCTGATCGCCACCGGTTCCAATCCCTTCATGCTGCCCATTCCCGGCGCAGACCTGCCGGGCGTGATCGGCTTCCGCGACATTGCCGATGTGGATGCGATGATCGAGGCCTCAGGAAAATTCAAAAACGCCGTCGTCATCGGCGGCGGACTATTGGGGCTGGAAGCCGCCAACGGCTTGAGGATTCGCGGCATGGACGTTTCGGTCGTGCACATCGCGCCCTGGCTGCTGGAACGCCAGCTCGACGAACCCGCCGCGCGACTGCTGCAAGGCAATCTGGAAGCGAAGGGACTCAAGTTCTTGTTGCAGAAGCAGACGGCCGAACTCGTCAAGGGCGAATCGGGAAGAGTGTGCGCGGTCAAATTCAAGGACGGCGAAACCGTGCCCGCGGATTTAGTGGTGATGGCCGTCGGCATCCGCCCCAATACCGAACTTGCCGAATCCGCCGGACTGCATTGCGACCGCGGCATCCGCGTCAACGACACGCTGCAGACCGTGACCGACCCGCGCATTTATGCCATTGGCGAGTGCGTCAATCATCGCGGCATCGCCTATGGCCTGGTCGCGCCATTGTTCGAACAAGCCAAGGTCTGCGCCAACCACCTGGCCGAATACGGCATTGCACGTTACACCGGATCAATGACTTCGACCAAGTTGAAGGTCACCGGCATTGATCTGTTCTCCGCCGGCAATTTCACCGGTGGCGAAGGCTATGAAGAGCTGGTGTTCCAGGATGCCGGCCGCGGTGCCTACAAGAAGCTGATGCTCAAGGACAACAAGCTGGCTGGTGCGGTGCTGTATGGCGATACGCTGGAAGGCGCGTGGTATTTCGAGCTGATGCGCGATGGTACCGACGTATCGGCCTTCCGCGACAAGCTGTTGTTTGGTCGCCACCACATTGGCGACTCCGGCGCAGGCGGCGGTGACGAGAAGACCCGCGTGATGTCACTGCCGGACACGGCCGAAATCTGCGGCTGCAACGGCGTGTGCAAGGGCGCCATTGTGCAAGCCATCGTGGCCAAAAAATTGTTCACGCTGGACGAAGTACGTTCGCACACCAAGGCGTCGTCTTCCTGCGGCAGTTGCACCGGCCTGGTGGAAACCATTCTGGCCGCCACCGTGGGTGGGGACTATTCCACAGCACCGTCCAAGAAACCCATGTGCGGCTGCACCGAGCACACGCATGACGAAGTGCGTGCCGCCATCACGCACAACCAGATCAAGACCATGCCGGAAGCCATGCGCTTCATGAACTGGAAAACCCCCGATGGCTGCAACAAATGTCGGCCCGCGCTCAACTACTACCTGCTTGCTGCATGGCCGAATGACTATTTGGACGATGCCCAGTCGCGCTACATTAACGAACGCGCCCACGGCAACATCCAGAAGGATGGTTCATTCTCGGTGGTACCGCGCATGTTCGGCGGCCTCTGCACCCCTGCCGAACTGCGCGCCATTGCCGACGTCGCCGACAAGTACAAGGTGCCGGAAATGAAAGTCACCGGCGGCCAGCGCATCGACCTGTTCGGCGTGAAGAAAGAAGACTTGCCGGCGATGTGGAAAGACTTGTCAGACGCAGGTTTTGTCTCTGGCCACGCTTATGGCAAGGCCCTGCGCACGGTGAAAACCTGCGTGGGCGCCAAGTGGTGCCGCTTTGGCACGCAGGATTCGACCGGACTGGGGGTCAAACTGGAGCAGATGACCTGGGGCTCGTGGATGCCGCACAAGTTCAAGCTCGCTGTATCGGGCTGTCCGCGTAATTGCGCCGAAGCCACCATCAAGGACTTCGGCGTGGTGTGCGTCGATTCCGGCTACGAACTGCACGTGGGCGGCAACGGCGGCATCAAGGTGCGCGTGACCGACCTGCTGTGCAAGGTCGAAACGGAAGAACAGGTGCTGGAGTATTGCGCGGCTTTCACCCAGCTGTATCGCGAAGAAGCGCACTACCTTGAGCGTACCGCACCGTGGGTCGAGCGCGTGGGCCTCGCCCATATCAAGAAACACGTCGTGGAGGACGAGGCCAGCCGCAAGGCACTGGCAGAGCGCTTCCTGATCTCGCAAAAACCCGCGCAGATTGATCCGTGGAAGGAACGCACCGAAGGCGAACTGACCCGCGAATTCACGCCTATTGCCGTGCTGGCATAACGGTAAGGAACAGGACATGAAAATGAACGAGCACTGGATTGAAATCGGCCCGCTGTCGGACATTCCGCGCCAGGGCGCGCGAGTGGTGAAGACGGACGCTGGCGATATTGCCGTCTTCCGCACCGTGGACGACGAAGTCTTCGCGCTGCGCGACAAATGCCCGCACAAGGGCGGGCCGCTGTCGCAGGGCATCGTCTCCGGCAAGAAAGTCGCCTGCCCGCTGCACGACTGGAAGATCAATCTCGATTCCGGCATCGCTGTCGCACCTGATGAAGGCTGCGCCGCGCGTTACCCGGTGAAGGTGAAGGATGGCTTCGTAAGCCTGTCGCTGATGCCCGATACGGGCTGCCCCAATCATTAACCTGGAAACCGCAGTTGACCGCTCGTTATATTGTTGAGAATCCCATGCACACTAAGTTTCCTGTCTTTGTTGAAGACCGCCCACTGGGTGAGCGCGCTACGCACCCGCTGACACGTCCAGCCGGGCGCCTGACTTTGTCGCTCCTCCTTGCGGGCATTAGCCCGCGTCGTCGTCGCTTCGCGTCAGTCGCCCGCCTATACGCACCATCGGGCGCGTCCAACTACGGTTTCCAGGATTAAGGATCATCATGCTGTTCGGTCGCAACAAAAAGAACCCGATCAGGATCGCCGACAAGGGCGTGGTGGAATGGAAGTATGCCGCCTGCGGGTATTGCTCCACCGGCTGTTCCATCGAGGTCGGTCTGAATGCCGAAGGCACGCCTGTTGCTTCGCGTGGCGTGGCCGATGCCGACGTGAATCGCGGCAAGCTGTGCCTGAAAGGCATCTTCGAGCACGAGCTGTTCACTTCCGCCGGGCGGGGCTTGTACCCCAAGATGCGTACCCGCTGGCACGACGACTGGCAACGGTCTACCTGGGACACGGCGCTGGACAAGCTGCACGATGAAATCCGCCGCATCCAGGAAAAGCATGGCCCGGATTCCTTCGCCATCA
>CAYRFV010000442.1:0-3434 GCA_964423545.1 uncultured Anaerolineales bacterium | reverse complement strand
AGGGACACGATGACCGTCGCCGGGCAAGGCTGCATCGCTAATATCAGCAGACGCGAGCGACAAAGGCGGTTGGCCGGTGGGGTGATCGGCCTGGCCAGCAGCCTGGCGCTGCTGGCTGCGCTGATCCTGACCGGCCAGCCGCGCTGGTGGCGATTGGGCCTGCTGGTCACGTTCTGGGGCGCGGCGGTGGGTTACTTCCAGTGGCGCGACCAGACATGAGTGCGCCTCGCGGCGCGCGGGTCGCGCCAACTGGGCGACGATGTGGAACAGATCGCAGACGAGTCCGAGCTGGCCCAGGTACGCCGCCAGGCGCGCCGCGTCCGGCTCAAGGGCCTGGCGGTCGCCATCATCTTGACGCTGATCGCGCTCGCCCTGCCGTGAGCATGACAGGGCTTTGCCGAAGTGGCGGCTTCCAGCCCTCACCCCGACCCCTCTCCCAACTCTGGGCGAGGGGGGCGCTGACCTCCCCCTAGAATCGGGGGGATGAGGGGGGCGAGTACGACTCCACACTAGCCAAGATCACTCTGCAAAAGCCTTTAGATCTGACGCCGTGCTTGACATTCATAAACAAATCGTTTATACTTCGTCTCATGATTCGGTCGTTCGCTGATGACGAAACGGAGCATTTCTACACCACCGGCCGATCCCGCCGTCTACCAACCGAGATTCACAGGCGTGCAAACATGCGGCTCACGCAACTGCATGCGGCCACGCGCATCGAGGATCTGCGCCTTCCGCCGTCAAATCGGTTGGAGGCGCTGGGGCATGACCGGGTCGGGCAGTGGAGCATCCGCATCAATGACCAGTGGCGAATCTGCTTTCGCTTCGAGAACGGCGACGCCTTCGACGTGGAGATTGTCGATTATCACTGAGCAGAGGTTGTTATGATCACTAGTGGTTTGCCGCCCATTCATCCCGGCGAGTTTCTGATTGAGACTCTGCACGAACTCGGCCTTTCCCAGGCCCAGTTCGCGCGCGCCATCGGCGTATCGCCTATGCGCGTGTCTCATATCGTCAATCGCACGCGCCCTGTGACGGCTGAGCTGGCGTTGCTCTTTGGCCGCGCCTTGGGGCAGTCGCCGCAATACTGGCTCAGTCTTCAAGCGGCCTACGATCTGAAGATGGCCGAAGCAGCCATGGCTAAGCGGTTGCAGGCCGTCGCCGCGCTGGCGCCGGGGTAGATGCGTCGCTTGTCTGATTGACGCCCCACACAGTCAGATGTACAACCGAGGTGTACAGCAGCTTTTGATCTCCCTCAGCCGATTGACGAGCACGGAAAGAAGGGGGAATCTTCAATGGGCCATACTGTCGCCATACCGCCTGTCACTGATGCCGTGATCCAGGACATCTCCCGCCGCATCGTCGAGAACTTCCACCCCGAGAGGATTGTCCTTTTCGGATCCCACGCCTATGGCAGCCCACACCCATACAGCGATATCGACCTGCTCGTGATCATGGAGACGCGTACCCGTCCGGTGGAGCGTGCACTGCCTATTCTGCAAACCTGTCGCCCCCGCTTCGTAGCCATGGATGTGCTGGTGCGCACACCGCAAGAGCTTGCCGGCCGCCTGGCCGCAGGCGATTCCTTCTTCTCCGAGATCACCAGGCATGGGAGGGTGCTCTATGAGCGCCCACAGCAGTGAGTGGGCGACCAAGGCTGGGGCCGACTATGCTGCTGCCCAGGGTGTAGGTTCCGCCAATCTGTCTTCGCCCACTCTCGTTCGTCCTTGACGTTTCCCCACAAGAGGTGTATAGTAATCTCATACTCCCCATTCTCTCCGGTTATCCCCCGCTAATAGACGCCAAACAGTATCCATTTCGGTGGACACCGAGCATCACAGAGGAGGATGCGTCAATGGCCACGAAGACCGAGGCTGACGTCGCTCTGGAGATCTATGAATCCGTTGCCCAAAGCTCAAACAGGGAGAAGCGCCTGAGGAGTTCCACCTTTTGGAAGCTTTTCGATGTGAAGAAGAGAAAGGGAACTGTGGTTGAGCGAATCGCCAACCTCCTGGATGCGCAGGGGTTGCGCATCGCGGTCAAGTCTGGAGCACAGCTTGGCGACGAGGATGCGGACGATTGGATCATGCTTGCTCTCAAGCTGCCGATTGGCGGAGCCGCACCACAATCTCCCTCGATTGCACCGAAGTGGCCTGCACCCGAATATGCCTAATTCAAGGTGTCCAGCACATAGGTACCAGCGGTCAATAGGCGGTTCAAGGAGCTCTGATTGCGGCACGCGTTGGCGAACATCTGGTTGATGCCGTCGACAGTTTTGTTCTCCGACACGATCAGCCCGCTGATGTAGCGCTCGAACTCAATGAAGGCATCGGCGGAGAAGACTCCTTTGAAGAAAGGCGCATAATGCTGCACCAATTGCAGTAACTCGACCAACCGAAACATGGCACACTTCCATTCGTACTGTACTCCACTATAATACCCGTTTCCCTGGCCGACTGCTTGGTCTATTCAGTTGTCAATGTACCGCAAAAGTTGAGGACTTAAGATGAAGACGGACAGCGTGAAGCCAGAAGGCGTCCGATCCGGTCGCCGTCACACGAAGGTAGTACGTCTGGTGACTGAAGTTATCAAGCCCACTCGACATCGTACGAAGATCGTTCGCTTGAATCCAGAGCGTCGCCTACCCAACGGTTCCGACGTGAAACCAAGCCCTCCGGTGTTGGCTGACACTGCCCGAGGCGTTACATGGCAGGACTACGGGCAACTGGCCCAGCAGGTAGAGCGATACAAGGGACAAGTGTCCCTCGGTGTCTACATCGTGGGACTCTTGCTATCAGGGGTCACCGCTCTTGTTATGGGATCCAACGGTACTGCAGCGACGGTTGCCTTGGTCGGAGGGATCCTGGTTACAGCGCTGCTTGCCAGCACTGAAGGCTCGCGTCGCGAGCGGGAACGAGTCACAGAGATATGTGAGACGACGCCCGAATTCGCGGAGTTCTACTACACGACGTGGCTACCACAGCGCAGACGAGAGAGGCAAGAGACTATGGCGAGAGATATTGAGAGGGGGATTGAAGTCGCAGGCGTTGTGGCTTTCGTCGTTGCAATCTTAGCTTGGCTGACAGTATCATCGGGCGAGTCGGATGCCGATAGAAAAAAGCGTGAACAGCTCGATGATATCGACAGAAAGGTGCGCGACATCGATAAGAAACTGGATAGACTCTGATCCAGGGTTCTGGAGAGTATCATGTTTGAGCACCGGATTGAGCATCCGCTACACCCTCACCATCGGCAGCGAGCAGGGGATACCGGGTGCAGGCTACACGATCCCCTGTCGCTGCCTGCTGGAGGAGGTTGCCTGCTCCATTCCAGACCGACATGGAGCCGGATGATCCCTGCGCAATCCTGTACACATCGGGCACCGCCGGCCACCCGAAGGGTACCGTGTTACCTCATCGCCAGATTGTCTGGAA
>CAYRFV010000441.1:0-3435 GCA_964423545.1 uncultured Anaerolineales bacterium | reverse complement strand
TGCCGACGGCGACGGCGTCCGGGAGAAGGAGGGCAAGAAGCTGGCTTTCATCCTGGTCGGCGACGACCGGCCGCTGCTTGACGCCCTTGCCGGCGCCTGGGCGAAGGTGGGCGTACAGGCTGCGGTGCAGCCCGTCACCGTAACGGGCCTGGCCACCGATTTCCTGGTGCCGCGCAGCTATGACGCGGCAGTGGTGCACTGGGAGCTGGCCGGCGATCCGGACCCCTATCCGCTGTGGCACTCGACACAGATGAAGGACGGTCAGAACTACGGCGGCTGGAACGATCGCACGACCGACCAACTGATCGAGAAGGCGCGCGCAACCACGAACCAGGCGGAGAGGAGGAACCTCTACGCGGAGTTTCAGCGCATCTTTGCCACCGAGGCGCCGGCCCTGCTGCTCAACTACCCGGTCTTCACCTACGGGGTGCGCGACAAGGTCCGCAACGTGCAGATCGGTCCGCTCAACGAGCCCTGGGATCGGTTCCGCAACATCGCCGACTGGTATATCGTCACCAAGCGGATTACAGTCGGCAACGCGGATCGGAATTTGACAGGCGCTTCCGGAAATGGTATAAAACAGCAGTAAGTTGATAGCTCTTGCCGAAGTGGCGGAATGGCAGACGCGCTAGGTTCAGGACCTAGTGAGGGCAGACCTCGTGAGGGTTCAACTCCCTCCTTCGGCACCAGTCGATCCCATGGACCAGGCGCCATGGGATTTTCTGCATCAGGACCACTCGCCGTGAGGAGGTCGGAGCGCGATGCAACACCAAGACTGGCGGCGCTTCCTGCCGGACCGCTCGCAACTCATGCTGTTGGTCATGGTCGTCATCGTGCTGGCGGCGGGCATGAGCTTCGTGAATCTCGGCATCGCCCGCAACAATGCGTTGGCGACCAACCGGGCGGCGCATGCGCGTTACGAAGAGGCCGTGCGCCAGAACGAGCTGCTGAACGGCTCGCTGGCTGCGGTCCAGCGCGAAGAGAACGTCGTGCCGAAGGCGTTCGACTACTTCAAGTGGTCCCTGCCAGGAACCACAACCATCGTGCTGGAGCCGGCTGAAGCCGGCACGGAGACTGAGGGCGAGCAGTCTCTCCGCCCGACCCCGCCGTTCTGGGGCCAATGGTGGCGGCGTCTGGTCAATCCTTGACAAAACGTGGGAAGTACGTACAATACAAGACGTGCTGCGGGGTGGAGCAGTGGCAGCTCGTTGGGCTCATAACCCAAAGGCCGCAGGTTCGAATCCTGCCCCCGCTACCTGAAAGACCTGACAGAGCCCGAAGCCTGTCAGGTCTCTTATGTCAGCACGGCGACGTAGCTCAGTGGCAGAGCAAGCGGCTCATAATCGCTGGGTCGACAGTTCAAGTCTGTCCGTCGCCACCTGAGTGGGTGGATAGAGTCCACCACTTAACCCGATAACGCCCTGCGGTGCAGCTGCACCGCAGGGCGTTTCTGTTTCCCATAACAGGATCGGGCAAGGTGATTCGTGTGAGCGATTCTCTTGTCAAATCCTAGAAATCTAGACGACATGGAACTGTCGGAACCTTCCGCCAATAAGAAGTCCCCGAAACTTCTCGGTTTCGGGGACTCAATGACGCCGGAGGGCGTTCGGTGCGACCCTGCTCAGTCGCACTCCAGGCAGTGCTCCTGATACGCGCGCAGGTCGGGGATGTGGTCGGTGTAGTGCTGCGCAATGCTGCAGAAGAAGTCCACAAGCGGCATCTCTTCGCCCCGCGGCGCGCGCCCTAAGACCGCCAACGTCTCTTCATCGGCCAACTCGAGCAGGTGCATCATGCGGCGGTGCGCGCCGGTGACGCCGTCCACCACGGTGATCAGGGGCAGGTTGGCGCGGCTCGCCACCTGCGCCTCGTTCCACGCGTCATCATAGGCAACGCCGGCCTGCCAGGGCCGCGGGCCGGACCACGCCCGAATCGTCTGGTTCGCCTCCTCCAGCCACGACCACACATGGGCGACCACATCTTTGACAGTCCATTTGCCCGTCGCTGGGGCGGAAGTGAGCTCGTCCTCGGTCAACTGCCCCAGGCAGTCCATGAACTCCTTGAAGCCGCCGTCCAGTGCGGCCCATGCCTCGTCACACGTTCGCATCGAAGGTAGCCTCCTCCATGACGACGCGCGCCTGACCGGCGTACACATTCAGGCTGTCACGCCGAACGTAGCCCACCAGGGTCACGTTCCAGGCCTCGGCCAGCGCCACCGACAGACTGGTCGGTGAGGTTCGGCTGACGACAACCGGAATCCCTGCGCGGGCGGCCTTGTGCAGCATCTCTGAGCTGATCCGGCCGGTGCTGAGCAGGATGCGGCCCCGGGCAGAGACGCCCTCCACCAGGCAGCGTCCCAATAGCTTGTCGATGGTGTTGTGGCGGCCCACATCCTCCACTGCTGACAACAGCCGCTCGCCGTCGGCCAGCGCCGAGGTATGACAACCGCGCGTCCGCTGGGTGTCCTGCAGCGCCCGCATGAGGCGGCTCAACTGCCCGGCGTGCACCCGCTGGTCGGAGCTCAACGGCTCAGCCGCCTCGGTCAAGTCGGCAAACGTCACGCCCCCTCCGCAGCCGCTGGTGATGGTCCAGCGGGTCGGAGGCCGGAAATCGGCCTGCCGCAGCCAAACATCGACACATCGTGCGCTGGGACAGACGGTCACCAACCGAACGTCCGCCCTGGCGGCAATGATACCTTCGCCGAATAGAAAACCGAGCGCCAGCCAGTCCAGGTGCTGCGGCGTGCACATTACGCGGGCCAGTTCCAGGCCGTTGACGTGCAAGCGCACCAACGCTTCGCGCACGACGGCGCCGGCAGTGCGTTGCCACTGCCCCTCCGCGAAGCGCAAAAACTCCAGCTCCTGGCTGACCTCCAATCGTGCGCAGCCTCCGCGAACCCAGATGTCCGTCCCGAACACAGGCGTCTGTCCGGGCAACCAGGTTATTATACGTCCAACCCCCATGGCGCGCAAGACCGGCGCGGTCTTGCAGCACAAACACAGAGGGGCAATTTGACAGATTGTGCGGTTGTGGTTATACCAGACCAGGAAGCATGCTTTCGCGGCCAGTCGCCGGTCGCATGACGGACCGGCGACCGACTATTCTGAGGAGTCAGCTACGTGAAGAGAGATCCGGTAGCCAAGAGCAACAAGTGGTCGGTCACCTTCGAGATGACAGCGCAGATTCAGGCGGATGAGTTGTCCGTGGTGGGGGACTTCAACAACTGGGAAGCTGCGGAGGGTCAGATGAAGCGACGGAAGGACGGTGTCTGGGCGAAGACGATTCGTCTCCTGCCTGGGGTCTATCGCTTCCGCTATGTCGCCGATGGCGGCGTGTGGTACAACGACCCGGCCGCCGACTACTATGAGCCGTCCGGCTTCGGCCAGGACAATTCGGTGATCGTGCTCGCTGCCTGAGCGACACGCCAGGCGCACCCCC
>CAYRFV010000440.1:0-3462 GCA_964423545.1 uncultured Anaerolineales bacterium | reverse complement strand
CGCGTAGGCCATCGCGATCTTCCCGCCCGCGTCCACCACACAGTCGAACAGCTCGCCGCCCTTGTAGAGACGGTACCAGGTGCCGACGTCCGTGACCGCGGTCTTGCCCTGGCACCAGGCGTTGACGCACTGCTGCCAGCCGGAGGTGACGAACTCGGGGTGAATCAGGTTCTTCTTGTACCAGCCCTGAAGCGTGGTCAGCGCCTCTTTGGCGCCGTCCATCACGATGCCGTAGTCCACGCCGGACTTATCGGCCCGCTCGATCCAGTGGTTCGGGAAGACGCCGTACGCGCCGAACACGTTGGCGAACATCATCTGCGCGGCATCCTTCGCCCGGCTGATGACGCCGTACTGATGCAGCTTCTGGGCCACCGCTTTGGCCATCGCGTCTTCCATCTCGGCCAACGTCTCGGGCGGCTTGGTCATGCCGATCTTTTCGAGCGAATCGAGACGCCAGCCCTCGGTGAAGGGGATCAGGTTGTTGGGGCCCATCAGCGGCAGGCCGTAGTTCTTGCCCTTGTAGTTGGCGCCGAGCCATGCCATGAGGCTGTAGTCGTTGAGGCTCTTGAAATACTTGGGCATGCCCTTCTTGTACGCGGCGAGCGGCACCTCGGCCACGATGCCCTGCTCGATCAACGGCGTGCCGGTCTGTTCGTAGTGGAAGACGTCCGGGATATCGCCGGCCGCGAAGCGCGTGGCATAGACGTCTTTGGCCTGGAAGCGCTCGATCCAGTTGAAATTCAGGTCGAAGCCGAAGCGGTCCTGGATATCCTTCTGGATCGTCGAGTCCGGGTTGGCGGCCGGATCCTGGGCCGACATCACGAAGATGCCGTAGCTGATCTTGGGCCGGGCCGCGGGGGCCGGCGCCTTGGTCGGCTCCGGCGCCTTGGTCGCCGCCGGCGCCGCCGGCGCCGCCGGCGCTGCCTTAGTCGGTTCCGGCGCCTTGGTCGCCGCCGGGGCAGCCGGCGCTGCTGGGGCAGCCGGCGCTGCTGGGGCAGCCGGGGCCTTGGTCGGGGCCGGCGCGGGCGCGGGCTGAGCGCAGGCAGCGAGGATCACGCCTGCGCCGGAGCCCGCCGCGATCAGAAATCGACGACGAGACAGCTTTGAGGGACTCATGGACTTCCTCCTTGTTGGGATTGACCCGGTCTTGTGACAGCGGGATGCGCCTGCGGCGTCTCCCGCGTTCGGCTGCAACCGGAGCGACGTGCGCGGCTGAACGCCCTCCCCTCACCCTTTCACCGACCCCTGGAGCAGTCCCTGGATGAAATAGCGTTGGGCGAAGGGATAGACCAACAGGATCGGCACCGTCGTGACGATCAACAGCGCGGCCTTCACCGTCTCTTCGGTCGGCCGCGAGACGATCGAACCCATCTCCTGCCCCGGCTGCATCCCCATGGTGATCAGGTCGGTGTCGAGCAGCACCCGGCGCAGCAGGATCTGCAACACGTACTTGCTCTTGTCGGTCATGTAGATCAGCGCGTCCAGGTAAGCGTTCCAGTGGTTGACCGCGGTCCACAGGGCAATCGTGGCCAGGATCGGCTTCGAGAGCGGCATGATGATCTGCCACCACAGCCCGAAATCGCTCGCGCCGTCGATCTGCGCGGCCTCCTGGATCTCCTGCGGCATCCCGTTAAAGAAGTTGCGCACGATGACCAGGTAGTACGCGGCCAGGCCGGGCAGGATCAACACCAGCGGATTGTTGATCAGCCCCAGCGTGCGCACCCAGATGTAGGTCGGAATCAGCCCGCCGCTGAAGAACATCGTGAAGACGAAGAACGCCGTCAGGACCCGGCGGAAGGGCAGATCCTTGCGCGAGAGGGGGTAGGCCGTCAGGGCGGTGATGGCGACGCTGAAGGCCGTGCCCACCACGACCCGAAACAGGGTGTTGAGCGCGGCCTGCCCCAGCTCCCTAGAGCGCAGCACCACCCGATAGCCGTCGAGGTTGACGGGCCACGTCCACAGGCGGAAGCCGCCCACCAGCGCCGCCTGTCGCGTGCTGATCGACATGACGAACTGGTCCCAGAAGGGGTAGAACATCATGACCACGAGGAAGAGGATCGCCAGGTAACAGATCGCGACCAGGATCTTGTCGCTCAGGGTGTCGTATCGGGCGCTCATGCACTGCTCCGGCCGCGGGGACCGCGTGCGGTCCGCCGGGCATTGGGCGTCGAGCCAGGATCTACCACAGCGCGTAGTAGCGATCGCTCATGCGGCGAGCGATCTCGTTCACCACCAGCACCAGCAGCAGGCCGACCACCGACTTGAAGAAGCCGACCGCGGCGGCAAAAGAATACTGCAAGCTGGCCAGGCCGGTGCGATAGACGTAGGTGTCGATGATGTCGGCGGACTGATACACCTGCACGTTGTACATATTGAAGATCTGATCGAACCCCGCGTTCATGATGCTGCCCATGCGCAGGATCAGCATCAGCGCGGCGATGGGCAGCAGCGATGGGATGTTGATGTAGAAGATGCGCTGGAGCCGCGTCGCACCGTCCACCACGGCCGCCTCATGCAGGGTCGGATCGATCCCCGACAGCGCGGCCAGGTAGATGATGGCGCCCCAACCGATCTCCTTCCAGATCTCGCTGCCGATCAGCACCACGCGGAACCAGCCGGGATCGGCCATGAAATAGACGGGCCGCAGGCCGAGCGCCTTGAGCAGCTGGTTGATCACGCCGGTGGAGGGAGAGAGCAGCGCGGTGATGATGGCCGCAAAGACGATCCAGGAGACGAAATGCGGCATGTAGCTGATCGTCTGCGCGCCGCGCTTGAAGAGGCCGTTGCGCAGCTCGTTGAACAGCAGGGCCAGCAGGATCGGGGCCGGGAACCCGAACGCCAGCTTCAGGAAGCTGATCTCCAGCGTGTTGCGGAGCGCGTTCAGCGCCATCTCGTTGCTGAAGAACTCGCGGAAATGCTTCAGCCCGACGAACGGACTGGCCCCGATCCCCTTCATGACCTGGAAATCCTGGAAGGCCATCACCAGGCCGTACATCGGGCCGTAGTTGAAGATGAGGATGAGCAGGAAGCCGGGCAGGAGCATCAAGAACAGCGTGCGCGCGGCCACAATGCGCCGCCACAGCGATCTGGGCTTGACCTCGGGCGCCGTGACAGCTCGGGCGCCCAACGCAAGGCTGGACATGGAGTCACCTCAGCGCCGAAGCAGAATCCAGAGAGTGCGGAGGATGCAGGCCGAGCGACTTGACCTGGAACGACGGGAGTATAGCATTGCCCCCGCCCGGTGTCAAACCTGCGCGGGCAAGGGGAGCGGGTAGCAGCCGGCGGGAGCGCCGCCTGCGCCGCGCGCAAGTTGCGCGTGGCGCAACCTGCGCCACGCGCAGCCTGCGTCTCAGTACGGCAGATCCGTGCCGTTCGCCCATCCGCCCAGCCAGGCCGGGGCGTCCACCGCCGGGCCGTCCGCCGCCGGACTGTCCGGCTGGGCGGCAGGCTGGGCGGCAGGCT
>CAYRFV010000439.1:0-3496 GCA_964423545.1 uncultured Anaerolineales bacterium | reverse complement strand
CCGCTCAGGAGAGCGCCGCTGGCGTGGAACTCCTCGCCGCTCCACACATCTCGTAACGTGAGGTTCTGGCCCCATGTGGCATCCAGTTGCAGCGCGACCTGGCGGGGAGAGCGGCTGGCGTTGAGGATGACGATCATAGTCTCGGCATCCAGCCTGCGCGCGAACGCGTACACGTCGTCGCGCGCCAGGAGCGGGAGGAAATCGCCGCGTCGTAGCGCGGGGTGCGACTTCCGCAGCGCCACGCACTGCTTGACGTAATCCCGCAGCCCGTGATTCCACTTCGCTTCGTCCCAGGGGAACGCGCGGCGGCAGTCGGGGTCAGGGCCGCCGGTCATGCCGATCTCCGTGCCGTAGTAGAGGCACGGCGCGCCGGGAATCGTCATCAGGAAGAGCAGCGCCAGCGCCACCGCGCTGCGGTCGCCGCCCGCCTGGGTCAGGAAGCGGGCGGTGTCGTGGCTGTCCAGCAGGTTGAGCTGCGTCTGCACGATGGGCCAGGGATAGCGCTTCGTCTGCCGCTCGATCTCGCGCACGAACTGCCGCGCACCCATCTCGTGCAGATGGAAGCCGCCGGGCCGGTAGCTGCGGTCGAAGGTCCCCGCGGCGAAGAAGCCGAGCGCGGCCCGCGCCACGCCGTAGTTCATCACTGCGTCGAACTGATCCCCCTGGAGCCAGCGGTCGGCATCCCCCCAGATCTCCCCCACGAGGTAGGCTTCGGGGTTGATCGCCTTGACGCGGCGGCGGAACTCGCGCCAGAAGGAATCGTCGTCGATCTCGCTGGGCACGTCCAGCCGCCAGCCGTCGATGCCGCGGCCGATCCAATGGCAGGCGACGTCCCACAGGAACTCGCGCACGGCCGGCGTGGCGGTGTTGAACTTGGGCAGCGCCGGGTTGCCCCACCAGCAGCGGTAGTTCGGCTGTTTGCTGCCGTACGGCCGCAGCGGCCAATCCTCGACCGTGAACCAGTCCAGGTACGCGGACTCGGGGCCGTTCTCCAGGATGTCGTTGAACTGGAAGAAGCCGCGGCTGGCGTGGTTGAAGACTCCGTCGAGCAGAACGCGCATCCCGCGGGCGTGCGCGGCGTCCAACAGCTCGTCCAACGCCGCGTTGCCGCCCAGCAGCGGGTCCACCTGGGCGTAGTCGTGGGTGTGGTAGCGATGGTTGGACGCGGAGCGGAAGATCGGGTTGAAGTAGATGGCGTTGACGCCGAGGTCGACCAGGTAGTCGAGCCGCTCGATCACGCCCACCAGGTCGCCGCCCTGGTAGCCATGGGGCGTCGGCGCCGCGCCCCACGGCTGCAGGCCCGACGGCTTCGGCACGCGATCGGAGCGCGCGAAGCGATCCGGGAAGATCTGGTAAAAGACGGCGTCCTTGACCCAGTCCGGGGTGTGCACGTCGGGCATGAGCTTGCTCCTCGGTCTGCGCTAGGGGTGGGGCATCAGCCGGCTGGTGGGGATGCCGCACAGGAAGCGGAGCGGCGTGTCGCCCGCGTTGGCGTACGAGTGGCGCATCCCAGCGGGGACGAAGACCACGCTGCCGGGGCCGATCTCGTGCCAGGCGTCGCCGAAGCGCACGCGGCCGCGGCCCTCGACCACGAAGTTCTCGTGCTCGTACGGATGGGTGTGATCGGGCGTATGGCCGCCCGGCGCGACCTCGATCATCCGCAGCGCATAGTGGGGCGCGCCGTCGTGCTGTTCGTCGATCACCCAGCGGATCGTCGCGCCCGGCGCTTCGGGTCCCACCGCCTGGGCGGGCGCATCGGTGTAGTGGATCACTTTAGCGGTCGGCTCCGGCATGTGCAGCCTCCTGTGATGCCTCGAGTAGTCGGATTATACCCGCGGCCGGGTAAACGTCAAGTCAGGCACAAGCACCCCACAGCTATTTCTCAAATCACCCCTCGTCTCTCCCCTCGCCCGTCTCTGTTGTCTCGTTCCCCGCCTCCGGCCACACGCGGTGGTACATCAGCCACTGCTCCGGCCGCTCCGCGATCCAGCGCTCCATGACGGCCAGCACGCGGCGGGCGTTGTGCTGCACATCGGCGCTGCGGTCGCCGGTCAGCTCCAGCTCCATCGGCGCGCCGGTCAGCGCGTAGTAGCCGCGCTCCGGCACCCAGCGGCACGCCAGCGGCAGCAGCAGCGCGTTGGCGCTGATCGCCAGCCGGATGTGGCCGGTGGGCAGGTGGGCGAGCCGGCCGAAGAAAGGCACGCGATCCTGGGGGGTGGCCGCCAAGGGCCAATCGACGCCGGTGGCGACGTAGCCGCCGCCGCGCAGCCGCGCGATCGCCCCGCGCAGCGAGGCACTGTCGATCGGGGTGTCCATCACCTTGGGATGGGCCCGCAGCTCCTGCATCACCTTGAAGCCGCCGGCCGGCCCCGGCGGGGAGAGCACCTGGACCGCAGGCACTTCGTCGTGCGCGGCCCAGGAAAGGAGCGCCAGGTTGAAGGCGCTGGTGTGGCAGCCGCACAGCATGACCCCGCGTCCGGCGGCTCGCGCCGCGTCGACGTTGGCCCAGAAGTCGGCCTCGAAGCGGACCGAGGTGCGAATCGCCTCTTCGCCCTGCGCCACCGTGTGCATCAGGTCATAGGCGGTCATGCCGGCGTGCTCGAGCACGCAGCCGACCGCGCGATGCAGCGTGTCAGGCGAGACGTCGCTCCCGCGCACGCCCGCCTGGTTGGCATAGAGGATGCGATAGATGCTGGCGTGGCGGCGCCGCCTGACGATGCCGGTGGCGAGCCGGGCCAGCGCATGCCCGGCCGCGGGGGACAGGCCGCGGCCCAACGCCATCCAGAGCCGGGTGCCGAACTCCGACGTGATGAACTGCTGGAGCTCCATGGCTACTGCCCATACTCCCACCAGAAATCTTCGAGCGCCTCATCGGCCTCCGGAGAGGGGCGCCACAGGCCGCGCTCCTTCAGCCGGCTGATCATGCCGTAGGCGCGCTTGAACTCCTGCGCCACCAGCGAGATCTCGATCTCGCGCATCTCGGCCGGGTAGCGCTCCGCCTGGCTGCGCAGGCTCGCGAAGAGCGAATTCATCGATTCGGACTCGCCCATGGGGTCTCCTGATCGTGCGATGGTTCACGGTGCGGCGCTACTTTACACCCTTTCGGGCTGGAACGCAACCGGCTGAGGCGCAGCCCTGCCCACCCCAGCCCGGCCGCCCCGAAGCATACATCGCGGGCGCGGATCAGCAGCGCCAGGCTGAGCCCCAAAGCAGCGCCTGAAGCAGCGCCTGCGCCTGCGCCTGAAGCAGCGCCTGCGCCTGCGCCTGAAGCAGCGCCTGAAGCAGCGTCTGCGCCTGCGCCTGCGACTAGCGCAGCGAACGCCAGCGCCTGGCTCGTTTCAAGCGCGCCCAGCCCGCCGGGCAGCGGCAGCAGAAACGCCACGCGCGCCGCAGTCAGCGCAATGATCGCCTGCAGGAGGGTCAGCCGGGCGCCAAGGAAGCCCGCCATCAGCCAATACTCCGCCAGCATCGCCAGCCAGCTCAATACGGAGACTCC
>CAYRFV010000438.1:0-3538 GCA_964423545.1 uncultured Anaerolineales bacterium | reverse complement strand
ACGAATTGCGCCACGAATGAACGAATACCCCGCCGCCCACATTCGTTTATTCGTGGTCTCATTCGTGGACGGGACCTCGCCTTCACCCCTCCAGCGCCACCGGCTTGCGCTTCGCCGCGTGGGGAGGGGAGCTTGATCTGCCGTCCACGCAAGGTGCAATGCACGTTGGACGTGCATTCCTGGGAAACAGCGCTTTACGCTGCAATAATCCCTTCTAGGCCCCTGTTTCCCCCAGGAAAAATGATGGCCGCGCCATCATGAGACGTTGCAGATGGATCGCTGAAGCGCCGCCCAAGGCCGTGGATACGGGCGATCAATTCGTCTAGGGCATCCTTTCTTTGTCCGCTGAAAAATCAGCTTGCCAAAGGCCGTATCTACCGGCGCGACTCAGCGTCTCATCAAGTGTATGGCGTCTTTCAGAGATTTGAGACCCAAATTAGACAATAGAAGAGAGAGGACCGCAAGATGAATAAAACCGCGTTTGTCATTTCGGTCGTTTTGACCACCTTCGTGCTGATGGTATTCGGCGGGGTGGTGTATGCGCTGCGCGCGGAAGAGATGGCGGCTACGACCGCGGGCGCTCAGGAGACCAGCGCCGAAGTTGCTCCTGCTGCTGATCCCTCCCTGGAGCAGACGCTTCTTGAGCGAGAGGCGATCTATCAGCAACGTCTCGCAGAAGCAAATGCCCGCCTGGAACAGGCTCGGCAGCAACTGGCGGCGCAACGGGCGCTCGCCGGCCCCCAGACCAACAGCCAGGCCGTCCCGACGCCGGTCACGCCGGAGCAAGCGGCGCAGATTGCCGCCGATTTCCTGGGCGCGTCCGAAGCCTATTGGGTTGGGGTTGTGTCTGTCCAGGGCGAGGATGTGTACCTGGTGACCTTCACCTCGGGAGAGGGGGTGTATGTCAATATGGCCGGCCAGGTGATCGGAAGTTTCCCGGCTCAGTTCTCCGGCAGTTCGGGCGGCGGCGGTGGATCGAAACTGATCAGCGCCGGCGGCTCCGATGACAAGGGAGGATCGCACGGGGAGCATGATGGCGAACACGAAGATGACGATCATGGTTCGGGCGGCGAGGACGATTGAGCCGGCTGAGCGAGCTTCATCCCGAACCCAAATTACTCACCTTTTCTGAGAATACAAAGCGATCAGGAGGCTTTTCATGAAGCGCGAGAGAGCAAATCAGCGGCCTCAGAAGATGGATACACAAGGCATCCGTGGGGTGGTCTTTACGTTAGCCGTGACTTCGACGATTGGTTTTTGGGCGATTTTTTCAAGGTTGGATCACGCTCAGTTTTCGGACAGCGGGGCTTCGGCGCAAACTTCGAACGAGCTTCTATACGTACAAGAAGAAAGCCCGATCATGGCGAACCTTCCGCCTATCCCCACGCTGGTGCCGATATTCGATGGTTCCCCTGCGGCGCCGTCGCCTGTCTCGGCCGCCTCGTCTGCGCCGCCTGCGGCCAATTCAGGCGTCGCCACTCCGCCAGCGGTCATATCGTCGCCGAAGGACAATTCGGCGCCAGCGGGAAAGTCGGGGTTGTCGAAGCAGAAGAAGAGCGGCGGCAAAACGACTTCGACGCGCTCATCCAAATGACCGCGACTTTGGAATTCCGGGCAATGGGCTGCCAGATGCTGGCGGCGCTGGACCTCGAGTCGGAGCGCGCGCTGCGCTTGCTGGAGCAGACGCCCAGATGGTTCGAGACCTGGGAGTCTAGCTTGAGCCGTTTTCGGCCGGAGAGCGAGGTGAGTCAGCTCAACCATCGGCCGGGCGTCCCAACGGCGGTGAGCGAAATCGTGTGGAGCGTACTTCAGGCAGCCCGGCGGGCGGAGAAAGAGAGCCAGGGACTGGTGACGCCGGTGTTGCTGAGTGCTTTGATCGCCGCGGGTTATACTTCCAGTTTCGACCGCCTCGAGCTGGAGCAGGAAGCTCACCCTGCAAAGGAGCCGATCCGCTTGCCGCTTTCGCTGCGCAGCGTGGAGATTGCGCCAGCAGCGCGCACGGTCTGCTTGCCGCAAGGCCTGGGCCTGGATTTTGGCGGCATTGCCAAAGGCTGGGCTGCCCATCAGGCGATGCGGTTGTTGGAGAATTATGCGCCGGCGCTGGTAGATGCCGGCGGGGATATCGCCATCAGCGGGCTGCAAGCGGATGGTCGGCCCTGGCTGGTGGGGATCGAAGATCCGCTGGGCGAAGCCGGGAACCTGGCGACGCTGCGCCTGGGTCGTTGTGGCGTGGCCACCTCGGGCCGAGATTACCGGCGCTGGAAGCAGGATGGCCGCTGGAAGCACCATATCATCGATCCACGCACGGGCGAACCGGCCGACACGGATGTGCTGACCGCCACCGTCGTCGCTCCGAACGTGATGGAGGCAGAGATGGCGGCGAAGGTTGTTCTGATTCTGGGTAGCCAGCAGGGGCTGGCGTGGTTGGACGCTCATCCTGGCTTTGCCGGGCTGGTCGTCGCCGAGAATCGAGAGATCTTGACCAGCAGATCGTTCAGCAAATTTTGGAAAGGCGAACATGTACACTGACAAAGGAGAGAACATCGAAAACGCGACCCCCGTTGTGGGCAGTTCCATACTGGCGCTGGGCGGCCTGTCGATTTTGGCCGGCGTAGCGCTGGCGACTTACATCTTACCGGCCTGGCTGCCTGGGTTGACCACGTCGATGACGGGGGAGGCGCCGAAGGTATTCTGGTACCTCTCTCGCGGCTCGGCGATGGTTGCATTCGTGTTGTTATGGGCGTCGATGGCGCTGGGTTTGATCATCACCAATAAACTGGCGCGCGTGTGGCCAGGCGGCCCGACGGCTTTCGATCTGCATCAGTATGTGAGCCTGCTTGGGCTGGGTTTTGCCCTGTTCCATGCAACTATTCTCATCGGGGACGAATATATCCAGTTGAACATTTTGCGGGTGTTGCTGCCCTTTGCCAGCCAAAATTATGAGCCATTCTGGGTTGGCCTGGGACAGGTTGCCTTGTATATCTGGGCGTTGCTGATCGGCAGCTTTTATGTGCGCAAACAGATCGGGGCGAAAGCCTGGCGCTGGATCCATTTTTCCAGCTTCCTGACCTTCGCGCTGATCCTGGCGCATGGCGCGGTCAGCGGCACCGATAGCCAGACGCTCTGGGGCCAGGCGATGTATTGGTTTGCGGGAGGCACATTGCTCTTCCTGCTTTACTATCGCATTCTGGTGACCGTCGGGTTCTCTCGAGGGGCGGCCGCCAGGCAGACGCACGCCAGGCAAGCTGCGGTGCGACCCACGGCAGCCCTTGCCAAAGAGGTCCCCGTGGAGCGCGGCGGCGACTGAGCGAAAGAAGTCCCACCTGTAGCAACACAAAAGGCAGCCGGTCAGTACGATCCGGCTGCCTTTTTTCATCTGGAGGCTCTCAACGGCTGGTCACTCTTCGAAGGTCACTACCACGGTCATGCCCCAGCGCAGGCGCGGGTCGGGGTTGTCCAGCAGGATGCGCACGGTGTAGGTGACATCGCCGCGCTTCTCTTCGTACACCTGGCTGATCGACTCGACCGTGCCGGTCAT
>CAYRFV010000437.1:0-3555 GCA_964423545.1 uncultured Anaerolineales bacterium | reverse complement strand
TCTGCACATCGTCGCGGGTCATGTTGTTCAGCATCAACATCAACTCGATGCCCTGCTCTTCCTGGACGCGCCACCAGTCGTTCTTGATGACATTCTGGCTTTGCGTGATGCCGATCTTTTTGCCCTTCAGGTCCGTCATCCGGTAGATGGGGTCGCGGGCACGCACCAACATGCAGCCGCCCTCGTACACGTGCGTCGTGCCAATCAGGCGGGTGCGGCGGATGTCGGCCTGGACGTGGATGGCCGGGAAGCAGCCGCCGTAGCGCATCAGGTTGTCGAGGTTGTGGACGTAGTGCGGATACCAGTCGTTCTCGCGCGTGGAACGCAGGAACTTGTAGGCGATGCCGATCTTCTTGAATTCTTCCTTCACCCAGCCGATCTCCTGGTCGACGTTGCTGGGGGAGACCAACGGGCAGTTGGTGTAGTAGAACTCGTTCCAGTCCACATCGACGGAACGCATCGTCTTGCCTTTGATTACCATTGTACCCATAGCTTGTTACTCCCTTTTTGTGAATTCTTTGGGATGACTGACGGTTTGATCATCTGGTATTTCTTCCTTCAAGATGTGCGATCAACGAATTGTCTCCAGGCACTGCACCGACAGCAGCGGAAAGCCCAGATCGTAGAGAAGGTTCAGCGCGCCAGCCAGCGCGGCCTGGTCGACGAACTGGCCGGTGAGCACAGTCACCGGCGCATCACCCTGCGATTTCTGGACCTGAATCTCGGCGTCGCCCAAGCGGTCGCACCAGCGTTTGTCAAGGGTTCCCTGGACCCGAATCTCATACAGCGCAGTTGTTTCGAGCGTGAGACCACTTTGATCTGCCATCATGGGAAACCCGACTTCCGATCTGTTTGCTCAGCCGAAGCGACTGCGCTGAATCGTAGCTGGTTTTCAGCATACTGTAGCGAACGGGACACGACCAGACCCCAAGAGATGTATAAAAAGATGCAGAGATTTTCGCACTGGTTTGTTTGGCGTCATGAGTTCGGGTATGATGCGTTGCACGGCGTTTTTGCCTCCATCGCTCAATAGTCTTCCACGTCCACGTTTGAGATGGAGTAATGCGTGATTTCAGCAGTTCCAACTCAGGCATCTCTGAGATTGATTCGCACCAAGTTTTACAGGCCAGCGCTCCCCGGCGACTTTGTGGCGCGGCCGCGCCTGGACGAGCAGCTCAGCCGCGGCCTCGATCGTCCGTTGACCCTGGTCTCAGCGCCGGCCGGCTTTGGCAAGTCGATCCTGGTCAGTTCCTGGCTTGACAGCTGTGCGCGACCTCACGCCTGGCTGGCGTTGGACGAAAGCGCCGACGACCTCAGCGTGTTTCTCCACTACTTCTTGACCGCCATGCAGACCATCGCCCCCGCCGCGCTGCCGCGCACACAGGCGCTGCTGACTGGCTTCAGCCTGCCGCCGCCCGCAGTACTCGCCGGCTGCCTGATCAATGAGCTGGACGAAATCGAACGCGACTTTGTCGTCGTGCTAGAGGACTATCACACGATCCACGCGCAGGGAATCCACGATCTGTTGAACGCGCTGCTGCGCCACCCGTTGCCACACATGCACCTGGTGCTCATCGCGCGGCGCGACCCACCATTGTCGCTGAGCGTCTTGCGGGCGCGCGACCTGGTGGCCGAGGTGCGCGTGCAAGATCTGCGTTTCTCTAGCGCGGAGACCGCAGCCTTCATGCAGAATGCGCTCGGCGCCCCCCTGCCTGACGCGGCGCTTGCCGGGCTGGTGGAGAGAACAGAAGGCTGGATCACGAGCCTGCGCCTGGTGGCGTTGGCGCTGCATTACAGTGACGACATGCACGTCCAACTGCGCGCCTTGCCAGACGTGGACCATAACCGCTATGTGGCAGATTATCTGATGAGCGAGGTGCTCGCCCGCGTGCCGTCTGCGCTGGAAGACTTCCTGTTGCGGACGGCGCTCCTCGACCGGATGAGCGCCCCAGTATGCAATGCCATCCTCGGCTACGATGAACTGGACGCGAGCAGCCAGAGCCATCTGGAGTGGCTGGAGCAGAACAACCTGTTCACCATAGCGCTGGACGCCGAGCGGCGCTGGTATCGCTATCACCACCTGCTCCAGAGCTTTTTGCGGAGCGAGTTGGAGCGACGGCACGGCGCTGCGGCGGTGGCATTGCTGCACGCCAGGGCCAGCGCCTGGTGCGCCGCTCAGGGCTTGCTTGAGGATGCCTTACAGCACGCGCTCCTGGGGCATGACATGCCCACGGCTGTCCAATTGATGGCCGCGCACCGCCATCAGTTGATGGATACGGAACAGTGGCAACTCCACGAACGTCTGCTGCGCCAGTTTCCGGCGCACGTGATCGCAGCCGACCCAGATCTGGCGCTCATGGAGGCCTGGACGGCGCGCTTAGGTCGCCAGGATCTGGCGCGCTTTACGGAACTGCTCGACCGGGCTGCAAGCCTTGTCGCACAGTTGGCGGAGCCGGAACATGCCATCCACCTGCGCGGCGAGATCGACAGCCTGCGCATCACAGCGGCCGTCGAAGCTGCCGGTGAGACCGACGGCATGATCCAACTTGGCGAGCGGGCGCTGGCAACGACGCCGCGCGCATGGTACTTCGTGCGCGCTGTGGCCTGGTTGTGGCTTGCCGTCGCCTATCAGATGGCAGGCAAACTCGATCAAGCGTATGCTGCGTTGACGGAAGGCCAGACAGAAGATATCGCTGCGGATGGGACGGTGCGGGCAAGGGTTGCTGGCTCGCGCGCCTTTGTGGCGTGGATGGCGGGCGACCTGCCGGCGATAGCGCCGTTGGCGGCCCATTTGCTTGACGTCGGTGAGCATCATCAGCGGCGCGAATCGCTGGGCTGGGGGCGCTATCTGCTCAGCAGCAGCGCCTACCAGCGCAACGACCTGGCGGCTGCGGCGGCGCACGCGCAGGCGCTGGAAGAGATGCGCTATGTCGCCACGCCAATGGCCTACTTGCAGAGCGCGTTCGTCTACGCGTCAGTCCACCAGGCGCTCGGTCTGGCGGACCAGGCGCGCGCGAAGCTCGACTTGGCCTGCGCTTTCGTGCACGAGACCCGCAGCGAAGGACTCCTGCCGCTGGTGCACGCGTTCGCGGCAGAACTGGCCGTGCGCCAGGGCGATCTGGTTGCGGCCAGCCAGTGGGCGACGACAAATGGGCCTGCTATGCCCCTGACACTGATGCCCTACTTCTACGCGCCACAAATGACGCTGCCAAAGATCCTCCTGGCGCAGAACACGCCGGCGAGTCGTGCGCGGGCCGCGGCCGAATTGTCCCGGCTGCACGCTTTCGTCACCGCTACCCACAACATCTGCTTCACCATCCAGGTGCTGGCGCTGCAGGCATTGTTATCCCATGCGCAGGGGAATGAGCAGGATGCGCTGGCGACCCTGCGCCGGGCTGTCACACTGGCGCAACCCGGCGGTTTCGTGCGCGTCTTCGTCGACCTGGGGCCGGCGCTGGCCGATTTGCTCAGACGGCTGGCTACAAGCGATGCGACTTCTGACTTCCTCGCCGAACTCGTGCACGCCTGCGCAGCGGAGGCGGCTGCCCGGCAACC
>CAYRFV010000436.1:0-3556 GCA_964423545.1 uncultured Anaerolineales bacterium | reverse complement strand
GGACGCAGTGGCTGTCGCGCTTGAAGGTCGAAGCGCTGCAACTGCGCCGCCTCGGCGAGCTGCTGCGCACGGCAGCCGCGCACAGCCCGTGGCACCGCGAGCGCATCGCCGCCGCCGGCATCGACCCCGACGCCGATCTGACCTGGGAGTCTTTCCGTCGCCTGCCGACCATGACCCGCGCCGACGCACGCGAGAATCGCGACCGGATCGCATGGCTCGGCGTGCCGGGCGGCGGCGCGCTGTATAACACCGGCGGCTCCAGCGGCCAGCCGCTGACGTTCTACTTCGGCCGCGCGCGGCAGGCGTCCGACGCGTCCGGGCGGATGCGGGCGCGACGCTGGTGGGGAGTCGACATCGGCGCCCGCGAGGTCTACCTGTGGGGCGCGCCGGTCGAGCTGTCGAAGACCGACCGTACCAAGCAGTGGCGCGACCGCGCCTTCAACCAGTTGCTGCTGAATGCCTTCGAGATGAGCCCGGCGCGGATGGACACCTACCTCGACGAGATCGAGCGCTTCCAGCCCGAGTGCATCTACGGTTACGCGAGCAGCGTGGCGCTGCTCGCCGCGCATGCGCAGTCGCGCCGGCGCCGGCCCGAACTGCGCCGGATGCGCGTGGTGTGCACCACCGGCGAGCCGCTGTACCCGCACCAGCGCGAGCTGATCGGCGAGGTCTTCAGGGTGCCGGTGGCCAACGAGTTCGGCAGCCGCGACATCGGCTTCACCGCGCACGAGACTCCGGCCGGGCAGATGCTGCTGCTGAGCGAGCACGTGGTGCTGGAAGCGCTCGACGAGCATGGCCGGCCGGTGGCCGACGGCGAGGTCGGCGAGGCGGTGCTCACCGCGCTGTGCTCGGCGGCGCAGCCCTTCATCCGCTACCGCACCGGCGACATGGTGCGGCTGGCCACCGAAACCTGCCGCGATGGCCGCGGCCTGCACGTGATCGGCGAGGTCGCCGGCCGCACGACCGACTTCATCGTCCGCGCCGACGGCACCATCATGCACGCGCTGGCGGTGATCTACGTGCTGCGCGCCGTCGACGGCGTTGGCGAATTCAAGATCATCCAGCACGAGTTGCGGCGCATCGAGGTCCAGGTCGTCGCCGACGCCAGGTGGACCGAGGCGTCGGCGGCGGCGATCGAGCGCGGCCTGAAGGCGCGGCTCGGCGCCGACGTGCGCATCGACACGCGGGTGGTCGAGCGCATCGCGCCGGAGGCGTCGGGCAAGCATCGTTACGTCGTCAGCCGCGTCAGGGTGCCGCAGATCGAGGAGGCGGATTTGGCTGCCGCGCCATTGCCGGTGGATGCCCCAGTGGTCCATTAGCGAACAGCAATGCGCGACATCATCGTTACCGCTCTGGTTTTTGGCAGCATTCCGTTCATTCTGAGGCGGCCTTGGTTCGGCATCCTGGTCTGGACCTGGCTGGGTTTCATGAACCCGCACAAGCAGTGCTGGGGGTTTGCCAGGGAAATGCCGTTTGCCATGATCATCGCGCTGACGACCCTGGTCGCAATGTTGATCTCCAAAGAGGCGAAGAAGATTCCGTGGACTCGCGAATCGATCACGCTGGCCCTGTTCGTGGCGTGGATGGTGTTTACGACCTTCTTCGCCAGGCACCAGCAACTGGCGTGGCTGCAGCTCGAAAAGGTTGCCAAGGTCCAGCTAATGATCTTCGTCGCAATGATGCTGATCACCAACCGAGAGCGGCTCCACGCGCTGATCTGGACGATTGCCCTGTCTCTCGGCTTCTACGGGGTCAAGGGCGGAATCTTCACGATCATCCACGGCGGCGCGCATCGGGTCTACGGACCGGCCGGCTCGTTCTTCGGCGACAACAACGAGACGGGCCTTGCGCTGGCGATGACGATCCCGCTGATGTACTACCTTTACCGTGAGAGTCAGTTGCGTTTCGTTCGCTGGGGGTTGCTTGCGGCCATGCTGCTGACTTCCCTTGCCGCGTTTGGCACCCACTCGCGCGGCGCCCTGCTCGGGATGGGCGCAATGAGCGTAATGCTGTGGTGGAAAAGCCGCCAGAAGTTCCTGATGACCCTGCTGGTGGCGATTGGTGCTTTGTCCGTCTACAACCTGATGCCGCAGGAGTGGTTTGACCGGATGTCGACGATCAAGTCCTACGAAGAGGACGCTTCGGCCAAAGGTCGGCTGTCGGCCTGGGGCTTCGCCATCCGCGTAGCCTCGAACAGCGTCGTCGGCGGTGGCTTCGAGACCTTTTCCGGGAGAACGGACGCGCACAGCATCTACTTCGAAGTGCTCGGCGAGCACGGATTCGTCGGCCTCGGTCTGTTTCTGGCTCTCGGCATCTTTACCTGGATGGCAGCGTCTCGCATCAGGCGGGCGGCGGAAAGAACGCAGGATCTGGCGTGGATGGGCACACTGGCGCGCATGACGCAGGTGAGCCTCGTCGCCTATGGCGCGGCCGGCGCCTTTCTGGGCATGGCCTACTTCGATTACACATACAACCTCGTGCTGATCGTGATCGTCTGCACGGCCATATTGGCTGCCCGGTCTGCCGGCGCAATTCCGGCGACGGCGCGCAGCTTGCCGCGGTCGGGACGGCCTGTCGTTCCGAGAGTCGCGGGAGAAGGCAGGCAGGGTTGACGACTGGAGAAGTGGTCGCGCTCGCGCCCACTCCCATCGAAGCTGGGCGATCATGAACGGGCTGGTGGAGAAAATCGACAAGAACATCCGCCACTACGGTAGGGCGGCGCAGCGGGTGGCGCGTGATCTGCGCTTCTCGGTTGCCCCCGTCGCGATTCGCGAGCCGGTCTTCGTGGTCGGCTGCAGCCGCGCTGGGACCACGGTCGTCTACAAGACGCTTTCGGAGGCGGATGAGCTGGCGTCTCTTCAGCGGGAGACGCATGATTTCTGGTCTGAACTGCATCCGCTCGTCGAAAGGGACTGGCGGTCCCATGCGCTGAGCGCGGCGGACGCGTCGCAGCGCGACCGGGACATCGTCGGGCGGCACTTCTTTCGTCACCTGGGCGGGCGGCGTTTCGTCGACAAGAACAACCAGAACGGTCTGTGCGTGCCTTACCTGCAGGCGCTCTTTCCGGACGCGCGCTTTGTCTATGTCAAGCGCAGCCCGGGCGACAACATCCACTCGCTGATGGAGGGCTGGGGGCGATCCGAGGAGTTCGCGACCTGGTCGGAGGCACTACCTGCCGATGTTCGAATCGATGGCGGCCGTTACCGGCGCTGGTGTTTTTTCCTGTTCGACGGCTGGCGCGGGTACATCGAGCGGCCGCTGGAGGAAGTCTGCGCCGCACAGTACAGGGCGATGAACGAGGCGATCCTCCAGGCACGCGATGCGATCCCCCCCGTGCAATGGGCCGAAGTCGTGTACGAAGAGTTGGTCCAGGATCCCGTTGCCGCCTTTCGCGCCCTGTGGGCCGCTCTTGGCCTGCGGTTCCGGGCCCACCACGAGGAGCACTGTCGCGGAGTCCTCGGTCGGCCGTACAACGCGATTTCACCCATCCGGACGGACAAGTGGAAAGACCAATGCAACCGTGAGCGGATCGAGCGTGTCCTGCCAGGTGTCGCGG
>CAYRFV010000435.1:0-3570 GCA_964423545.1 uncultured Anaerolineales bacterium | reverse complement strand
CTTCAAGACTATCGACGTTTTGCATTCCGCAACACTCTCGTCAGGGGACTGAAACGCGACTTCAGGCGCCGACTCCGGCGCGTCGTCCCATCCGAGTAGAAAACCAGTGAATCCCCACCAACGCGATGGATCACGCGGCCCAGGCTGAACTCGATCGCCGCGGTCATGTCGAAGGGTTGCCGCACGACGGCAGCGCCGAAGCCGGCCCGCTCACCAACCTGCCCCCTGACACATACCTCGGGACTACCGCATCTTCCGCAGCCCATCGCGCGGCCGGAACACCCACAAACGACATGGCCACTGGCGCGGGTCAGGCGCGGCCTTTCGAAGGGCCCGTCAGGGCTTGACAAATCTAGTAACTCGTTGTATAGTTTTTGCAGTTGAGTGCTTATGTCAGTTCGCCACGCGATGCTGGGTCTTCTTGCACAACGTCCGCGCCATGGGTATGAATTGCGCGCGGCGTTCCAGGCGCTCGTCGGCGGCGAGGAAAACTGGGACGTCAAGCCGGCGCAAATCTACACGACGCTGGCGCGCTTGGAGCAGGGCGGTCTCGTCGTCGAAGACGGCATCCGGCAGGACGGGGGGCCAGAGAAACGCATCTACGCCCTGACGCCGGCCGGCCGCGCCGCGCTCCAGGAGTGGTTCGCCGGCGGCGCCGATTCGGGGCGCCAGCACGACGAGTTCTTTCTGAAGCTGATGCTGGGCCTGGTCTCAGGGATCGCCGAGCCTTTTCACTTGATTCACACCCAGCGTGCGCACCTTTTCCAGGAGCTGCACGACATGACCGCACAGCGCAGCCAGGCCGATCCCGACCGGGAGCTCGCCGGGATTCTGCTGCTCGACAAGGCCATCATGCACCTGGAGGCCGATCTGCGCTGGCTCGACACGATCGAGGCGCGGCTCGACGAGATCCGGCGGCAGCCGTTGCCCAAGCCGGAGATCAAGCCGCGCGGCAGGCCCAAGAAAACCTGGCGCTTGTCCCCCTGAACGGTGGGCAGACATCATCCCTGGAGTTGGCTATGTCCCTCATTCGAGCGGAAAACCTCACCAAAGTGTACGGCACGGGCGACACGGCTGTCGTTGCGCTCGACCACGTGAACCTCACCGTCAACCCCGGTGAGTTCGTCGCGGTCATGGGCCCGAGCGGCTGCGGCAAGTCGACACTGCTGCACCTCATCGGCGGACTCGACCGGCCCTCGGACGGCAGCGTCAGCGTCGACGGGCAGCCGCTCGCCAGGATGTCCGACAACGCGATCACGCAGCTGCGCCGCCGGAAGATCGGCTTCGTGTTTCAGTTCTTCAACCTGATTCCGATCCTGTCGTCGGTCGAGAACGCAGCCCTCCCGCTGCTGCTCGACGGCGCGAATTCGGCCAAGACGAAAGCAAGGGCGACGGAATGGCTGACCCGGGTCGGGCTGGAGCAACGCCTGACCAGCCGCCCCGACCAGTTGTCGGCGGGACAGCAGCAGCGAGTGGCGATCGCGCGCGCGCTGATCACCGAACCCGTGCTCGTGCTCGCCGACGAACCCACCGGCAACCTCGACACCAAGTCCGCGGACGAGATCGCGGCGCTGCTCCAGCAGGTCGCAAAGACGTGGGGCCGGGCGGTGCTGATGGTGACACACGATCCGCGCATTGCGGCGTACGCGGACCGCATCGTTTTCCTGAAAGACGGCAAGATTGTCAACGAGACTTACCTCGCGAACGGTGACGGCGCCAGGGAGCCGAACGGCCACAAGACGGGCCAGGCGCTGGCCGCCGCCCAGTGATCGGGGCGAGAATGACCAGGACCCTTATCGGTGTGACGCTTCTGCTCCTCGTGCTGGCGGGCGGCTGCACTGGCCGGCCCCAGCCACCCGCAGCGCCCGCCCCCGCGGCCGGGGTCAGCGCATCTGCGTTGGCCGCGGCCGGCGCGCCGGCGGGAAGGCTGCAGCCGGTCCGCCAGGTCATCGCCGAGGGCCGCGTGGTCCCCGTGCGCAGCGCCGCCCTGAGCCTGCCGTCCGCTGGCATCGTCGCGTCGGCGCCGGTCGCGCTGGGCGATCGTGTGGCGGCGGGCCAGGTGCTGGCGCAGCTCGACGCCCGGCAGCTGCGCCTGCAATTGGCGTTGGCCGAGGCCAACCTGGCCACGGCGCAGGCCCGGCTGGACCAGCTCAACCGCGGTCCAACGGCCCAGGAGATGGCCGCCGCCCAGCAGAGCGTGACGTCGGCGCAGGCCGCCTACGACAAGGTGCACGCCGGCCCGTCCGCGGCAGACATGGCCGCGGCGCAGGCCAGCCTGGCCGCCGCACAGCGCAACGAGGCGGCCGTGCGCGCCGGGCCGACAGCCGAGCAGCTGCGCGGCCTGGCCGCCCAGCTCGACAACGCGCGCGCGGCGCTCGACCAGGCGCAGGCGGCGTACGATAAGGTCAGGGGGATGCCCGAAGTGGGCGCCAGGCCGGAAAGCCTGCAGCTCCAACAGGCCACCAACCAGTTCCAGGTCGCGACCGCGGCGTATCGCGACGCGCAGGCCCACCCGACCGAGGCGGAGCTGGCTGCCGCTGCGTCGCAGGTGCAGGCCGCCCGGGCCGCGCTGGATCGGCTGGCGCCCGATGCCGCCGAGACCCAGGCGAGTCTGGCGGCGTTGGAGAACGCCAGGGCGGCGCTGGCGCGGCTGCAGCCCACAGCCGGCGAGCGGGCTGTCCTCGAAGCCGGCGTCAGAGCGGCCCAGGTCGCCCGCGAGCTCGCGGCGGAGCAGCTCGCCGCGGCCAGTCTGGTAGCGCCCTTCGCCGGGACCGTGATGGCGCTGGATGTCGTGGCCGGCGAGTATGCCGTTCCAGGCACGCCGGTGCTGCGGCTGGCGGACGCCTCAGCGTGGCTGATCGAGACCAGGGACCTGACCGAGCTGCATGTGGCGCAGGTCGTGGAAGGGGCGCCGGCATCCGTGACCTTCGACGCCATCCCTGGGCTGGAGCTTGCAGGACAGGTCAGCCAGATCAAGCCCTACGGCGACACGCGCCAGGGGGACATCGTCTTTACCGTCGTCGTGACGCCCGATCAACAGGATGCGCGCTTGCGGTGGAACATGACGGCGAAGGTCTCTATCGGATCCAGATAGAGGGGGATCGAACCATGCGATTTCAACTGGCGCTCGCCACGAAGTACATGCGAGGACGCAAGCTGCGGACCTTCCTCACCACGCTCGCCATCGTCATCGGTGTGATGGTGATCTTCGGCATGGGCATCCTGCTGCCGACGATGACCGAGGCGTTCAACAAGAGCCTCCTGGCCGCGTCGGGGCAGACCGACGTGATGATCACACACAAGACGGGGGAGCCTTTCTCTGCGACGGTGCTGAACCGCATCAGAGCGCTCGACGGGATCGCGGCCATCGGCGGATCGCTGGAGCGCGCCCTCAATCTGCCGCCCCATTTCTACGGCAAGAACTCGACGGTCACTGCGCTGACCCTGGTGGGCATCGACCCGACGGTGGCGCCGGAGCTGCACGACTACCGCATCACGCAGGGTCGCTTTCTGAAGCAGGGCGATGGCAATGTGGCGGTCATCTCGGAGCGGCTGGCCGACGCCGTCGGC
>CAYRFV010000434.1:0-3582 GCA_964423545.1 uncultured Anaerolineales bacterium | reverse complement strand
TCACCAGGACATCGCTCATCGCTTCGCTGTTCGGGTCGGGAATCAGGCCGCGGCATCCCTCGCAGCCATCGCCGTAGGTGGGGCAGATCGCACCGCAGCCCGCGCGCGTCACCGGCCCCAGGCAGGTCCCCCCGCGGTCGTACATGCAGACGTTCTCTTTCCGCTTGCACTCCACGCACATGGGATAGTCGGGGATCGGCGGCTTGCGGCCCGCCAGGAGCGCCTTGACGACCTCGATGAATTCCTCGCGGTCGATGGGGCACCCGGGGATGAACGCGTCCACTTTCACGACCGCACTCAGCGGCCGCGCCGGATAGGTTTCGTACCAATCAGCCCTGTCGCCGTAAACGTAACGGCGAACCTCCTCCAGCGGCATCGCGTTGCGAATCGCATTGACCCCGCCCAGGTGCGCGCACGCACCGAGCGCCACGAGCACCGCCGCGCGCTCACGGATCTGCTTGAGTCGCGCCTCGTCGCTCTCGCGGCTGATCGAGCCTTCGACAAACGCGACCAGGTAGTCCTCGCCGCGCTCGGTCATCGCCTCGCGGAACTGGACGATCTCGACGGCATCCAGGAGGTCGACGTGCGTTTGCAGGCTGTCCACCACGGTGAGCTGGCAGCCCTCGCACGACGTGAAATCGAAGAAAGCCACTTTGGGTTTCATCAGATCGCCTCCTCGACGCCCTTGATCTGGTCGTAGCTGAAGGCAGGCCCCTGCTGGCAGCAGTAATAGTTGTTGATCTGGCAATGGCCGCATTTCCCGACGCCGCACTTCATGCGCCGCTCCAGCGACATCCAGATCTGGTTTTCTGGGATGCCCTTGCTCAAAAGCTCCATCAGCACAAAGCGGTACATGATCGGAGGACCGACCGTGACCGCCACGGTGTTGCGCGGACTGACGGCGACGAATCTGAACAGCGTCGTGATGACGCCGGCATTGCCCGTCCATGTCGAATCGGGGCGATCCACCGTCACGTGGAACTCCACATCCGAACGCTTGCCCCACGCGTCGAGCTCATCGCGGAACAGCAGCTCGGAGGGATTCTTCGCGCCGTAGAGGATGATGACGCGGCCGAAGCTGCCGCGCTCATCCAGCACCTGGTTGATGAGACTGCGCGCCGGCGCGAGGCCCAGGCCACCCGCCGCAAAGAGAATATCCTTGCCGCGCATCTTGTCCACCGGGAAGCCGTGGCCGAATGGCCCGCGCACACCGATCGTGGCGCCGGCCTTCAGGTTGTGCATTGCGGCCGTCACATCGCCCACCTTGCGCACGCACAACTCGAAGTGGCCGTTGCTGCGGCTCGGAGACGAGCTGATCGAAATCGGCGCTTCGCCGACGCCGAACAGGCTCACCTCGACGAATTGCCCGGGATCGTGGCCGAGCGATTGGCCTGCTGGCAGTTCCACCTGGAACAGCTTCTCCAGTGCGGTCAGCTGCTCGACTTTGGCGACCTTGGCCGGGCTGGGAATATAGATCGAACCCTCGGTTGGTATGGCCATCCTTCTTTCTCCCTGGCGTTGCCGCAAGCCAGACGAATCTCACCGAACTGCGTCTTGCGATCCGTGCTTCTCGCGGCCCGCGCTAGTGGTCTGTCAGCCGTGATATGACAGGGTCGTAGTGACGACTTCAGTCGTTTTCGTGCCGGACCAGCGACTCAAGCCGCTACTACGAACTCATCACTGGATCATTGACAGACTACTAGCTCGCATGCGACTGATACAGCGCGTTCCAGACGTTGACCGGTGTGATGTCCACCAGGCAGGCGCGCGCACAACGACCGCAGCCGACACAGCCCAGCTCATGATGCATGTCCGGGATGTATTTGCCTTTGCGGAAGAAGCGATGGCGCTGGCGCTGCGAGCGTTTGTGGCGGAAGTTCTCGCCGGTGGCGACGCGCGCGAACTCGTCGAGTTGGCAGCTGTCCCAAAGCCGAACGCGCTCGCCCGTCTGCCCGTCCAACGAAATGCGATCACAGACGTTGAAGCAGTAGCAGGTGGGGCAGACGATGTTGCATGAGCCGCAGGCCAGGCAGCGCTTGCCCAGTTCTTCCCAGAGCGGATCTTTGTAACTGAGCGCCATCAACGAAGGCAGCTCGGCGCCGTCGAAGTCGAGCCGATAGGAGAAGCGCGGCCACTTCTCAGAGAGAGCCTGGTTGAGCTGAGCGACCGCCGCCTCGGATGCATCACACACATTGCAGCGCTCTAGCAACGTCGCGCCGGCCTCGGTGCCCACCTCGACGGCATAGGCGTCCCCAAGATCCGTCAGATGCAGGTCGAACCCATCGCTGGCAGTAAGCGTGTTCATGCTCTTGCAGAAGCTGTGTTCGTCGCAGGGCTTGAGGCACTCGATGCCGACGATCAACGTCGCTTGGCGCCGGCGCAGGTAATGCTCATCCTGCTCTCCGGTGGCAAAGACGGCGTCCAGCAGCTTCATGGCATGGATGTCGCAGGTGTGCACGCCGAAAATCACCTGCGGGCGAACGTCCAGGACCGGCGTGGCACGAAAATCCGCCGTCTGGAAGGTGAACAGCCGCTCCTCCTGGGGCAGAAGGTGCTTCTTGGGCGGCAGAATGGTTGTGTTGTAGTCGAGACGTAATCGATCAGGATCGGTGAGCCTATCGAACGCGAACTGCTCGCGTCCTACAGCCTGTTGGTCTTTGACCTGTGGGCCGATCACCACATACTGATCCATCACGCCGGACACGAACGCTGCCATGTCGCCCTTCTCGATAATCTTCAGGCTCATCCGGCCTCCTTGTCCGATATGATGACGGGATGCGTCGCTGAACGCACGACGTGCCAACGTGGCGTTGGCTGCTGGCAAAGTGAAGGTGAAGGTGGAGCCGCTGCCTAACACGGACTCGACAGTAATCCGCCCGCCCGCGGCCTCGATGATCTGCTTGACGATCGCCAGACCCAAGCCGGTGCCGTGCGCAGCCACCGCCTTCGCGTTATCCGCCCGGTAGAATTCGTGGAATAGTTTGTCGAGCGCCTCCTTTGGGATGCCGATGCCGGTGTCGCTGACCTGGCCAATCACCTGTCCATCCTCAACGCGCAGACTCACCGTCACCGAGCCGCCCGACGGGGTGTACTTAATTGCATTGCCGATCAGGTTGGCCCACACGCCCTTGAGTTCGGCCATCACCCCGCGCACCGGCGGCGTCTCCGCAGGGATGCTGACCGTAAGCTCCAACCCCTTCTGGCTGGCCTGGGCGCGCAGCGTCTCATCTAGCTGGCGCAGCACCGTGTCGAGCCGCACGTTGCTCACCCGCCCGCGCTTCTGTCCATCGCGCAACCGGCCGAACTCCAGGAGATCGGCGATCAGCGCCATTTGCTCCTGTGCACGCGCCTCAGCGCGCTGCAGCATTGCCGCTTGCTCTTCAGGCTTCACAAAACCCTCGAGGATCAGGCGCAGATAGCTATCGATCGCAGCGATCGGCGCCTGGAGCTCGTGGGTCACCAGCCGGATAAACGCAGCCTTGGCGCGATCGATCTCCTCAAGCTTGATCTTCTCTGCCGCCAGCCGCTGCGCCTCGGCCTCCATCTCGCGCAGGCGCCGCTGCTCACGGATCAGCCGGCGGT
>CAYRFV010000433.1:1684-3599 GCA_964423545.1 uncultured Anaerolineales bacterium | reverse complement strand
GCCGCCGCCTCCGGCGCCCTATGCGCCGCGCTGGGAGGCTGCCGATCTGCCGCCGGGTGCTGCGCCCGCCCCCGCTGCGCCCCAGTCTCCGCCTCCGAGGTCGGAGGCCCATGGTCTGGACGCTTTGAAGCGCGGCGGTCCTGCCCAACCGGCAGCCGCAGCGGCCCCGCCTCCCGCGCCGGCCCCTTCCCGGGCATCACCACCGCTGATGCCGGAGGCCGCGCCACCGCCCCAACCCGCCCCTTGGCCGGAGCCGCCCACTGCGGCGCGCCGCACTGCTCCCCCCGCGCTGCCGCCGCAACGACTGCCCGCTCCGCATGACGGACCCGGCCTTGGCGGCCCGCCGGGCAGCGTGCGTGTGCCGCAGCCCGCGGGTCATCGCGCCGGCCCGCCGGTGCAAGCCTCGCATCCGCACCCTGCCCCTGCTCAGCGTCGAGCTGGATCGACGGCCATCGAGCCGGGTCAGTTGGTCGAGAACATCCCGCGCAGGATGCGCACTGGCATCCCGGCTCTGGTCGAGGTGCGAATCGGTCGTGACAGGGTGCCGGGGCTCGCCAAGGGCTTGGCCGGCGGCGGTCCTGCCGCGCAGCACGCCGTGATGGTGACGCGCGCGATGTCCGTGCGCCTGCGCGCGCCGGACGGCGGCTTCTTCATCGAGACGGCCTCGCCCGAGACGCAATGGATCGACAACACGCTCGGCGTGAGCGCCGATGACTACGCGAGCTGGCGCTGGACCGTGACGCCCAACGCACGCGGACGGCGCCGCCTCCAGCTTCTTGTCTCGGCCCGGACCGTCGGCCCGGACGGCTTGGCGGCCGAGACGGCACTTCCCGAGCAGGTGGTCGAGGTGCGGGTGCTGGTGAACTATGCCTCGGCGGCAAAGCGGTTGGCGGGCTGGAGCGTCGCCGCGATCGCCGGAGGAGCGCTCGCCAGATTCGGTGAGAGCGGGCTCGACGCCGCGCGCATGCTGGTGCGATCCTTCACGGGGGGATGAGGCGTCCGGGCGCTCGCCGCGCAGCCGAAGCGGCGGCGACACCGGGTAGACTGGAGAGGATGGCCTGATGGCACTGCGATTTCTGGCCGGTCTGTTTCTGCTGGCCGCCGCAATCGTGCTGGCGACGGACGCGACGCGACCGTTGAATGGGACGGCCCCCTTCGTGCCCACGCCCATGGCGCGCCACTGGGCGGATACGGCCCCGCGCAGCCTCGCGGCAGCGAAGGCGGCTGTGGTTCAGCGCGCCGGCAACTTCGCGTGGGACGGTGTCGTCGCGCAGGTCCTGCGCGTGCCCACCTTCGCGTTTCTCGGCGGCCTCGGCGTGCTGTGCGGCTACCTCGGACGTCGCCGCCGCAAGGTCGACATCTACGTCAATTAGGGATGGCCCCGCGTGATGCTGCAACGGACCGTCCTAATGCTCGCATCCGCGGCATGTCTTGCGTCGGCCACCACGGTATGGGCCGCCGACAGAAGGCCCGAGCGCGTCGATCTTGGCGAGTTCGCCATGGATCGCACCGAGGTCACCGTGGCCGAGTTCGCGCGCTACGCCTCGGCGCGATCCTTGTCGACGCGCGCGGAGCGCGAAGGTGGCGGCTTCGAGTACGCGGGTGGGTGGCAGCGGCGTCCCGGTTGGAGCTGGCGTGCGCCCGACGGCGACGCGGCTGAGACCGACGATCCCGTGGCGCACGTCGATTGGGCCGAGGCGCGCGACTATTGCGCCGCCGCCGGGGGACGTCTGCCGACGCTCCTGGAATGGCGCAAGGCGGCATTTACAGAGATGCGCGCCAGGCCGGAGGACGGCTACCAGCGCGGCCGCACCTACCCATATCCGGTCGGCGATACGCCGGAGGGAATGAACACCAACGGGGCGGATCCCTGGCCGCGCCATGCGCCGGCGGGCGCCGATCGGCTCGACGAACA
>CAYRFV010000433.1:0-1674 GCA_964423545.1 uncultured Anaerolineales bacterium | reverse complement strand
GGCGTCAACGGCCTCTTCGACATGGGCGCCAACGTATGGGAGTGGCTGGCCGATCGCCGCGCGGGCGATGCGATGACCGCCGGCGGCTCCTGGTGGTACGGGCCGGCGCAGACGCGCGCTGATGCGCCGCAATGGAAGCCGGCGGATTTCTACGCCGCCTACATCGGCTTCCGTTGCGTCTACGACGTCCGCCGCTAGCCTGGATCGGCGCGCGCTACTTCTTCCCCGGCGCGGGTGCCGGCTGCGGGGCCGCCTCGCGCGACGCGCGCACCTGCGGCGGGCTCGCCATCACGTCGGCGAGGAGGCTCGCGCCGACGAGTGCCAGCAGGCCCGCGGTGAGGCCGAGCATGAAACGTCTGTGCGCCCGATTGAGCGCCGCGATCTCGTTGTCGCCGACCGGTCCGCCGGGCGTCGGATCAGCGCTCTTGAAGCCGAGCATCTTTGCGGCCGCGGAGCGTCTGACGTTGCCCGAGTCCGCAACCGCCAAGCCGGCGCGGGCAGCGATCTGCCTCGCGATCTCAGGGTAGGGGAATGCCGGATCGATGTTGGCCTCGTTGACGTAGCCGATGCGGATGTTGCGGCCGTCCTTGGTGACGACCCGCGCGCCCTGCAGCAGCACGGGTGCCAGCCAGCCGCCGTAGATCTCCCGGCGCGTCTCCACGGCCGCGATTTGGTCGTAGGGAATGTCGTGGCTCGCGTACTTGAGGAACGGCGTCGGACCCCGGCCATTCGGCACCGTCATGTGCAGCGCCTTGGCGCCTAGCGAGATCCGCGTTCGCAGTGACCGGATCAGCTCGGCCAGGATCAGGCCCATCAGGACCGCGAACAGTAGGGCGAACAACAGGAAGCCGGCCAGGTCGTGCCACAGGCCGCTTCTGATGCGCATCCATAGCATCGGGCCCAGGCTGACGAAAAAGGGCAGCAGCAGCAGGAAGATGAAAGAGAAGGTGAGCTTGCGGCCTGCGCTCGCCTGGTAGATGCTGCGTTCTGTCATGCCACTGAACGTGCCGCCGGATGCGGCCCCGGAGCCTGCCTCGGCCATCCTACTGCTCCCTGCCAGCGCCGCCGCACTGAGGAGGCGCCCTGCTCTCGCGATCGTGACGCGAGCGTCATGATGAACTAGCCTGACGGGCGCACTATATCAGCCTCGCGGCAGTTTTCGACCAGGGAGCAGCGTCCATGATGTTCTTCAGAAAGAAGGCGCAGATGCCTTCGCGCGAGGCTGCGCTGAAGGGCCGACCGCAGCCAATCAGGACCGCCGCCAAGCACTTCCTCAGCGGCCGGGCGCTGAAGGGTCCTTATCCTGAGGGCATGGAGCGCGCGATGTTCGGGCTCGGCTGCTTCTGGGGCGCTGAGCGCAAGTTCTGGGAGCTGGGCGACGGCATCTGGGTAACCGCTGCCGGTTACTCTGCCGGATTCACACCCAACCCGACCTACGAGGAGGTCTGCTCGGGCCAGACGGGGCACAACGAGGTGGTTCTGGTCGTCCACGACCCCCGGACGATTGGCTATGAGCGGCTGGTCCAGACCTTCTTCGAGGCGCATGACCCAACGCAGGGCATGCGTCAGGGCAACGACGTCGGCACCCAGTACAGGTCTGGAATCTACGTCTATTCGCCCGAGCAGCGCCGGGTCGCGGAGGCCGCCCGAGATGCTTATCAGCGGGTGCTGGCG
>CAYRFV010000432.1:0-3603 GCA_964423545.1 uncultured Anaerolineales bacterium | reverse complement strand
TCGAATGCGTCGCGCGCCGCGGCAGTGGATGTGGTATAATCCGCTGCCAAGACCAGAGGATCAGGAGGCCTTCCATGCCCATCATCGAAAAGCTCGGCAGCTTCTTCCTGGGCCGCGAGTATGATCTCAAGACTCGGCAAGCCGCCGCGGACAAACCGGTGAACTACGACTCGCGCGACCTGACCACCCACGCCATCGTGGTAGGCATGACCGGCAGCGGCAAGACCGGCCTCTGCATCGATCTCATTGAGGAAGCGGCGCTGGACGGCGTGCCGGCGATCATGATCGATCCGAAGGGCGACATCACCAACCTGCTGCTCACCTTTCCTGAGCTGCGACCCGAGGATTTCCTGCCATGGATCAACCCGGACGATGCCCGGCGCAAGGGACAGACTCCTGAGGAGTTTGCCGCGGCGACCGCCAAAACGTGGCGGGACGGGCTGGCAAACTGGGAGGAGGGGCCGGATCGCATTCGCGCGCTCAAGAATGCAGTGGACTTTGCCATTTACACCCCAGGCTCCGATGCCGGCCTACCGGTCAGCATCCTCAGCAGCTTCAAAGCGCCCGGTCTCGACTGGGAGGCCGAGACTGAGACGTTGCGCGACCGCATCCAGGGCACCGTGTCGAGCCTCCTGGGGTTGATCGGCGTCGAGGCCGATCCGGTGCGCAGCAAGGAGCACATCCTGCTCTCGCACATCATCGAGACCGCCTGGCGCGCTGGACAGGACCTCGACATTGCGAAGCTGATCTTGCAGGTCCAGAAGCCGCCTTTCCGCCAGATCGGCGTCTTCGATGTCGAGACCTTCTTCCCAGAAAAAGAGCGCTTTGGCCTCGCGATGGCGCTGAACAACATCATCGCCTCGCCCAGCTTCGCCGTGTGGACGCAGGGCGCGCCGCTCGATATCGGGGAGATGCTGTATACACGGGAGGGCAAGCCGCGGCACAGCATCTTCTACATTGCGCATCTGGCCGATGCCGAGCGCATGTTCTTCGTCACGCTGCTGCTGGAGCAGGTCATCTCGTGGATGCGCGCCCAGTCGGGCACCACCAGTCTGCGCGCCATCGTCTACATGGATGAGATCTTCGGTTACTTTCCTCCTACCGCCGCTCCCCCGAGCAAGAAACCGATGCTGACGTTGCTCAAACAGGCGCGAGCCTTCGGCGTCGGCATGGTGCTCACGACGCAGAACCCGGTGGACGTCGACTACAAGGGGCTGACCAACGCGGGCACCTGGTTCATCGGCAAGCTGCAGGCCGAGCGCGACAAGGCGCGGTTGATGGATGGCTTGCAGGGAGCGCTCTCGGAGGCGGGTTCATCCACCGACCCGGCCGTGCTCGACAAGACCATTTCGGCCCTCGACAGCCGCGTCTTCCTGATGCACAATGTCAACCTGAAGGCGCCGGTTGTCTTCACCACCCGCTGGGCCATGAGCTACTTGCGCGGGCCGCTGACCCGCCAGCAGATCAGGACTTTGATGGCGGGACGCAAGGCGACCCGGGACGGTGTTGGGCAGACGACCGGCGAGGGTGCACGGACCGCGGCCGGCGCGCCGGCGCCGGCCGCGGCGGGTGCGGGACGCCCGGCAGCTCCATCGGCCGCGAACTGGACTGCCCAGGCGCCGGTGCTGCCGCCGGGGATCAAACAGGTCTACCTGCCGCTTGCGCTGACCGAATCCCAGAGCACGCGAGCAATCGCCGACAAGGTCGGCGGCAGCGTGACCGTCACCGAGAAGCGGCTGGTGTACGAGCCGGCCCTCATCGGCTTTGCGTCCATCCGCTACACCGACCGCAAGTTGGGCCTGGATGAAACCCAGAACCTCGCACTGCTCCAGGGACTGAGTGAGGGGAGCAGGATCGTGTCGTGGAAAGGTGCGCAGCAGATCAAGATCGAACCGGGCGATCTGCAAGAGACCGGTGAGTCCGATGCCACTTTTGTCGCCGGCCTGCCTGACGGCGTGACCAATGTGAAGGCGTTCAACGGTCTGTCAGCCGGCCTGGTCGATGAGCTGTACCGCAGCCGATCTTTCAGCGTGGCTTACAATCCCACCCTCAAGCTCTATGCCGAGCCCGATGAACCGGAGCGGGATTTCAGGATCCGTTGCCAGCAGGTCGCCCGCGAGCTGCGCGATGCCGCATTGGACAAGCTGCGAGACAAGTATGAGCCGAAGGTCGAGCGCGTTCAGACTCAGTTGGCGCGCGAGGAGCGTGAGCTGGCGGAGGACAAGGCCGCGTACCAGGGCCGCATCGGTGAAGAGCTGCTTTCCGGCCTCTCGACGGTTGCCGGCTTTCTGGGTGTGTTTGGCCGGCGCAGCGCCAGCACGCGCGGCCTGACCACGGTCGCCAGCAAGCGGCGCATCACGACCGCGGCCCAGGCCGATATCAAGGAGTCGGAGGCGGAGATTGCCCGCATGAAGGCCGCTATCGAAGCGCTGCAGCACGACATGGAGGAAGAAGCCGGCGCGCTGACCCGGCAGTTCGAAGAGGCGGTCAACGACATCCAGCAGGTCAAGGTCGCACCGAAGAAGACGGAAATCGACGTGCAGATGGTGGCGCTGGCCTGGGCCCCGGCCTGGGAAGTGACTTACGAGGATGGTCGCGGTCGCAGCCGGACCGATGCGGTGCCGGCTTATCGGGCGGAGTCGGTATAGGGGCGTGCCGCGCGCCAGGCGGCCTCTATCGGCGCCTGGCGCGTGATGCCAACCTTACCGGCCGGGATTGACTGAGATCTCCCCGATGCGCGAGCGCAGCATCAGGCGCGCCGTCGGGGAGGACCCGACCTCGCCTTTCACTTCCTTGCCCACCAACGCATCGCGGCTGGCTGTGCCCGACACCGGGAAGCCGACCTTGACATCGCCGACATCGCTGCGAGCGTCGATCAGGAAGGCGCTGTCGGCCGGCACGCGCAGCGCGATCTTGCCGATGTCGGTGGTGATCTCGTAGCGGCCGTTCGGCGCCAGCGCACCGGAGAAATCGACGTTGGATACGCGCGTCTTCACGGTGAGGCTCTCGGCCGGCTTGACATCGGACAGGATCACATCGCCGACCTCAGCGTTGATCGTGGCGTCCCCTTCTGTGCCATTCACCTGCAGTCGACCCACCCCCATCTGCGCAGCCAGATCGGTCTGCTTGGGCACGGTGATCGTCAGGTCGACGGACGGCGATCGAACTCCCGCGCCGACGGTCTGTCCGCTGACGCGCACCCAAACCTTGTCGCCTGACTGGTCGACCTTGACCTGGAACTCGTCGAGCCGCGCCTGCGCGTCGGCTTCCGTCACACCGAAGGCGCGCTTCTTGCCTTCGACCTGAACCTGACCGGCCGGCCCGGTTTTCACCGTCACATCACCGACGGGCACATCCAGATCCAGCATGGCCGCGCCCTGGATGGTCAGGGTCTGCTGGATCGGTTCGCTGGCCTGCGTGCTCCAGCCGCCCTGCCAGGGCCCGGCCCAGCCGCGCCATTCGCGATCCCAGGAGCGAAACCACCGCTCCCACCCTGATGCATCCGGGCCGATGGCCGATGCGCCCATGCGAATGCCGCCCAATGCCAGGCTGCCCGCGCCCCACGCAAGCGCGCAACAGCAGCAGCAGAGAATGAGCAAGAGC
>CAYRFV010000431.1:0-3624 GCA_964423545.1 uncultured Anaerolineales bacterium | reverse complement strand
CGGCCGCGGGATGTCGATGCACTCCAACAGCCATGTCGGCATCTCGCTGGCCGCGATGACGCACCTGGCGGGCGCCGTGCCGAACCTGACCTACGCCTGCGACACGCATTATCCCTGGCAGTCGGAAGAGGTGCTCGTGGGCGGACGCTTCCGGTTCGAGGACGGCGCGCTACCTGTGCCGTCGGCGCCGGGTCTCGGCATCGAGCTGGATCGAGCCGCGCTGGCGAGACTCCACGACAACTACCTGCGCTGTGGCCTGACGAAACGCGATGACGAAGCCGAGATGCAGAAAGTGCAGCCTGGGTGGCGGTTTCAGGCCACGCGATGGTGACGCCGGCGCACCCTGTCCGGGTGCAGCGCGCGGGAGCCTGCCGTGAAAACCCATCGTCTGCCCAGTAACCCCATCATGATGCCGCAAGCCCGGCACTCTCAGCCTGGCGCAGACCGGCTTTCCGCGCCATATCGCCTCGCCTGAGGTGTACGTGGACCATGCTGCTCGGTGCATTCGTATGTACGTCCATGGCTGCTTGGCGGGTGCGCCTGACCCGGTGACCTGCGTGGCGACCTCGGCTGACGGACTCCACTTCGAGGCCCGTCCAGAGCAGCTCGGCGCATCCTACTGGCGCGTCCTTGAGTGGGATGGCTGGCACTACGCGCTCGAGATGCCGGGCCCGCTCCGACGCTCGCGCAACCCGTTGACCGGATTCACACCCGGGCCGCGCCTCTTTGCGCCACAGAGGCGCCACAGCGCGGTCCTGCCACATGGACACATGCTGCACGTCTTCTGGAGCAATGCCGGGGACTGCCCGGAACGCATTCTGACGTGTGACATCGATCTGCGCCCCGACTGGTGGGAGCGGCGAACATCGGAACCGATCCCGTCGTTCCAACCCCAGTTGGATTGGGAGGATTGGGAAGGCGCTGACCAGCCACTGCTGCCCTCCGAGCGAGGCCTGATCCGGCAGCGGGCGCGCCAGTTGCGGGATCCGGCTGTTTTCACCGAGGCGGGGCCGCGTTTGCCTGCTCTACGCCGTGGCGGGGGAGCATGGGATCGCAGGTGCGGTTCTGGACGACATCTGATCGATCGGACGTCCGTTCTCGCAGCGGGCGCGGCGAGACGCGGCAGTCGCTGCCACGTGGCGACTTTTCGACCGCTTCGGTGGACGAAGCGGCGCCTGAGACTTCTGGCAGCATCCTGTTGCCGCGTCTCAGTAGTCTGAACCCAACGATGGAGACCTCGTAACCATGGCCGAATTTCAGCTCCTCTACATCGGCACTTACACATCCGCATCCAAGCGTGGTTGGACTTCCCAGGGCATCTACCGTTTTCGACTCGATGCCCGCACCGGCGTGCTCGACTTTCAGGGCGCAACGGGCGGTGTCGCCAATCCCTCGTGGCTTGCGCTCCATCCCAGCGGAAGCTATCTCTACGCGGGCAGCGAGGTGCGCGAGCACGGTCAGCGCTCTGGCGGCGCGGTGGTGGCGTTCGCCGTCGACCCGGCGACCGGCGACCTGGCGCGGCTCAACGATCAGCTGACGCATGGCGCCGGGCCCTGCTACCTGAGCCTCCACCCGAGCGGCCGGGCGCTGATGGTGGCGAACTATGCCAGCGGCAACCTGACGGTTTTTCCTGTGCGAGATGATGGCGCCCTCGAACCGGCCTCCGAACTCGTCCAGCATGTGGGCTCCGGCCCGGTGGCCGACCGCCAGGAGGGTCCGCATGCCCACTGCATCGTGCCCGACCCGAGCGGCCGCTACGCGCTTGCCGCCGACCTGGGCACAGACCGGGTGATGGTCTACCGGGTCGATTCCATGACGGCGCGATTGTCGCCCGCCGATCCGCCAGGCGTTAGCCTCAGGCCCGGTGTGGGACCGCGCCACCTCGCCTTTCACCCCAACGGCCGTTGGTGCTACGTGACCGGTGAGTTGGACTCGACGCTGACCCTCCTCTCCTGGGATGCATCCAGCGCCGCGTTGCTGCCGGTTCAGGTTGTATCCACGCTTCCCAGGGAGTGGACGGGCATCAACTATCCGGCCGAGGTGGCAGTAGCCCCCGATGGTCGCTTCGTCTATATGTCGAATCGAGGACACGACAGCATCGCCGTCTTTGCTGTGAATGAAGCGACCGGCATGCTCACGCCGGTCGGCCATGCGCCGACGTCTGGCAGCTTCCCGCGTCATTTCGCGCTCGACCCGACCGGTGCGTTCCTGTTGGTCGCCAACCAGGACAGCGACAGCATCGTGGTCTTCCGTGTCGATCCTGGGACGGGGGAACTCACAGCGGCCGGATGCGAGGTCACCGTGCCGATGCCGGTCTGCGTGCGTTTCCTCCCACCAGCCAGATAGGCCCGCTCACGCGTCAGGCGCGTTGTCGCCTCCTACCGCTTCGGAAACAGTGCGGGCCCGGGCCGGACGCGCGTGCCCGGTGCTGTGCCGCCCCAGCGCTGGGGTCCGCGGCGCCAGTCGCCAGTGAGCCCCAGTTGCTTCGTAATCTCCTCGGCCGCGGCCGGGATGAACGGTTCGCAGAACAAGGCTACCAGCCTCAGCGTTTCGATCAGCGCGTAGAGCGCGGTCGCCAGGTGTCTACCCGCGGCGACATCTCCTGCGGCACGAGCTTTTGCCAGGGTCCAGGGCGCGGTCTCCACTACGTATTTGTTGGCCGCACCGATCAAGTCCCAGATGGCGGCAAGCGCCTCGTGGATGGCGAAGCGTTCCACCGCTGCGTGCACGCGGCCCGGCAGCGCGTCTCCCAAGGCCTGCAGGCGAAGCGCAGGATCGTCTTGTGTCTCCGGCGCGGGCGCCACGCCGCCATAGTACTTCTCCACCATGCTCACTGTCCGGCTAAGCAGATTGCCGAGCTGATCGGCAAGCTCGGAGTTGTGGGCCAACGCCAGACGGCCGCGCGAGTAGTCGCTGTCCTCGGCGGCCGGGGTGTGGCGCAGCAGAAAGTAGCGCAGCGCATCCGGCCCATAGGCCTGCGCCTCTTCGACAGGGTCCACTGCGTTGCCGAGTGACTTACTGATTTTTTGCCCCTCGACGGTCAGGTAACCGTGGACCAGGAGGGTGTCTGGCAGCGGTGCACCCGCAGAGAGCAGGAAAGCCGGCCAGTACACGGCGTGGAAGCGCAGGATCCCCTTGCCGATGACGTGGACTCGACGGGAGTTGTTGGTCCAGTAGCGATCGTACGTTGCAGATCCGTCCGCGTAGCCCAAGGTTGTGATGTAATTCGCCAGCGCATCGAACCAGACGTAGATCACCTGCTCGGGATCGCCGGGCGTCGGGATGCCCCAGCCGTGTGCGCGCACTGTCGACCGGGAGACGCTCAGGTCGGAAATGCCGCTTCTCAGAAAGCTGAGCACCTCGTTCTTCCGGCTCGTCGGCCAGACCCGCAGCCGGTCGCTCTCGATGAGTTCCATTAGCGGCCCGGCATACCGCGACAAACGGAAGAAGTAGTTCTCTTCTTCGACCACATCGGGGGCGGTCAGATGTTCGGGGCAGAGGCCGCCGGTCAGCTCCTCTTCGGCATAGAAGAGCTCGCAGCCCACGCAGTACAGCCCGCGATAACGGCCTCGATAGATGTCGCCGTTCGCTGCGCACGCCTGCCACAGCTTGTGTACGCCTGCC
>CAYRFV010000430.1:0-3641 GCA_964423545.1 uncultured Anaerolineales bacterium | reverse complement strand
TGATATGTGGCCGGAGAGTCGCGCGTGAGCTTTACAATAGGTAGCACCGAGTTTCACTCTTTCGCTGCCACCTTGACCAATTGTGGCAGGGCTTGCCCACCTGCTTACGCAAGCGCCCATGACGAAATCGAATCACAGCTTGAGCGTAGCATGGACTCCCGGCGCGGAGAAGCGCCGAAGTATGTAAAAAAGGTGTATTGTTGCTCAGCTTTGGCGGGTGCAGCGAAGGATTGTGATGGGTGAACTGGGGAGAATCAAGGTCGCGCGGGCAGCAAACCCAGGGCAATGGCCGTAGTGACCGCTTCGCCCCGTTTGTTCACCGCCAACTTTTGGAAGATGTTCGCGATATGGCGCTTCACCGTGGCCTCTGAAATGACCAGGCGCTGCGCAATATCTCTGGCGCTCAGCCACTGCGCCATAAGCTCGAGGATCTCGAGCTCACGCCTGGTCAAAGGCTCAACCAGGTTCGTGGGGGCGGCAGGCAAGCGGCGCAACTGTGCGGAAGGAAGCGCACCAGTCGCCGTGGCGGCAAAGGCGCGCAGAATCCTGTCGACATACTCGGCGGCAGGATTCTGCCTGGGCAGCTGTTTCAGCAGACCAGCTATGGCCGGCCCCAGGTCCACAAAGACACGGATGAAACCGCCGGGCTGGGCCAAAAGCAACGCCTGCTCCAGCGTCTGCAACGCCGCCGGCTCGTTCCCTTCGGCAGCATGGAGCAGGGCCTCCAAGGCCAGCACGTCAATCAGGAAGCGCGTGTTGTGGGTCTCAGTGACGAAAGCGTGTAAACGAGAAAGCGATGCCGCCGCCTGCTGCCGGCTGGCTGGCGTGTTCATGGCCAACAGCACCCTGGGCAGCGTCAATTGGGGGGCGTAGAAGAACGCCATCACGCCGAGCGGGATCAGGGGGCCAACGGTCGCCGCCCACCGACCCGCCGTGTCGAGATCGCCCTGCCGGGCGGCAAGTTCGGCGCCAAAGGCCTGGACGAGTAGCAGCAGCGCTTCGCTGCGCATCTCGCGCAGATAATCGCGTGCCTGCTCAAGGGTCACACGCGCGGCCTCAGGGCTGCCGTGCGCCTGATGGATCGCCGCGAGCACGCACGCGCTGTGCGCGACAGAGACTGGATCACACCCATATCGCTGCTCAAGTACGACGTTGGCGTGCAGCTCGGCAGCTGCCAGTTCGTTGCGCTGATAGGTTGCGGTAGCCAGGAAGCAATGGCCCCAATTGTGGGACTCGACAAGGTTGGCTGACTGGGTGACACCGACTATGTGTTGCGCCGTCTGCAAGAGGCGCGCCAGGTCTGCATTCATCCAATGGATGAATGCGCTCGCTCCCGCAATACGCACGTACGCAGCGTTGCTCGCGGCCATGTCTTCCTGCTGTCCGATCGTCAACAGCGTTTTGGCAAGCTCAAGCTGACCGCACATGTGCTGGGCTACGGCGAGATGCAGCCACGCCGTAGCGCGCGCCAGGTACCACTCTCTCGGCAACGTCTCCAGGGCGCGAGTTGCGAGCATGATCACACCCTGCGGGTCGTTGGCCGCAAAGGTCTTCCCAATGCAGCGCAGGGCATCGATCTCGCCCTGGAACTGGCGGGCGCGCTCAGGTTCGCTGGTCAAACGGTCGACGAGGGTTTGAACCTGCTCTAGCCGCGCCAAACCTGTTTGTGTATCGGAGCGGCCGGTCCGGTTACTCCAGACCTTGGCCAGCAGCAAGTCAGGGTGCTGGGCCACCGTTGCTTCCGGAAAGACGGTCAGCCAGCGTTCGAGACGCGGGCGCTGCTCGGTATTGACCAGGTGGTGGCGGTGCTGCGCGACCAACTGCACGGCGCCTGGCGTATCGCCGCCAGCCAGCGCATGGCGCAGCGCCTCGTCGATATGCCCGTGGTTGGCATACCACGCACTGGCGCGCAGGTGGAGCGCAGCGATCGCGCCGACGTTCAGCGTGCGCTCCAGCCGGCTGCGCAGAAGACCCTGAAACAAGTGGTGGTACCGATACCAGAGTCGCTCTTCGTCCAGGCACATCGTGAACAAGTTCAGCTCTTCCAGCCACTGCAGATTGGCCTGGCCGCGGGCCGTCGCATCCCCCGCGTCCATGACCGCATCACACAGAGACCCGCAAAGCATGTCGAGGATCGACGTTTTCAGGAGAAAATCCTCCAGCTCGGGTGGGATGCGCGCCAAGACCTGGCTCACCAGGTAGTCCACCACGTAGCGATTCTCTGCACCCAACTGGGCAATCTGCTGGTCGGCGTCGCCGCCATTGCGCAGCATCAGCGCTACCAGGCGCAAGCCAGCGGCCCAGCCCTCCGTCCGCTCGGCCAGCACCGCAAGTGTTTCGTTGCGCAGGCGAATTGCGACAGCATGGTCCATGAATGCCGCCATCTCGCCTGCGGTGAAACGCAAATCTCGCCCGCGGATCTCGCCGAGCTGGTCATACGCTCTGAGCCTCCCCAACTCCAGCGGCGGGTCCTGGCGCGTGAGGAGCAGCAGGTGAAATCCTGGCAGAGGATGGCGCAGCAGAGCAGAAAGAAAGCCGTAGATGTCCGCTGTGCGGAGTAGATGTACATCTTCAAGCACCAGGATGAACTCGCTTTCGAGTTCAGCCAACTCGTTGACCAGACTGTCGGCAATGATTGCAACCGGGGGGAGACTCGTTCCTGCCAGCAATGACTGTGTGTGGCGCAGCGATCCCGCAAACAGGGCATCCAACGCGGTGAGGACGTAGTCCAGGAAGAGACGCAGATCAGCGTCTTGCTCGTCCAGCGAAAGCCAGGCGCTGGGCAACGGGCAGGTTTGCAGGAAGGAACTCGCCAACACCGATTTGCCATAGCCAGCCGGAGCGGAGATCAGGATGAGGGGATGGCGCAGCGCCTGATTGAGTTGATCGATCAGGCGCGGTCGGACAAGGAGATCCTGAGGCAGCGATGGACGATAAAACTTTGTTCGCAACAGCACAGCGAAGTCTTTTCCCTGACTAAGATGCTCCTCAAACAGACAGGGCGCTGAATCACGCGCAGCAGCTGTCCCTGCGGCGACAAATGCAAAGTAGGCTTTGACAGAGTGGTGATGAAAGCCCAGCAATGTTCCCGTGACCACAGGAATTGTACGCAAAAGATATTCTACCGGGTTCGCAGCTTGCAGGCAAACGCTCTCTGCACTCTTCTTCCTGGCGATAGGTGTTGGCGACTGCAAGGACGGATAGAGTGGGCGGCAATTCCAGATAACAGAAAATCCGCTGCCCAGCCGCCAATGGCCCGCAGTGACTCCAGGTTCAGCGTGACGTATCTGGATTCATGATCGGCCATTGTTCTCCCAAGCATAGCGGGCTTGCGGGGCTGCGAACGGTTCGGCAAGGACGCCTGACTCCGGCATGATCGGCGGTCGGCTGCACGCCATGTTGGGCAGCGGCCGTGGAGGCGCTGGTCAACACGCAGTCAAACACCGACTAGTACACGAGGGCGCAAGTAACCCAATGGTTGTCCTGCTGAAAGACTTATGCCTCGGGCGGCATCGACGCAGGCGAGAAACACCGCACTTGTCATGCTGAACGCCAGTGAAGCATCTACGCAGTGAAGCATCTACGCAGTGAAGCATCTGCGTGCCGGCGAGAGTTTCTAGGGAGTTTCCATGCCCGTTTGG
>CAYRFV010000429.1:0-3704 GCA_964423545.1 uncultured Anaerolineales bacterium | reverse complement strand
CCCGGCAATGCTGTCGCCGATTTCCACAACAGCAACGAGTGGATGAAGGCGCGCATCACCGACTGAGCGCAGGGCAGCTGGCGAGTGGGAGAGTCAATCTGACGGCTGCTTCGCCTCTCCCGCTCGCTCGTTCCCTAGGCTGCCGCGCTCAACGGCCTGAGCCAACGCGCCCCACTCCGCCAGGTTCAACGTCTCGGCGCGGCGTTGCGGCGCCACACCTGCGCCCGCCAGCCACGCCTCGGCCCGCGCAGGAGGAGCTGCCAGCCCCGACGCCAACGAATTGCGCAACTGCTTTCTGGGCTGGCTGAACCCGGCGCGTGCGACTCGAAAGAATGCTGCGGCGGTCACACCCGGCACGGCCGGCTCTGGCCGGAGCTCCAGTCGCACGACCGCCGAGTCGACCTTCGGCCTCGGATAGAACGCACTGGCCGGAATGCGCTCCACGATCCGCGCCGTAGCGTAGAACTGCACGCCCAGGGCAAGCAGACTCATCTCCGGCGGCGTAGCAACGATGCGCTCGGCCACCTCGCGCTGCACGGTCAGCACCAGAAGCTCCGGTGGTGGCGTCGCTTCGAGCAGATGGCGGATGGCCGCGGAGGTGATGTAGTAAGGGAGATTGGCGATCACTTTGTAACGAACGGAAGGGACATCGGGAACAAATGAGGGAGACGCTCCGGTCGCATTTCCAGGGCTCGCGTTCCGCCGCAGCAGATCCCCGACCGCCATCTTCATGATGTCGCCGTGCACCACCGTCACATGCGGCTGGCCAGCAAAGCGCTCGTGCAACACGGGAATCAGCCGTTCATCGAGTTCGACCGCTACGACACGACCCGCCTGCTGCGCGATCAGCTCGGTGAGCACCCCCGGTCCGGGGCCGATCTCGAGCACGATGTCGGTGGGGGTCAGTTCGGCCGCGGCGACGATCCGGGCGCGCAGGCGCTGATCGACAAGGAAGTTCTGGCCGAGGCCTTTTTTGGGCCGGATGCCGAGGACGGCGAGCCGGTCGATCATTCCTCGTCCAGCTTCAGGATCGTCATAAACGCTTCCTGCGGGATTTCCACCGACCCGATCATCTTCATGCGCTTCTTGCCAGCCTTCTGCTTCTCCAACAGCTTACGCTTGCGCGTGATATCCCCGCCATAGCACTTGGCGAGCACGTCCTTGCGCATGGCCTTCACATTGGCGCGGCTGACGATCTTGTTCCCCACAGCGGCCTGGATCGGCACATCGAACTGCTGGCGAGGAATGATATCCTTAAGCTTGCTGACCAGTCGCATCCCCTTGTTGTACATCTGGTCGCGATGCACGATGATACTCAGAGCGTCGACCGGATCCCTGTTCACAAGCACATCGAGCCGCACCATGTCAGCGGGCCGGTAGCCCTCGAAATGGTAGTCGAGGCTGGCATACCCGCGCGTCCGGGCTTTTAGTTCGTTGTAGAAATCGGTCAGGATTTCGATCAGTGGGATGTGATAGCTCAACAGCACTCGCCGCTGATCGAGGTATTCCTGCGCCTTGAACTCGCCGCGGCGCTGCGTCACCAGGTCCATCACTTGTCCGATGAACTCGGTCGGCGTGAAGACGTCGATCTGCACCCACGGCTCCCGGATTTCCACGATCTGGGTCGGGTCGGGCAGCTCGACCGGACTATCGATCACGATCTCCGAGCCATCGGTGAGGGTGACCTCATACTCGACGCTGGGCGCGGTGAAGACGAGATCGAGGTCGTACTCCCGTTCCAGGCGCTCTTGCACGATTTCCATGTGGAACAGACCCAGAAAGCCACAGCGGAAGCCATAGCCGAGCGCCTGGCTCGTCTCAGGCTGGAAAGAGAGAGACGCGTCGTTCAGTTGCAGCTTGGCCAGCGCCTCGCGCAGCGCAAGATAGTCTGCGGCCTCGCTGGGGTAGGCGCTGGCGAACACCATCGGCTTCATCGGTCGATAGCCCGGCAGCGGCGCCGCTGCCGGGTTCGCCTGCCCGGTCAGCGTGTCACCCACGCGGCATTCGACAACCGTCTTCAGGCCGGTGGCCACGTAGCCGACCTCACCTGCCTCAAGCCGGCCGGTGGGCCGCATGTCCGGCGAGAACACGCCGATTTCGATCGGATCGACCACTTGGTCGGTCGCCAGCAGGCGCAGCGCCTGCCCGATCTCCATGGCGCCATCGAAAACCCTCACGTAGGCGACAACTCCTTTGTAGGGATCATAGTGACTATCGAAGATCAATGCTCGCAGCGGTTGGTTGCGCTGGCCGTGCGGCGGCGGCACCAACTTGACCACCTGCTCCAGCACAGCCGGCACGTTCGTGCCTTCCTTGGCCGAGATGCGAAGCACATCTTCTGCAGGCACGCCGAGGATCTCCTCGATCTCATCGGCGACGGCATCGGGCTGGGCCGACACCAGGTCGATCTTGTTGACGACCGGCACCACCTCGAGATCGTGCTCCATGGCCAGGTAGAGGTTCGCCAGCGTCTGCGCTTCCACCCCCTGCGTCGCATCGACCACCAGCAGCGCGCCCTCGCAGGCTTGCAAGGCACGGCTGACCTCGTATGCGAAGTCGACGTGGCCTGGCGTGTCGATCAGATTGAGCTCGTAGGTTTGCCCGTCGGCCGCGACATAGCTCATGCGCACCGCAGAGGCCTTGATCGTAACGCCTTTCTCGCGCTCCAGGTCCATGCTATCGAGCACCTGGTCCATCATCTCCCGGTCCGAGATCGTATGGGTGGCCTGAAGCATACGATCTGCCAGGGTCGATTTGCCGTGATCGATATGCGCAATGATGCAAAAGTTGCGTATCTGTTGCTGATCCATCGGTTACGTCAAGCTCCCTGCGCGATCCATCTGTTCACTCAGCTATCCGCAGTATGATTATAGTCGACTCGACGTGTTTCAGGAAACAGCAGACACAAAGGCGGCGCTCCCGGCATTCGCCCGAGCGCCGCCATCCACCAAACGTATTCCTGGGCCAGGGTCCTGCACCCGACCCGCCGCGTCAGTTATGTAAGCTGTTGCTCCAGTTTCGCTCGACTCACGACCGTGATGCGCGCGCGGCCCAGGCGCAATCCGCCCAAGGCCTGCAGGCTCGCAAGACAGCGCGCGACCACCTCGCGCGTCGTCCCGACCTCGGCTGCCAGATCTGCCTGAGTAAGGCGCACGAGGTCACCGTCCTTCTCGGTGCTCTCCAGCAACAAAAGTGCGACCCGCTCTCCCACCTTGCGGAACGACAGGTGCTCGACCAAGCTGCTGAAATGCGACATGCACTCAACTGCGGCCTGCCAGCCCGACTGGCACAACACCGTGTCCTCGCGCGCCAGCGTCTGATAGTCCGTCCGCGGGAGCGTCAGCACCTCGCCGGTCGTCATCCCGACCACATCAGCAAGACAGTTGTCTGCCATCGTCAAGACGCACATACCGCCGCAGGTCTGCGAAGTCAGGTTGCACAGCACCTGGCGCCGCCCGCGCAGCGCGGTCTTGCTGAGCTGCAAGCTGCCCGAGATCGGAAACAGAACCACTCCGCCGGCCTCGCCCTCCGAAAACAACGGCTCTTCCGGTTCGAACTGCCGGACCGTTCCGAGCTCCGCCAGGGCGGCTCGACTTGCCTCCGAACAGGCTGCCAGAACGGCATTGGGCGAGTCGACGCCCAGCACCCCTATTCTTGCATGCATACATCCCCCTCCGCCCCCTCACACTGCTAAGGCACTGTGA
>CAYRFV010000428.1:0-3759 GCA_964423545.1 uncultured Anaerolineales bacterium | reverse complement strand
CCCTGGCCCCTGGATCAACCTGCGCTTTGCGTCGCCGACGACGTTCCGTTCCGGCGGCGTCCATGTACCGCTGCCCATTCCGGCGCTGCTGCTGGGCCACTGGTTGGAGAAGTGGAATGCGTTTGCGCCGTTGGCGCTGCACCCCGATGTGCGCAGCTTCGCGGAGCAGGAGGTGGCGGTGAACCGCTACGACCTGCACACCGAACCGGTGCAGTTCGGGCCGGCGACGGTCATCGGGTTCGTGGGCCAGTGCAGCCTGACCGTGCTGCACAGCGACCCCTATTGGCGGCGCATCCCGCATCTGCTGGCAGCCTACAGCTTCTGGTGCGGCACGGGGCACAAGACCACGCAGGGGCTGGGGCAGACGCGGTTGGGCCGATAGGCTGGAGCATGCAGACAGGCAGAGATGCAGATAGGGAGGCACAGCGTGAATGATGTGATCGGGAATTGGTTCACCGCTGTGTTGCAGAACTTGATCGCCAGCTTTCTGGCTGTCGTTTTCGGCATCGCGTTCACGCAGCTTGTCCGGCGCCATCTCGATCAACACAAGTATGGGCGATGGCATGTGGTGGTCAAAGAAAAGGGAGAGACCATAGTGGAGCGGGCCATCTCGGTGCGCAAAGCGAAGGAAATCCTCGATGAGCCGGCAGACCTGTCGGTGTTCTTGAAGGGCGTTGTCAGTCCCTATGCGAAGCTGAATTGCGATCTCGTTAAGGAAGGGGCAGATCGCGGTCTGCTGGTTCGGGATAACGCCAATCGGCAGTTCATAGTCGATCTCGATCAAAACCCGCCCCAGAAGGGGCCGAGCACGCCGGCAGTACTGTAGGGCAGCAAAGACCAGGCCCGACCGGTTGCCCTGCTGCCGGGCCGCGACTGGCTGACGCTATCGCATGCTGTAGCACCTTAACAACCGCATAGCTATGAGGACAAGCTGTCAGCGAATGGCTGTGATCGAGCGTGATCGGCCTACTCGCGGCCAATGGCGTCCGCGGGCGAGCGGGGACGGCTTGCCCTGGGGAATGTGAGGTGGCGTATGGCTGGAAACTGTGCGCCGACGGCTGTCGGACCGACGGCTGTCGGACCGACGGCTGGCGGACCGGCGGCTGGCGGACCGACGGCCGCCAAACCCGGCGCGGCGCTGCTCGACCGCATCCTGGCGCCGGCCAACCTGGCGGCGGCGTGGGAGGCCGTGGCGGCGAACGCGGGGGCGGCCGGCGTCGACGAGGTGGGGATCCGCCGCTTCGGTCGGACGTGGGAGGAGCGGGCCCTGCGGCTGGCCGACGACGTGCGCAACAACCGTTATCGGCCGGGCCGGCTGCGCGTGATCTTCATTCCCAAGCGCGGTGGCCGACCGGCTGCTGCAGCGGGCCGCGCTGGAAGTGCTGCTGCCGCACTTCGACCGCAAGTTTCTCTCCTGTTCGTACGGATATCGCCCTAAGCGCGGGGTGGCGCAGGCGGTGGCTGCGGTCATCCGCTACCGCGATCGCGGGCTGCGGTGGGCCGCCGAGGCCGATATCGATGACTGCTTCGGCAGCCTCGATCACGCGCTGCTGCTGCGGTTTCTGGAGGCGGAGGTGCTCGATTGGCGGGTGCTGCAGCTGATGCGCGGTTGGCTGGACGCGGGCCGGCCGCAGAAGGGCGCGGCGTGCGGGGTGGCGCTGGGCATGCCGATCTCACCGTTGTGGGCGAACGTCTATCTGCACGAGATGGATTGGCGGCTGGTGCGCAACCGGTGGCCGCTGGTGCGCTATGCGGACGACTTCGTGGTGCTGGCGGACTCGGCGGCCGCGGCCGAGCGGGCGTTGGCGCTGACGTCCGACACGCTGACGGCGCTGAAGCTGCGGCTGGAGCCAAGCAAGACGCGCGTGTCTTCCTTTGGCGACGGTTTCGAGTTCCTGGGAGTGCGCTTTCGGGGCGACACCTATTCCTTCCTGTGGGAGGAGAAGCGCGTGACGGTGGAGGGCGCCTTCGACTGGCTGTGGAGCCGGCGGATCGCGCATGAGTACTGATCGGCAACGACCGGTCTGCCGCGGGAGGGATGCGATGGCGACGCTGTATCTGACCGAGGCGGGCGCGCGGCTGGAGAAGGAATACCGGCATCTGCTGGTGACGGTGGAAGACGAAACGCGGCTGCGCGTGCCGCTGGCCGACGTGGGGCATGTGGTGCTGGTGGGACAGGGGGTGGGGGTGACGACCCCCGCGCTGCACGCGCTGCTGGCGGCGAATGCGGGGCTGAGCCTGGTCAGCCGGACGGGCAAGCTGCTGGGCCGACTGAACCCGCCCAGCGGGCTGAACCTGGAGCTGCGGCGGCGCCAATACAGCCGGGCGGCCGATACTGGCTTCTGCCTGGCGTTCAGCCGCCAGATCGTGATCGGGAAGCTGGAGAACTACCGGACCCTGGCGCAGCGCTGGCAGCGCAGCCGGCAGCCGGGAGAGACTGGCTCAGCGGCGGCCGCTGGCTCCACTGCCGCTGAGCCAGCGGCCGCTGAGCCAGCGGCCGCGTTGCGCCGCATGGCGGCGGCGGTGGAGGAGGCGGGCCGGGCGGCGGATCTGGCGACCTTGCGCGGTCTCGAGGGCGCGGGCAGCAAGGCGTATTTCGCGGTCGTGCGCCGCGTGCTGCGGGACGACTTCAGCTTCGAGAAGCGGACGCGGCGTCCACCGCGCGATCCCACGAACGCGCTGTTGAGCCTGGGCTACACGCTGTTGGGCGAGGCGATGGCCGCCAGCCTGGAGGTGGTGGGACTGGACCCATACGAGGGGTTCTACCACGCCGACAAGTACGGCCGGCCGGCGCTGGCGCTCGACCTGATCGAAGAGTTTCGCGGCCCGGTGGCCGATTCGGTGGCGTTGACGCTGATCAACAAGCGGATGTTGGATGTCGACGACTTCGAGGAGGCCACGGAGGACGGCGAGACGGGGGTGTACCTGAGCCGTCGCGGACTGGCCGTCTATCTGCGGGAGTTCAGCGAGCGGCTGCAGGCGAGGATCACGCATCCCTTGGCGGGCCGTCCGCTCTCCTATCAGAAGTGCCTTGAGGTGCAGGCCCGCCAGGCGGCGAAGGTGGTGCTGGGCGAAGCCAACGCCTACCGTCCGCTGCGAGTGCGGTGAGGGGGCAGGCTGACCGCTGCGCGTTGGGGTGCGCCATGTCCGACAAGATCTTCACGCTGGTGGTGTACGACATCCCGGATGACCGGCGGCGGACGAAGTTGCATGATCGGCTGCTTGACTTTGGCTCGCCGGTGCAGTATAGTGTTTTCGAATGCTTGGTCGAGCGCGACGCACTCACGAAGATGCAGCGCATGATCGGGAAGACGATCAGCAAGCGCCGCGATCACGTGCGCATTTACTTCCTGTGCACCACGTGCAAGGGCAAGTCGTGGGTGAGCAGCGGCGCCGAGGTGGCGGAAGAACGGGCAGCCGTTGTGGCGTAGTGCGCCGGCCGGGCTTGCGAGGATCTCCGGAACGGCCGGCCCCCCCGGTGATGCTCGCAGCGGGCGGCGCGGCGGGCCGGCCGGGACGCCGGCCGGCGGCATGCACCCGGCTCGCGGCCAGCCCCGCCGGCGTGCGCGGCGCTGCGGATGGCCCCAGCCGGGCCCCGTTGCGCGGTGCGCCGGGCGCAGCTGACAGGCGGGGCGGCGAGCCGGGCGCTGCGTGGGCGGCCAATGTCAGGCCGGCGGCGACTTGACCGCGGTTTGCGAGCATCTCCCGGGTTTTCGGGCCGGGCGAGATGCTCGATAACGCGAAATGTCAAGTGCATGC
>CAYRFV010000427.1:0-3771 GCA_964423545.1 uncultured Anaerolineales bacterium | reverse complement strand
ACGAAATGCTTATTCGGGAAGACGGATCCGGTGTCACCGTGCGCTTCCTGCTGGGCTATTCGACGCGTCCGCTCCATGTATTTGGCGGCATCGGCCTGCTGATGGCTGGGCTCGGCCTGCTGTTCGGCCTCTACCTCACGTTCCTCAAGCTGGCGCTTGGTGAGAATATCGGCAGCCGGCCCTTGCTGCTGTTGGCCGTGCTGCTGGTGATCCTGGGCGTGCAGACGGTGAGCATGGGGCTGCTGGCCGAAATGCTGACGCGCACCTACTATGAGGCGCAGGACAAACCGATCTACGTGATTCGCGAACAATTGGACTGACCGGACGGAGGGTACCGATGCACATACTGACCGACGCCGGCGCCGACCTGACGCCGGCGCAAAGCACCGACCTGGCCTTCGACAGCGTGCCGCTTACCTTCACGCTGGATGGCAAGACCTATCGCAGCGGCATCGACATCGGACCCGATGCGTTCTATGAGCTGCTTGCCAGCACGCACTCATTTCCGACCACATCGCAACCCGCGCCGGGCGAGTTCACCGACGCCTATCGCCGTCTTGCCGCTTCAGGCGACCGCGAGGTGCTTTCCATCCACATCTCGTCCGGGTTGAGCGGCACATTGAACGCTGCACGTCTCGGCGCGCAGCAGGCGCCCGAGGCGAACGTCACGTTCGTCGATACGTTGACCCTCTCGGGCGCGCAAGGCTGGGTGGTGGAGGCCGCCTGCCGGATGAACCAGGCGGGCTGGCCGCTCTCGCGCATGCTTCCCGTGCTCGAACGGATCGGCAAGGCAACCGAAACCTTCTACACGCTCGAAACACTCAAATACCTGGAGCACGGCGGACGGATCAGCCACCTTCAAGCGCTCCTGGGACAGATCCTCGATCTCAAACCGATCATCGGTGTGGAGAAGGCGCGGGGCACCTATGTCGTCCACGCACGGGAACGATCGGTGAAGAAGGCGGTCACCAAGATCGCCGAGCTGGTGACGGCGCATTTCGGCGAGGCCGGCAAGGTGCGCGTCATGGTGCTGCACGGCCACAATGCGCCGGCTGCCGAGCAGCTGGTCCAACAGATCGGGCAGCGGCTCGATGCACTCTTCCTGCCGATCGGCACCATCGCGCCCGTCCTGGGTGCTCACACCGGCCCAGGCCTCGTGGGGGTATGTGCTGCGCCGATGGAAGTGTTTGACGGAATACCGGGCATCGCGTGACAAGGCGAGCGGCCGACAGCCGCAAGCGCGGCCCGTTCATGCCTGGTCACCGGTCGAGGAGCAACTATGGACCTCGGACTCGCAGCGCACCGCCTGCGCCAGCACCATGCCATCGAGCATGCAACTGTCACGCTTCTGAGCCAACGCCTGCCGGGCGCGCAAATCGTGGCGCGCAGCGATCTCGATGGCTACGTGCTCTATGGTGAAGTTGAGACAAGCGCCGTGCGGGCAGCCGCGCAGGAAGCGATTGCGCGACTGCAGCAGGGAGAGCGAACCCTGGCAGTCCATCCGCACTGCGGGACGAACCTGGTGGCCGCTGCCGTGTTGACCGGCACGGCCGCACTGCTGGCTGGTAGCGGCCAGCGGCGTTCGCTTTGGTGGGAACGGCTGCCCAGCGCGATTCTGGCAGCGCTGGTGGCGCTGTTCATCGCTGCACCCGTAGGCCGGTGGCTCCAGGTCGCCATTACCACCACCCCTGAAGTGGCGGGGCTGCGCATCAGGGCCATCGAACGTCTCCCCCGCTCACCGGTGGCAGCGCACCGGGTCACAATCGCACCGGCGGAGCGCGAGACGTGATCACCCTGATCCATGGGCCAGCCGAACTGCTGCGCGCTGAGGCGTTGGCCGCACTGCGCACCAGCCTCATCGAAGACGAAACGCTGGCCGACCTGAATACGACGCAGCTCGATGGGCAGCACACCAGCGTCGCCGAACTGGAGGGGGTCTGCGCGACGCTGCCGTTCCTGGCCGGCCACAGGGTGGTCATCGTGGACGGACTGCTTCGCAAGCTGGCGACCGCATCCAAGCCCGTCAAAGGGTCGGAGGGCGCCGACTCTCCAGAATCCACGGACGGGGAGGCGCCGGAGCCAGAAGCCGCCAAGGGACAGGCCAAGAAGCTGGCGGATTACCTGGAGCGGACACCGACGAGCACCGAGCTGATCTTCACCGAGCGGGACACCATCGGTGGAGGGGTCGTGCTACGACGCATCATGGAGCTCCAGCGCGACGGTCGTGCGCGCATCACCCTGTGCCAGAACCCACGGCGCAACGAACTGCCGGACTGGATCAGAGCACGGGCGCGGCTGCGCAAGGTGAGGCTGGAAGCGCAGGCGGTCGCAGACCTCGCCGACTTCATCGGCGACGACCTGCGCCAGATCGACCAAGAGCTGATCAAACTGGCCGACTACGCCGGAAGCGAGCGCACAATAACCACCGCAGACATCCGAAGCCTGGTGCCGGCCACACGGGCAGCCAACGTGTTCGAAATGATGGACGCGCTAGGTTCGGGCGATTCCATCCTCGCATGCCGAATGATGCAGCACGCACTCGATGTGGACAACGAGCAACCGCTGCGACTCCTGGGTATGATCGCGCGGCAGCACCGTCTACTGATCCAGGCCAAGGCGCTGCAAGCCCAGGGGGTGAGGCAAAGCGAGATCGCGAACCAGCTGAACATCCAGGAATGGACCGCGCCCAAACTCATCAGCCAGGCGAGCCGCTACAGCTTCGCCGCACTCCACCACGCAATGGAACAGATCCTGGACGCCGACGAAGCCATCAAGACGGGAAGACGCACAGAACGAGAAGCGATGGAGCTACTGCTGGCCGACCTGCTGCCACGCTAGGACGCCCGACGACGCCACCATCACGACCGCGCTGCGACCGTCAACTCCTCTCGGCCCACCAGAAAATGATGGGGCATAATGCAGCCGGACGGCACGACGCGAAGCGGCACGCGCGAGGCCAGCTCCTCGCCTCCGCGTCCCTGCAGCACGCCGCGATTGACGTAACAGGTATCAGCAGGCTGCCCGAACTTCTCCAGGTACCGCCGAGCTGCGTCCTCGATCTTCACCGCCAGCGGCCGGTTGGGGTCACTGTCGAACCAGAGCAAACCCATTTGCACAGGCTGGACTCCCTGAATCGCACTGAAGCGCACCAGCGCGGCGGCCCACCGCGAAGGCGCGACGGCGCCACGGTGGGAGAGGATAGCGCGGCGACCGAAGCAGCCGCACCGCGGCTCGCTTCAGCCAGCCCGGCTGTCGCAGCACCAGCCACACGCTGGCATCCCCGCGTCGGGCCAGCTCAAACCGCCCGATTGGGGTGCACACCCTGAAACGTCGCTCCTGGCCGCACAGCCAGAACCGCTCAACAACGAGCACAGGAAGCGAAAGCCCGCGCCACCGCAACCGCCGCGGAAAAAGCCCGTCGGCAGCCAAAACGACCGAAACCGAATCAGATCCGACATCCATGAACCGTCCTCCATACCCCGCGCGCCCGAAGACCGCTCGCAGCAGTCATGACCAGTCCTCCTCATCTCCGACCACTCGGAGGCGTCTGAGCCCGGCATCCTGCATGAGTTCGATGGGAGGCTGCGGCAGGAGGGCCTGCTGGCCCGCTCGCTGAGCCGCCAGGTCGGTGGGGCTGACAACCAAGATGCTTGGCTGCACGGGCTGCGGGGGGGCATCGTAGCGGCCCCGCGCTGCCAACCTCGACTCCGTTGGCCCTGACGCATCGCGTTGGGCCCTGCGCACCAGCGCGGCGAGCAGAATGCTCGTAGG
>CAYRFV010000426.1:0-3785 GCA_964423545.1 uncultured Anaerolineales bacterium | reverse complement strand
GGTGGTAGTGACGACTTCAGTCGTTTTCGTGCCGGACCAGCGACTAAAGCCGCCAGCCAGCTCGGTCAGCAGTGGCGATCCGTCGCACACGAGCCTGACACCGTCAGTCCGTCAGTGTAGAAGCCAATCGCTCGGGGCAGCGAACTGGCGCTCATGATCAGCGCCAGGGACTTCGAGGCGAGCGTTTCCCGCAGCTCCCGCTCGTCGGTGACGCCCATGCCGTCCGTCTTGACGATGAGTACGATGTTCGTCCCGGCCATATTCTCCTGACCTGGTCCTGACCGGTCGCCGGGCCATACCGAGACGGAGCGCCGTCTCGTGAACGCGGCGCAAGATGGCATCGTGCGCAGCCTGACTCGCGCCTGCGTCGCCTCGATCGCTGGCAGGCTCGCCGCATCTGCGTGCTTAAGGTCCGTTGGGCTCCCGACGGGAGCCGGAGGGTCAGCCTCAGCGGACGACCAGCGGCGGCGCGACGCCGGTTCGGGCGATGGTTTCCATCTGCCGGCCAATGAGCGCCACCGACTCAGCCAGTGGGAAGGCGGCCTTGCTCACCTGCATGTCAGGATCGGTGGAGAGAGGATGCCAGAAAACACCGTCGGCGTTGACTGTCACCTCGGGCGCCAGCGAAAGCATGCTGACCTCCAGCCCTTCGGTCGAGAAACCGCGACGCGCCAGCGGCCGGACGAAGTGGTCTTCCTCCGGGATGCCCAGACTCCGATGGAATGCGCAGATCTCGGACAGACGCGGCGCATTCGCAGGGGTCTCGGTGGTGCTCAGGCAGACGCGGCAGCCCGCCGCTCGCACCGAGCGGATCCCCTCGACGGTTCTTGCCCAGGAGCCGCGGCCGCGATAGGCGTCGTGATCGCCCGGCGTCGCGCCGTCGAGGCTCACCTGGATGCTCAGGCGATCGCTGGCGATTCCCCGCAGCCGCTCCAGGCGCTGGCCGCGCAGCAGCATCGCGTTCGTCAGCACGCTGGTGCGGAGCCGGCCGGACGCGTAAGCGAGCATGCCATAGATCTCATCGAGAAGAAAAGGCTCGCCGCCGGTGAAGTAGAGATCGGTGAAACCGAGCTCCACCGCTTCATCCACCAAGCGCACCACATTGTCCAGGCCGATGGCGCGGCGTGCCGCTGCGGGCGTCGACCCGGCACAGCAATAGGCGCAACTGAGATTGCAATCGTAGTTGGTGTAGATCCACAGCTTGCGGAAACGAGGGCCGGCCGGGCCGGCCAGGTCGCGTTCTGACATGAGAGGGTCCATCCAAACGGCGCCGCGGCATCGCGCCGCGGCACGAAGCGGAAGATTGGCTGGCAGCGCCGGTGCATCCGCCCTGGACATCGGTTGACAGCAGTGTACCGTGACCACTGATTTGTGTCAATTCACACATGATCTATCCCGGGCTTCCAATCGATCCGGGACCGCAGAGGCGTCGCGGCAGAACGCGTCGTCTGGTTGCAGCCGATATACTTCAACCCCTGAAAGAATCTCTGGCTTCGCCGCCCCGAATCGGCATCAAGAGCGCGGTTGGGGCTTGACAAACGCCCCATTTCGTGCCATAATGCCACTAGTTTATTTCGTCTCTTGATTAATAAATTCTCCGCGTGAGACGAACGGCGAGCGATGACGCAGCACGAACCCATTTCGGCGCCCACCCTCACCGGGCGCAGCATCGGCAACATCAAGGCGCACAATCTGCGCGCCGTGCTGCTGACGCTGCTGCACCAGGGTCCCGCGTCGCGCGTCCGCCTGGCCCAGCTGACCGGCCTCTCCTCCACCACCATCACGAACCTCATTGCGGAATTACTGGATCAGGGCATCGTTGCCGAAACCGGAAAAGCCGGATCGGCGAGCCCCGGACACGGCGGCAGCAGCAACGGCAACGGCCGCTCGGTGGCGGGCCGGCCGCCGACCCTCGTCGCCATCGTGCCGGCAGCCCGCTACGCCGCCGGTTTGCACTTCGGCGTCGATACTTTTCGCGTCGGCGTCACCGATCTCTTCGGAAACCTGCTCGCCTACCGGGCGCTGCCGCACCTGACCGATCTCTCCCCTGGCCGGCTCCTGGATGAGGCCGCCACACAGATCGAGCAAGCTGTCGCGTGCGCCGGCGTGGATCACGTCGGACTCGTCGGCGTCGGCGTCGGCGCGTCGGGCCTGGTCGATCCGGAGACCGGCGTCAACGTCGTCGCTCCCAACCTCGGCTGGCATGACGTGCCGATCCGGGACATCCTGGCGCGGCGGCTCAATGCGCCCATCTTCGTGGATAACAACGTGCGCGCCATGGCGTTGGCTGAGGCGATGTTCGGCGCCGGGCGGGGCGTCAGCACGCTCGCCTTTGTCTACAGCCGCGTGGGCGTCGGCGCCGGGTTCGTGGTCGATGGCAACGTCTACCGCGGCAGCCGGGCCGGTGCAGGCGAGATCGGCCACACGACGATGATCCCGGCGGGCGGGGCGCCGTGCCGCTGCGGCAACACTGGCTGCCTGGAGATGCTGGTCTCGGAGCCGGAGATCGTGCGCCAGGCGCAGGTGCTGGCCGCGCGCGCGCCCGATTCGCTGCTGGCGCGGGAGTTGATGGGGATCGGCGGACGCCGGACGCCGGATGAACCCACGCCCGCAGTGGGCGCCGGTCGCCCGGCATCCGTTGTCGACGAAGTCGGCTCCGGCGATGCACTGGACGCGCCCATCGAACGCGTCTTCGCGGCGGCGCGCGGTGGCGACCGTGAGACGCTGGCGATGCTCGACGAACGCGCCTTCTACATGGGCACCGCGCTGGCCAACATCGTGAACCTCATCAACCCGGACATGATCATCTTGGGCGGGCTCTTTGCGGCCGGCGCTGACCTGATGTTGCCGCGCATCGAGGAAACCATGCGCCGCCGCGCGTTCGCGGGCCTGGGCGAGGCCGTTGCGCTGCACGTGACGACCTTCGGCCGCCGCGTGGGTGCGGTCGGCGCGGCTGCATTGGCGCTGGACGCGTTTTTCTATCGGCAGGAAACGGGATGACGGACGACGACGGACGACGGACCACGCTCTCCCGACCGCCAGTCTCCGCCACAAGGGCAACGCCATGAGCACTCAACCCACCCCCCTCCGCATCGGCTTCGTGCCGATCGCCCGGCCGACGTTCGACGTCGCACTGGCAACGCAGGTCACGGCGCAGGCGCGCAGCGCGCTGACGCTGGCGGGCGTCACGCTTGTCGGGCCGGAGAGCCTGGTGATGGACGCGGCCGCGGCGCAGGTGGCGATCGATCTGCTGGCGAGCCAGCCGCTGGCCGCGCAGCCGCTCGATCTGGTCGTCGCATTCCAGGCCAGCTTCGCCGACAGCTCGATGCTCGTCGCGCTGGCGCAGGCGGTCGATGCGCCACTGCTGCTGTGGGCTGTGCCCGAGGAGCGCAGCGGCGGACGCTTGCGGCTGAACTCGTTCTGCGGCATCAACCTGGCTGCGCACGGGCTCACCCGCGCCGGCCTGAAGTACGAATGGGTCTATGCCCCGGCCGATGACCTCGCGGCGCCGCAGAAGCTGTTGACGCTGGCGCGGGCGGGCCGCGTGCGGCGCCTGCTGCGCTCGGCGCGCATCGGCCGCTTCGGCGAGCACCCGACCGGCTTCGATCCGTGCTCCTACGACGCCGACGCCCTCGCGACGCGGCTGGGTGCGCGGGTGGTGCGACGGGAGCTCGCCGGCGTCTTCGAAAGCGCGCGCGCTACGGATTCTCGCCTCGTCGACGCCGCGCTGGCGCAGGTGCGGTCGCGGGGCGCCCGGCTGGACGCGCGCGATCACCCGGCGACCC
>CAYRFV010000425.1:0-3819 GCA_964423545.1 uncultured Anaerolineales bacterium | reverse complement strand
GGAAAACCGGCTGAACCGATCCACATACTCTCGGCCCGCCTGTGTAAGGCGAGCGCCCCCGCCCCCCGCCCCTCCCGCATGGCGCTCAACGAGGAGGATGCCCAGCCCGCTTTCCATTTCGTCCAGTTTGTCCCAGGCGCAGCGATACTGCACCTGCATGCGCTCGGCGGCTGAGCTGATCGATCCGGTCGCATCGATGGCTTCAAGCAGCCGCACGCGCCAGCTGCTCAGGACGACCTTATCATCCCGCTGGAGCCACAGATTTGCGTGCGATGTCACCGCCGAAGACATGATCGCACCGCCGGAGAGACATTGGTCAGGGGTCACCTCGACCTGCATCGCAGTATAAGCGCTTGTGCGCAGAAAAGCAAACACAAAGAAGGACGCGAGCCGCCTCGGAATCCACAAGCTTCTCCGGACCGCGCAGGCCATCTGTCTTTCAGTGCTTCAGCTGCGTGCAGAACGGCCGGATGAATCCCAAAGACGAGCGTATCAAAAACGCGCAGCCAGCCTATCGACGATCGACTTGCCGATGCTGAGCGAAGCGGTCGCTGCAGGCGACGGCGCGTTGACGACGTGCACCATGCGAACGCTCTCGGCGAACGCGAAGTCGTCCAGCATGCGGCCATCGGCCGCAACGGCCTGGGCGCGAATGCCCGCCGGCATGGGCTCCAGCAGCTCGGAGGTGATCCCGGGCATCAGCCGCTGGAGCGCCTTGACGAACGCCGCCTTGCTGACCGAGCGCCACATCTCGCCCGCGCCCATGCGCCAGTAGCGTGCGCCGAGCCGGATGAAACCCGGATACAGCAGCGTCTCCCACAGGTCACTCAGATTCACATCGGTCTTTCGATAGCCCTCGCGAGCAAACGCCAGCACGGCATTGGGGCCGCATTCCACCTCGCCCCAAGCCGTGCGGGTGAAGTGGACGCCCAGGAAGGGAAACTGCGGATCGGGCGTCGGGTAGATCAGCGCGTTGCAGAGGTGCTCCGCTTCCGGCTTGAGCCGGAAGTACTCACCGCGGAACGGGACGATGCGGGCACTCGGCTCGGCGCCGGCAAGCGCGGCCACTCGATCCGAGTGCAGTCCGGCGCAGTTGACCACATAGGCTGCGACAAAGTCACCAGCCGTGGTGCGAATCGCGACGCCATCACTTCGTTCGGCCAATCCGATGACCTTTGCGCCGGTCAGAATGCTGTGGCCGCGCGCTCGCACCTGTTGCGCCAGTCTGTCGCAGACCAGGCGGAAATCAACGATGCCGGCATTCGGGAGATAGAGCGCACGGCGACCCGCTGCGTGCGGCTCGATCTCGTGCAGCCGCTCACGGCCGATCGTCTCCACCGTGATGCCGTTTGCGATGCCGCGTTCGTGCAGCATGTCGAGACGCGCTTCGTCCGCCTCGCTCACTGCCACGATCACCTTGCCGCAAAGCTTGACCGGGACCCCTTCATGCTCGCAGAATTCCAGCATTGCCCGCCGTCCGGCGAGCGAGCTGACCGCCTTGTACGAGCCGGGCTTGTAGTAGATGCCTGAATGGAGCACGCCGGAGTTGTGGCCGGTCTGATGGCGCGCCAGACCACTCTCCTTCTCGAGCACAATGAGGCGTTTGTCAGGATACTGCTGCGCCAGCGCATAGGCCGTCGCCAGCCCGACAATGCCGGCGCCGATGATGACGATGTCAGTCGATGGCATGCGTGGCTTTCTAGATGTGAATCGCCTGTCCGTTCACCCCATGGGCAGCCTCCATCAACACCTCGGACAGCGTTGGATGCGCATGGACGGTGCGGGCGATCTCCTCGGTGGTGAGCTCCCAGGTATGAGCCAGCACCAGCTCGGGCAACAACTCGGTAACCTCCGGGCCGACCAAGTGTGCGCCCAGGATCTCGCCGTATCTGGCATCAGCAATGATCTTGACGAAGCCGTCTTTCTCGTTCAGGCCCAGAGCTTTGCCGCTGGCGACAAACGGAAACTTGCCGATCTTGATCTCGTAGCCCTTCTCTTTCGCCTGCGTCTCGGTATAGCCCAGGCTGGCCACCTGCGGCTTACAGTAGGTGCAACGCGGCATGAATGCATAGTCGGCGTCCTTGATAGGCCTGGTCTCGTGTCCGGCCAAATGCTCGGCGGCGACGATGCCCTGCGCACTGGCTACGTGCGCCAGCAGCAGCTTGCCCGTCACGTCGCCGATCGCGTACACCCCAGGGACGTTGGTCTGCATCGTCTCGTTGATCGGGATGAAGCCGCGTTTGTCGGTCTGCACGCCAGCAGCGTCGAGGCCGATGCCGCCACTGTTGGGGGCGACGCCGATCGCCACGAGCACCACGTCGGCCGCAATGGCTTGCTCGGCGCCGCTTGCCTGGTCCTTCACGCGGACGGTCACGCCGTCCGCAACCAGGTCGACCCCTTCGGTCCGGGTGTTGACCAGCGTCTTGATGCCCTGTTTCTTGAACGCCTTCGCCACTTCAGCAGCGATCTCGTCATCTTCCAGAGGCAACACGTGCGGCAGCATCTCGATGACAGTGACGTCCGCGCCATAGGCGCGGAACACGTAGGCGAATTCCATGCCGATCGCGCCCGCGCCGACAACGACGAGCCGCCGCGGGACCTGCGTCAACTCCAGCGCCTCCCGAGAGGTGATGATGCGCTGCCCGTCGATCGTTATGCCAGGAAGCGAGCGCGGTCGGGCGCCGGTAGCGATGATGAGGGCTTTCCCCTCCAGCGTCTGTCCAGATGGCTCCACCTTGACCTTCTTCGGACCAACCAGCGTCGCACTGCCCTGGATATGCGTCACACCGTTCTTCTTGAAGAGAAAACCGATGCCCCGCACCAACCGGTCGGAGACCTGGCGGCTGCGTTTCTGCGCAACGGCATAGTCGAGCTTCAGGTTCTCGAAGCTGAAGCCGAACTCCCTGGCTTCACCGGTCAGAATACTGGCAAGTTCCGCATTGCGCAGCAGCGACTTGGTGGGGATGCAGCCCCAGTTGAGACAGATGCCTCCCAGGTTCTCGCGCTCGACCACGGCGACCTGCTGACCCAGTTGCGCAGCGCGGATGGCAGCCACGTAGCCGCCCGGCCCTCCACCAATGACGATGACATCATATGACATAGTCTCTGCCATAACCTTACCGGCTCCTTGAGCGTGATATGTAAGAACATGATACGTGATATTCGACCCGGACGCTTGCCCGGTGAACCGACTATCTTGAAGCACACCGTGCCTGGGGGCCCGACGGGCCGTCGGGGCACGACTTGAACAAGTATACCAACTTAGCAGGCTACCGCCAACTTGTCAGCCCGGGTACTCCTCCAAGCAGCATTTCACGGCGACCAGGAAGCGGTCGGCGGTCGCGCCGTCGAGCACGCGATGGTCGAAGGTAAAGCTCAGGTAGACCATCGGCCTGATGGCGATGGCATCCCCGGCGTCAGGCAGCAGCGACTGGCTGCGCGCGATGACCACGGGGCGCTTCTGAATCGCGCCGACACCCAGGATGCCTGCCTGCGGCTGGACAATGATCGGAGTGGCCAGAAGACTACCCGAAACACCATGGTTGGTCAGCGTACAGGTGCCGCCTTGCACCTCATCAGGCGCCAGTTGTCCAGTGTGCGCGCGCTCAGCCAGGTCGCTGACTGCGCGCGCCAGCCCGAGCAGGCTCCGCTCATCGGCGTCTCGAATCACCGGCACGATCAGCCCATCAGCCAGCGCCACAGCGACGCCGATATGAATGCGCCGGTATAGTAGGAGCGCATCCTCCCGAAAGGTGCTGTTGGCCTCAGGCACGGCTCGCAGCCCGGCGACAAGCGCCTGGATGAAGAACGGCGTGAAGG
>CAYRFV010000424.1:0-3830 GCA_964423545.1 uncultured Anaerolineales bacterium | reverse complement strand
GTTCCGGCTGCTCAGTCGCATGGTCCAACCTGCTCCGGCTGCCTTGTCCACCGTGCCAGCGCCGCGACGGGCGCCGTCAGCGGATGACGCCGCGCTGCGCAGCGATGCACGACCGCCCACAGCCGTCGCCTCGCAGCCTGCGCAGGCGACCGGCGGGATCGACGCCGAGCCTGCGCAGGCGCTCGAAGTGCGCGGGGCGCCCAACGTCGAGGCGACGACCTGATGCAGCGCGGTCGCGGCGGGAGGCTGCCCTTCTCTACGACACAGATCCTCCCAGCGGCGCGCTCAACAGAGGCGTGTAGATCGGGCCAGCGGGTCGCAGATCGCTCCGGATCAGGTTGACCGCGGTCACGCGCTGGATCCCGATCAACTCGACCACCGAGTGCTCCACCATCCGCCCGATCTCCTCCCCGGTTGGCCGATCCACGTCCTTTGCGACGCGACCCAACGTCAGATGAGGCGAGAAACCTCGCTGCTCCGTCGGCCAGCCGAGAGGCGCCACGTGCATCTCGACATCCGCACGCAAGCGCATGAGCTCCTGTCCCGTGTCGTGCACCGCCACCCAGATCACGCGCGGACGGTGCAGGTTCGGGAAGCAACCGCGGCCCTCCACGCGGCACTCGAACGGCCCATGCTTTGCACAGGCCGCGCGGAGCGCGCCCGCGATCTCCGGCACACGCCTGCGCGGTGTATCGCCCAGGAACTTTAGGGTGAGATGGATGTCATCGGGTACAACCCACTTGACACTGCCCGGCGGCGCCAACCGCTTGAATTCACCCTGAACACGGCCGATAGCGCTGCGCAACCCTTCATCCAACTCAATGGCGATGAACGTACGAAGTATCTCGTCGGGCATGCGCCACCCCTCATCCGCCAGCCGCATGATCCTGGCGGGATCCGGTCCGACGCACAGCTTCCTTCGGCGGCACCTCGGAAGGCTCGCCTGCGCCGGGCACCCCTGCGTCAGTCACGCCTGCGTCAGTCACGCCTGCGTCGGTCACGCCTGCGTCGGTCACGCCTGCGTCGGTCACGCCTGCGCCCGAATAGGCGTCGCCCAGAGCCGAGAGCAGATCGTTCAAGCGAACAACCTGCTCGCCAATCTCCTCGGCGATCCGCTCCGCCTTGGGGCCGGCGATGTCCATCGCGTCGAGAACCTGCACCTGCGAGTAGATCGTGCCCATTGCGGCCAGCGTATCATCGAGCTGCAGTCGCGTCCGACGCATCAGGCGCACCAGCGTATCGAGCAGCCGTTGCTGCGCCTCAAAGCCGGAGAGCGTCCGCATCATCTGCTGGCGCACCTCCGGGTCGGTTTCCGCTGCACTGAGTCTGCGCAAACGGCCGATATCACGAGGCACCTCGCGCAGATCGCGTTGGATGATTCCGTCCTTTTCGAACGTGATCACTCGGTCGACCAGTTGCCCGACCCGTTCCTCCCAGTGCTGGACGTTTTGCGCGGCGGCCGCCATCGCGTCGGTCAGCGGACCGCGCCGCCGGTTCTTCAGGATGCGCTGAATCCGCAGCCGATAGTCTCTGGCGCGTCTCCGGTAGTAGACAGGATCGCGCGCGGGCTCGGCCGGCTTGCCCTGAAGCGCGGCGAGGAGCTTCGCCGACAACGGACTTTCGGCCGGCATCGGCCCCTGCTGCGAGGCCGGCCTGGGTGTCGCCTGCCGAGGTGACGGAACGGTCTGCTCGGTGACAAGCGGTGCGACCGGCAACGCGTCGGATTTCGCGTCGTCGCGACGCGCCAGCACCGCCAACACTGTCGCCAGCACACCGATCAGCAGCAGCAGAACGAGGAAGCCGCTGAACAGACGCGCCCCGCTTGCCAGGATGAGCCAGACAAACCCGAGCAGGACCAGCAGCGCGCCCACTACAACCGGGACGGCCGACTCTCCTGACGCAGGTGAGTTGCGGTCTGAGGCGCCAACGTGGGGCGGCTCACTCACGGGCGGCGGCTCCTGCGTCTCAACAGATTGCAGCCGGCTGAGACCTGCGATCCCGGCCCTGGTGACCAACGACAGAGCGGTGAGCGCCAACTTGCCGATCTGCTCCCACTCTTCGCGGCTCTTCTCGCAGTGGGCGGGTCGCTCCTGATCGTGCGCCTCGCGAGCATGCCACCGGGACTCCCGGGCCGCCCACTTCGCTTCGCGCTTCGCCCACCGAGCCTGCTGCTTGTCCCATTTCGCCTGATCTTTGTCCCAGCCGTGATGATTCACCCCAACCCCAGCCTTCATCTCGCACCTGAGCTTCGCCGGGTCCGACGTTCATCCCAGCACGATTCGACGCAAATCCGCTTCCGCCTGGCCGATCTTGGCCTGATAGACCCGCAATTGGGCATCGAAAGACGAAAACAGATGGCTGGCCTTATAGCCGGCTACCATCTGCGCCAGCCAGTCGGCCATGATAGCCGGATCAGCCTCCCGATAGACGCCTTCAAAGCGGATCTGGTTCAGGGGCAGCTTCGGAGGCATAGGTGGATAGGGGCTCCGGCCGTACCCCAAGACGATCGTCATGAGCGGAATCACGTTATCCGGCAACGCCAGCTTCTCCCTCAGGAAACCGGCATCCAGGAAGCCGCTGCGGCCCGTCTCAGAGAGCATCACCGACGAGACACCGAGCGCCTCCGCTGCGATATTCATCGCCATGGCTGCCAGCGATGCGTTCATCACGGCCACCGTATACTCCACGAGGGGGCTTCTCGGAAAGGCGTCGGCAACGGTGCGGACGCGATGGGTGTCGCCCATTACCAGCACGGCGCGCTGACCCCGAAAGGGGAGCGGAGCGCCGAACGTGTCCTGCCAGGATGCCGCGGTGAAGGTGGCAAACGACCAGGTTTGCAGATTCACGGTCGATGGCGCCAGCCGGCCTGCCTCCAGGATCGCCGCAAACACATCATCAGGGATCGGACGATCCTTGTAGCTGCGCACGCTGCGGCGGCGCAACAAGACGCTCAGCAGGGCGTTATCGCGCAGAGACGGTGGCGTCTCTGGCCTGCCGCGCACGATCCGCCACAGGCTGCGCGCATACCCCACCGGACCCAGACTGACACCCATAGCGCCGCTCCAGGACAGAACAGAGAAAGAGACGAGAGATAAAGGCGGAGGAGAGCGCGCGTCCTCGGGCCGCTGGGGAGCATTGCGCCACCCCTCCGCTTCAGATCGGATCGGTCTCCGTCACGAAGACGGGCGCCGACAAGACCGGCACGAACCGCGCGCCACCTCGCCGCGCCAAATCAGTTTCGCCTGCCGCCAGCCAGCTCGGTCTCCGCTTTCTCCACCACCGAGAGGAAACCGCCAAAGATGCGGTATTCGTCCAACCGGCACGAGTTGACCAGCTTGCCATCGAAATAGGTGATATCCGGGCAGCTATCGCACATGTCGGCGCGGCCGTCCGGCAGCAGATCGGGCGCCTGGATCACGCCCACGCTCTGAACGTAGATGGCGTCGAAAAGGTGGGACGGATGCCGCACCACATTGCGCCACCAGGTCCTGAAAGCCTGGCGCAAGGTGGGATCCCAAGGCGCCAGCACGAAAACCTTGCGGCCGATCTGGGCCTGCGATAGGTAAGCCAGGTACGTGCCCTTAAGCACATGGTGCCCGACCTGCGCAACCTCCATCGCTTGTTTGCCCACCGAACCGAACACCTGCCGCTGCGAGCCGATCTGCGCGCCGGCCAGCCACTTGAACGAATCGTGCCGAATGCTCCCACCGAGGTAGCCGGAGGCCTCAAACTCCGGGAAAGTAGTCTTCAAGAGGTCGTATACTTCGGGCGAGGTGACAAACTTCTCGTCGAAACGGTCCTTGACGTAGCTCAACTTGCTCAGATCCACC
>CAYRFV010000423.1:0-3839 GCA_964423545.1 uncultured Anaerolineales bacterium | reverse complement strand
GCCAGAAGCCCCACCGCGCCGCCGCGCGAGCCCGTAGTCTCGAAGGCCCGCAGCAGGACGGCCACCACGACCCATCCCACCGCGCGCGAACGCCACCCGGGCCGGCGGATCAGGCTGAAGGCCAACGGCATGGCGGTGACCAGCATCTGCGCCAGGTCGTTCGCGTCGCTGAAGATGCCGTAGTAGTTCGTGCGGATCTTCACCTCGTTCTTGACGAAGTCGTAGGCGTACAGCGGGTAGTCGCCGGCGAACCCGTATCCGATCACGTCCTGCTGGATGGCGCTCGCCGCCATGAACACCGAGGAGATCACCGTCACCCGCACCATGGCGCGGAGCCGGCGCACGCTGTCCATCACGGTCAGCAGAAGCACGGTGAAAATGCAGGGCCGCAGGAGGCCTGGGAAGAACACGATCAGACCGCCGAGATAGGTGTGAGCGGCGTGCGACATGAAGCCCGCCAGCAGCAGCCAGGCCAGCAACCGGGTCTGAATTATCCCCCGCGGAAAGCGAATTAGCCCTTCGTTGGACTCGAAGATAAACGCCAGGATGGAAGCGGCGAATACGAAGTAAAGCCAGGGAATGCCTTCTCCGGGAAACAGCCACTCCTGTGGCCGGATGAAGACAATGATCATGAAGAATACGCATGTCCGGAAGGTCACGGGAGGGGAATGTTCTGACGGACGTGCGCGACTTGGCTTGGAGCGCCCTGCGGGCTGAGGCCGCGCGGGCTCAGGCTGCCGGTTACTTCACAGGGCAACCGCGATGGGGATCGGCCTGCGTCGGCCGGATCCGGCCGACGGCACGCTCGCCTGTTTTCGGCCGGGGCACACTCCGTGCCCGTCGCTTATGCAACAGAACAGTCTGTTCAAAACATTTTGAACGTAGCATCCGGCCCTGTTGCCGTCAATCCGTTTCGTGTTTGAGTGCTGGAGGCAGCGGCCCCCGGACGAACGATGGCGGCGCGTCCGCGCCCCTCACCGCCCCCATTCCTTGCCCAGCAGCACGATGCGCAGCGTGCTGAGGATGATCTGCAGGTCGAGGCTGAGGGAGACGTGCTTGATGTAGTACAGGTCGTACTCCAGTTTGCGGACCGCGTCCTCGACGGTGCTGCCGTAGGGGTGTCGGATCTGGGCCCATCCGGTCAGACCGGGAAGCACACTCTCGCGCTCCGTGAAGAACGGGATCTTGCGCGACAACTCCGCGCTGATCGCCGGCCGCTCCGGGCGGGGGCCGACCACGCTCATCTCGCCCGCCAGGATGTTCCACAGTTGCGGCAGTTCGTCCAACCGGTAGCGCCGCAGCACACGTCCCCAGGGGGTGATTCTGGGATCCCCCCGCGAAGCCCAGACGGGGCCGCTGACCGCCTCGGCATTGTCGCGCATGGTCCGGAACTTGTGGATCTTGAACGGAGACCCGAAACGGCCCACGCGCACCTGGGAGTAGAAGACCGGACTGCGGGGCGCCAGGGCCTTGCCGACCAGCGCGAGCAGGACGAGCAGGGGCAGCAGGACCAGGAGGGCCGTCAGGGAGAGCAGGATGTCCGCCAGCCGCTTGGCGCGGCTCACGAGAGGCAGATCGGATTCCATGCTGGCGTTGGTCAGCGCTTCCTCGTTGACGAGGTCCAGCGGCGTGCGGCCGGCATACAATTCCGCCACCCCGAGCGGGGACATGATCTCCACACCCTCAAAGCGCAGCCGACGCACCTGAGAGTAGAGGTCCGAGACACGCTCCGCCCCCTCCGCTCCCAGCACCAGCAGTCGCACGCCCAGGCGCATCACCAGCGAGCGCAGTTCCTCCGGAGCGCAACGCACTACGGGGATGCCGCCCACTTCGTCGAGCCCATTGCTTTCGTCTGCGCCGTTGACGAGGATAAAGACCGTCACCCGGTGCGCCGGCATGACGTAGTCCTGCTCCAGCATGCGCCGCACTTCCTGGGCAACGGGGCCGGCGCCGAGAACGGCCACGCGGCAGAGAAAGAAGGAACTGCGGAACAGATCCCTGAATACGAGCATTTTCAGCCCCAGAACCAGCACGCTGTAGCAGATGGCCCAGATCAGCAGCACCCCGCGGCCGAGCAGCACGTTGAACCACGCATACGACGTCAGGCTCAGCACCACCAGCGCGAACAGGATGGAAAACGCCCAGGTGACGACCAGGTTGAAACGGGAGAAGGTGTTCTGCAGCCGGTAGCTGCCGGCCAGGTAGTTGGCCAGGACGACGCTGCCGAAGAAGACAATCCAGCCATCCAGGTGGTCCCCTACGTACTCGCCAAATTCGTCCGGCCCGATGCGCGCCGCAATGGCGATGCCCCCGCCGAGCAGCAGGCAGGCCAGATCAATGAGCACGATGCACGTGCCCTGCGCGCTGACGTGTGCCCGGCCGGACGCCATGGGGTGCGAACGCCTTCCATCCCTTCAGTTCATCGGCAGCAGGGTCCGGCGCAGGCGCTTGAAGATGGAAGGGCGTCCGCGGTTCTTCGCGACGCGACGGCGGTGGCCCGATTCGTCCTCCGTCCCGTCGCCGTAGTAGTAGTAGTTGTACCCGTATGCGTAGGCGTTGCTGTAATAGGCGTAGTTGGGGTACTGATAGGTGTAGTAGAGACTGCTGATCCGGTGCATCTCGATGCTGTTCATGATCAACCCCAGGATCTTGGCGTCCTTGAGCATTTCCAGGGAATAGCGGATGAGCGGCTTGGGTGTGTGATTCACCCGCGCCACGTAGACGACCACCCCCACCCGCTGCGTGGTCATGATCACCGTGTCGGTCACGCGCAGCACCGGCGAGGTGTCAATGCAAATGTAGTCGTATTCGTTTTGCAGTTCGACCAGCATGTTCATGAGGTCGGACGACTGCAGCAACTCCGCGGAGTCGTCGATCGCGCTTCCGGAGGGGGCCACGTACAGGTTGTCCACCTTCGTGCGCTGGATCACGCTGCGCAGGGGCAGCCCCTCCTTGAGCACGTCGGGCACGCCGGGCTCCTTGTCGAGCCCCAGCGAGCGGTGCAGGCGCCCGCGCCGCAGGTCCATATCCACCAGCAGCACCTTCTTGCCCATCTGAGCGATCATGATCGCCACATTCAGCGCGGTGAGCGTCTTGCCCTCCTTGGAATCGGCGCTGGTAAAGAAGACGATGCGTTCGTTGATCTTGCTGAGCGCGTTCACCAGCGTTGTGCGCAGCGCGCGATAGGCTTCCACGGCGCCCGTCGAGTGTTCCTCCGTCACGATCGGACGGATGGAACTCTCCAGTCCGCTGTGCACCCAGAACGGGACGCCGCCCAGAAACGGCAGCTTCATCTCCTTCTCCACATCCCGCACGCTCTGGATCTTGTTGTCGGTCAGGTGCACGACCAGGGCCAGACCAAACCCGGATCCCAGACCGGCGATCAGCGCCACCAGCAGTACCCTCATCGGGTTTGGCCAGACGGGACGGGCGGACGACGACGGCTTGTTCAGCACATTGAAGTGCTCCACCTTCAGTTCCTCGGACACGCGAATCGAGTGCAGCCGGTCGTAGAGCACTTCGTAGTTGTGTTCGTAGCGCCGCACCACATCCTGGAGCCGGCGGAACTCGCCCATCCGCTGGCTGGCAAACATGTTCTTGGCCTGCCACTTGTATTCGGCTGCCTCCAAGGCCTCCAACTGGAGGGTCAGCGCCTTGTGGCGATCCTGCATTCGCGCCAGTTCCAACTGCGCCGCCACCGCCAGTTGATCCTTGTAGTTCTGGATCTGCTTGCGCACCTCCTGAACCTGCGGGTGATCTTCCTTCAGGTTGGCCAGCAAGTCCCTCTCGCGGAGCTGCAGCCGGGCAAGCGCCAGCTTCTGTTCCTGCCACATGTCCTT
>CAYRFV010000422.1:0-3842 GCA_964423545.1 uncultured Anaerolineales bacterium | reverse complement strand
AGGTTGGATGCACGTAGCGGTCGGCGTATTCCGTTAGCGGTCGGTTGCTGGCGACCGCCAGGTGGCTGCGTTTCTCGGCCAGGCGCTGCGCCGCGGCCGCGCGGAAGCCATGCTTCTGCTCGATGTAGCGGTGGAGCCAGGGCCGCCCCTCGAAACCGGCCGCGCGGTCGAGCGCCTCGATCGCCAACGCCTGAGCCACGCAGGCCGACGTGCGATTGCACAGCGCGGCGGCCGTCACCCCGCGGCCGGGGAGCACGTAAATGTGACTGGTGTAGCCGTCCATCCCGCCCGCGGCCGACCAACATACCTCGCCGCGGTAGACCTGGGTGATCCAGCCCAACCCCTGGCCGTAAAAGAGCAGCTCCGGCCAGACCTCGGCCGCGTTTAGCACTTGCGGCCGGGTGCATTCGGCGATCACCTCCGGCGCGATCACGCCTGCGCCATCTCGCAGCATCATCTGGCCGTAACGCGCCAGGTCGCGCACCGAACCGCTGACCGCGCCGGCCGCAGCCAGGGCATACAGTTCCATGAAGGTCAGCTCGCGCGCCGGGCCGAAGCCGTTGGGGCCGCACGGTCGGGCGTAGTTGTCGTCGCGCGCCAGGCCGGCCGTGGTGGTCTCGACCGAAGCCAGGCCGAGCGGCGCAAACAGCGTCTCACGAATCAGCGCGTGCCAGTCCTTGCCGGTCGCGGCCTGCAACATCAGCGCGATGAGGCCGAAGTTCAGGTTCTGATATTGGAACGCAGTGCGGAATTCGCGGGCGTGCGGCGTCGTGGCCACGATGCGCAACACATCCTCCGCTGCGATGTTCCGCCGCCAGAAGATCAGATCGCAGGCCGGCAGCCCGCTGCGGTGCAGGAAGAGGTCGCGCAGCGTGCAGCGTTCGCTGGCGAACGGGTCGGCCATACGAAATTCGGGCAGCAGGTCGCGCACGCGCGTCTCCCAAGACAGCAGCCCGCGTTCCACTAACGCGCCCGCGGTCAGCGCCGTCATGCCCTTGCTGATCGAGGCATAGGCGAAGCGCGATTCGCCATTCACCGGCAGCCTGCCTCCCGCGTCGCGCGATCCAAAACCCTGGCAGAAAAGCTCGCCGGCGCGGTCATATGCGGCTACAGCCGCGCCGGGGGTCGCGTTTTCTTCCAGAAACCGTGGAACCAGTTCTTCAAGTGTGGACAGGCTCAGAGACATCAACAGGGTCAATCCTCCGACTTCAACAAGGAATTCGCTGCATCATCAATCGCCTCAAGCCGCTTAAGCTCGTAATCCAGGCTGAAACGCACGCGCATGTTATCTTGAGGCACGCACAGCAAGAAGGGGCGACCGCCGGGCCGCCCTCCCTGGTTGATCACCTCCGTCATGGTTCCGCCCAGGGCCACCGTGAAGGGGTACTCGCCCGCCCACGGTATCAGGGCTGCCAGCTCAAACCGGCCAGCGCCACTGTGGACCAGGCGGCTGTAAGGGCTTACGGTATCGCCGGGCTGGCCGCCAAGCACGCGCTGGAGTTCTCCCACCAGCGCGACCGGCTCGGGTACAGTCTGTCCCAGGAATGTCAGCAGAGCAGGCTGGCGCCCATTCAGGCGCTTGTCCCACGCGCCAAGCCAGTCCGGATCAGGCTCAGCCCAAAGGCGCGCAATGGTATCTTCCTGGTCAAAGCCCAGGGGACAGGCAGGCGAGGAGCGGTTGGCGTGATAATCGGTGATGCGCGTGCCATCCGGCGTGATGATGGCGGCGTGGTGCAGCAAGCGGCGCGCCGGCATCTGAAAATGGGCGGCGGGGTCTTGCAGGCGCAGCCAGCGGTGTGCATACTGCAAAAAGTGATCGCGCTCGGAGCGCGGTTGGTGGGCAAACCAGGCAATATCATCCCAGCCCCAGCGACGCGACGCGCGCTTATCCAGGTCATGCCAATCAGCCAGGTCAATGGAATACCCGCCCCAATTGTCAATCTCGATCAGGTAAGGCAAGGAGCGGCAAGACCAGCCGCTGGGAGAAATCCCGCCCATGCTGCTGCCCTTGAGCTGCAAGATGATGCGGTAGGGTTTTTCGCGCCAGGAGACGGCTGAGATGGGCCGGGCGTGAAAATCGAATAGCAGGTGATGGTTGCGGGCGATGCCGTGGGTGTGCGCATCCAGCAGCACCATGCCGCGGCGGGCCGCCCGCCGCGCATAGCTGCGCACCCGCTGCAGCAGTTGCTCGAGAATTTGCGCCCCGCGGTCGTGTTCGGCGTACCAGTGGGGCTGCCCCATGTGGATCGCCTCACAACCAGCATCTATGAGCGTGCGGCAGCGGTAGTACATCCAGCGCTGGGTTTCGGGGCGCGCCAGGTCAAGCACGTAGGCATTCAGATCCTGGTTCTCCCACACGTAGGCAGGCGGGCTATTGGGGTGCAGCATCTCTTCCAGACAGAAACTTCGCGCCTCCACCGGCTGACCAAATTCCTCAAACACCCGGGCCGGCACAGGGATATGGTTGACCCAGGGGAAGGTGGCTTCGGCGCAGATGCCCTGCACGATGATGTGGGGGTCGATGGCGTGGCAGCGACCGATGAAATCTTTGGCGCGGGCGTGCATCCCGGCTTCATCGCCGTCATATCCGGTCTGCCAGTTGACCCATTCAAAAGGGTAGATGGCGCGGCCCAAGAACAAGGCCTTCAGATTGGCGATCATGCGCAGATCGTCTTCCATGGTGGGAGAGATCAACTCATTGCACAGCGACAAGGCGCGGGATAGATAGGCGTGCAGGGTGTCTTCGGAGATGGTGCAGTTGAAATCGAGCGACATCAGGATGATTCCTCTGCGCCCACGCCGGGCGAAGAAGCTGGTTGAGCGAATTCGACGGACAGAAAACGGGTTCTCCGGGCCTCCAGCATCCCCCGCACGCGGTTTTGCTGCACGGTCAGCTCGGAGCCATCGCTCTCTTGACCATCACTGCCAAGCCAGTGGGCGCGCAGGGGCAGGCTAAGACCGAACTCCAGCGAAAAGGCGGTAGACCGGCCGCCGGTCTCCTGCAGGACCAGTTCCAGTCCGCCAGGGATGGGGCGAGCGGCAGCCAGTAGCACGCTGGCCGGCTCCAGGCTGAGCAGGCTGGCTCGCTCCGGCAGATGCGGCGCAAACGCGGCCTCGCGTTCGAGCAGCCCGGCCGGCCGATCCAACAGCGGGCCGCACAGCGGCGGGGTGCAGAACTCAGCAGCCGTGCGCGCCGCCGCGGCCGGGTCGAATGGGCCTGCATGCAGGATGATACGGTAGGTGAAGCGCGTCCAACCCTGCTGGCTGACGGGATAGGCGGTCATCCAGTGGTTGTTCATCAGCCAGCTCACCAGGCTGGGCTGGCTCATCTCCAGCCGGGGCCGATACTGATGATTGGTGAAGCCGCCGAAATGGACCAGCGCGGCGTCGGGCGAGATCAGCGTGGCGCCGCGCGCACCATCGTTCAGCGCAGCCCAGCGCTGGATGAAGTAGAAGTCGCGGCACGCGTAGGGCAACTGCTCAGCCTCGGCCTGCACGACCGCGCCGGCTGTATCGTAGAACGCCGCGGGTCGCGCCAGCGCCAGCGGGAAGGTCACGTAGACCGATTCCGGCTCGGTGACGGCGGTCTTGTCGATGTCGTAGATCAGGTCAATCCACGGCTCGTCATCGTACAGAACTACCTGGAAGTGCATGGCGTGCGCGCCGGGGCACTGCAGGCGCAGCGCCAAACGGCCCTTGCCAGCGCCGGGCACGGTGCGGCAGTCGAGCACGCGGTCGGGGCCGCGACGCAGCGGCGCCAGGAAGGGCTGGCGGTCGAAGTCAGGCTGCGATTCCATCGTCACCTGCATGTCGCGGCGGCCGCGCGGCGAGCGGTTGGTTTC
>CAYRFV010000421.1:0-3853 GCA_964423545.1 uncultured Anaerolineales bacterium | reverse complement strand
GCCTCCAACTGCACCAGGCCGTAGGCCTCTGACCGCTCGGAAGCGGGCAACACGAACACATCGCAGGCCTGATAGTAGGCCGGCAAGTCCTCATCCGACACATCGCCCGCGAACACCACCCTGTCGGCCACGCCCACCTCGTGCGCCAGTTGCCGCCAGGCCGCCTCCATGGGGCCGGTGCCCACCACCAGGAGCGTGGCCGGAATGCGCGGCATCGCCCGGATGAGCCAGTCCAGCCCCTTGTAGTACCGCAGTCGCCCCACAAAGAGCAGCAGCGGCTCGCCGTATCGGGCGCGGATTTCGCGGGCCGCGGGCGACTCGCGCAGGAACGGCGTCGCGTCTATGCCCAGCGGGATGACCTCCACTTTGTCGCGCAGGCGGCTGATGTACGGCGACGACTCCACGTAGTTGGGCGTGCTGGCGATGAGGCTATCGGCGCGCCGCAGCACCTGCCACAGCACGGGGCGATAGAGGCGCAGCCAGCCCTTCTGCCGCACCACGTCGGACTGATAGGAGATGACGGTGCGCGCCGCGCGCCCCACGAGGAGATTCGCCACTTCCCCCACCGGATACGGGAATTGGAGATGCACGATGTCGGGTCGCAGGCGGCGCATGTCGGTGCAGAAGCGGACCGCCTCGGCGCGCGTGTGACGCCTCTTCATGCGCTTCAGCAACAGGTCGTTGCCGGCCTGCATCGACAGGTGCAGGTGCGGCATCAAGCGCGGCTCCTGCGCGACCGCATCCAGCAGATCACGATCGGCCTCGACCTGGTCGATCGAGGACAGCCGCAGGCGGGGCAGTTCGGGAACGTGCCTGAGGATCTGGCGCACTAGGCGCCCGAGCGAAGTCTGCCCGGGCAGATCGCCCCCGTAGGCGGTGATGTCGACGCCGGTCAGCACGATCTCGCGGTAGCCGTTCTCGACGAGGCGACGCACCTGTGCGACCACCTCGCCGGCGGGAACCGAGCGCGAGGGGCCGCGGCCGAAGGGGATTATGCAGAACGTGCAGCGATGGTCGCAGCCGTTCTGCACTTGCACGTATGCGCGGGCCCTGTTGCCGAAACCGTCGATCAGATGCCCCGCCGTCTCCCGCACGGACATGATGTCGTCGACCAGCAAGCGGCCGCTGTCGGGCTTGGCGAGGCTGCGCCAGGTCTCGGCCCGCATCTTCTCCGCATTGCCGATCACATGATCAGCCTCGGCGAGACCGGCAAAGCGCTCGGGCTCCAGCTGGGCGGCACATCCCGTTACGATGATCCGTGCTCCGGGGCGCTCACGCCGCAGGCGTCGCACTTTCTGGGCCGCTTGGCGGACTGCTTCGGCGGTGACCGCGCAGGTGTTGACGATAACCGCATCGTCCACGCCTGCTGCGACGGCATGCCCCCGCATCACCTCCGACTCGAAGGCGTTCAGGCGACAGCCCAGCGTGATAACGGTCGGCACGGACATCGGATCTAGGGGCTTGGTTGGTGCGCAGCCATGTGCGAACGACGCTGTCCGCGTCGATCTGCTGGTGTGGATGTGAGCTTAGGCACGCAAATCACCTGTCGGATATTGCTGTCAACTGTGGCGAAGCTGTGCAGCGGCTCATCATGCCGCAGGCGAGAGCTGCACCTCGCCGCTGTGCTCCACCTGCACGGAACCTGTCATCAGGATGCGATTCTGTGCGGTCCACTCGATCACCATCGGCCCGCCGGGCAGCGTCACTGTCACCTTGCGGCCCGTGAGGCCCTTGCGCGCGGCGCACACGGCGGCCGCGCACGCGGCGGTTCCGCAGGCCTTCGTCAGTCCGGCGCCCCGCTCCCAGGTGCGGAGCGTGATCGCCGAAGGGGAGGTGACGGCCGCGAGCGAGATGTTGGCCCGCTCGGGGAATATCGGGTGGTTCTCGAGCATTGGGCCGAAGCGCCCAAGATCGTAGGCGTTCACATCCTGGACCCAGAAGATCGCATGTGGATTGCCGACATTGACGACGCAGGGCGAATGCAAGACCGGGTTGTCTATCGGTCCGATCTGCAACTCGATATTGCGCGTATCGTCAAACGGTTCGGCGAGCGGGATCTCATTCCAGGCAAAGCGGGGCGAGCCCATGTCGACGGTGATGCGCTCGATCGACTCCACACGCACTTCGAGCAGGCCTGCAAGCGTCTCAAACCTTATCGCCCGGCGCCCCGTCGCCTCGGCGATCTGCCAACCGATACAGCGCGTACCGTTGCCGCAAGCCGAAACCTCGGAGCCGTCGGCATTGTAGATGCGGACAAACGCCTCGGTCCCCGGCGTGCGCGGCTCGTGCAACACCATCATCTGATCGAAGCGCGCGCGCGGCTCCGCGGCCACGTGGCGCACCTGGGACGTCGTCAGCCTCGTGCGCCGACCCCGCAAGTCGACGACCAGGATCTCGTTGCCGAGCCCGTTCATCTTCACATAGGGGATGGTCGCGACGTCGCTCATGCGCTCATATATGGCGAGCGAGGTACAAAAGACAATTCAGCGCTGCCCCCGGCACTGGACTTGGACTGGCGATCGGCTATCTGCGGTCACCGGCCTCAAGCGGAGACGGGGTGCGAGGCACCACGGATCACATCGGGAGCGCCAGGGCGGATGACGGTCGATGGGCATGATCGTGGGTTCCTGCAGGGTCTCCAGAGCTATGGGGACCGCGATTTCTCGATCTACATGCGCCGCGCCTTCGCCAAGTCCATGGGCTACTCGGGCGCTGAGCTGACGCGCCCTGTGATCGGCATCGCCTATACGCACAGCCGCTTCAATCCCTGCCATCGCCACTTCCCGGAGCTGCTGGAGGCCGTCAAGCGCGGGGTGACGGCCGCGGGTGGGCTCGCCTTGGAGTTTCCGACCATCTCGCTGCACGAGTCGACGCTGGCGCCCAACTCGATGAAGTTCCGGAACCTGATGGCGCTGGACACCGAGGAGATGATCCGCGCCCAGCCGATGGATGCCGTCGTCCTGATGGGAGGCTGCGACAAGACTGTGCCGGCGCAGTTGATGGCGGCCGCCAGCGCCGGGCGGCCGGCGATCCAGCTGATCGGCGGGCCCCAGATGACCTCCCGGTATCGCGACGACCGCGTCGGCGCCTGTACCGACTGCCGCAAGTTCTGGACACGCTATCGTGCGGGGGAACTGTCCAGGGACGAGATCGGGGCGGTGGAGGACCGGCTCGTCACGACGGCGGGCACATGCGCCGTAATGGGCACCGCCTCGACCATGGCGGCGATCGCCGAGGCGCTCGGCATGACGCTCCCCGGCACCGCTGCGATCCCGGCCGTGCACGCCGACCGGCTGCGCGCTGCCGAGGCGACGGGGGCGGAGGCGGTGCGGCTTGCGCGCGGCGGACCGAAGCCGGGCGAGATCGTCACGGCGCACTCCGTGGAGAACGCGCTGCGCATGCTGCTGGCGCTCGGAGGCTCGACGAACGGGGTCATCCACCTCGCCGCGATCGCAGGCCGCGTCGGCGTCAGGCTCGACCTGCGGCGCCTCAACGAGCTTTCGGATACAACGCCCGTCCTCGCCGCGGTGAAGCCCGTCGGCAGCGAGTTCTACATGGAGGATTTCTTTGCGGCAGGCGGGGTTGGCGCAGTGTTGCGTGAGCTGAAGCCGTTGCTGCACTTGGACTGCATGACGGTAACCGGCGACACGCTGCGCGACCGGCTGGCAGCGGACGAGGGGGCCTATGTCGATCGCCGCGTCATCACGTCGGCGGCAGCGCCGCACGAGCCCCACGGCGGCATCGTCGCGCTGTTCGGCTCACTGGCGCCCGATGGCGCCATCATCAAGCGCTCGGCCGCCACCCCGGATCTGTTCGAGCGCGAAGGGCGCGCCGTGGTGTTCACCTCACTGGA
>CAYRFV010000420.1:0-3864 GCA_964423545.1 uncultured Anaerolineales bacterium | reverse complement strand
AGCCACCGGACTACGCCGGGCATACAGCGCAATGCATGCCCCTAGCCGCCGGTCGAACTGCCGGTGCAGCAGATACCAGTGGCGAGTGTCGTAGTAGCAGATCAGTCCGGCCCATTGCTGCATTTCAGTGGGAGCGAATTCGAGGGCGGTCTCGGCCACAAACGCGTGATGGCGGATGCGCTGCGCCACGAGGCTGGGCCGGACGAAACTGTCGGGCGGACTCGGCGTGCCACGCAGCGTCAGCCAGCCGGGGCGCGAATCGAGGTCGGCCAGCTCTCCGATCGGTTGGCGCAGGCTCGTCCACTGCAGTCCAAGATCGGGGGCGTCGAAGTCGTCGCGTCCCGGCCGTTCGGGTGTGGGCGCGACGGGCAGGCCGAAGTCCGGCAGATCGCGTTGGGGCGTCGACGCGTCGAGCCTCAGCCAGCCGTCGCCGTCCCAACGGCCACCCGCCAGGAAGGTTTCGCGCCCCAACAGGCTCTTCTGCTCGATCGGCCGGCTCGCCAGATAGACGACGGCCACGCGATTACCGGAGACCGCCACCAGATCACCATGACCCGCGCGCTGGATCGGATTGCCGGGATCATCCCGGGCGGTGAGCACCGGGTTCTCGGGATGCACCTCATACGGCCCCCAGATGCGCCGCGCACGGGAGACGGTCATGGCGTGGCCGTACTCGGTGCCCCCTTCGGCGGTGATCAGGAAGTACCATCCGCCATGCCGGTGCAGTTTTGAGCCTTCCGGTGTGCCTATTGCAGTGCCGCCGAAGATGTTGCGGCACGGACCAATCAACCGCCGCTCGGCTACCGAGTACTCCTGCAGCAGTGTGCCGTTGTGAGGTCGATAGCCCGGCGCCCACATGAATTCGGTGTTGACCAGCCACTTCCGGCCATCGTCATCGTGAAAAAGCGAGGGGTCGTTGCCGGTCGTGTTCAAGTAGACCGGCGCGCTCCACGGTCCGCACACATCGGACGCAGTGGTCAGGTAGTTCGGGCACTCGTAGGTGTGCTGCCGGCCACCCGATGCCACGGTGAAGACGAGCCAAAACAGGCCATCGGCATAGGTCAGGCAAGGCGCCCAGATCCCGGCCGAGTCGCCGATGCGGCGCAAGTCAAGGTGGGCCGGGTCGGTGAGCGCGTAGCTGACATGCTCCCAATGGCGCAGGTCGCGGCTGCGGTAGATCGGCACGCCCGGCCACCACTGGAAGCTGGAGGTGGCGATGTAGAAATCGTCTCCGGCGCGACAGATGGATGGATCGGGGTTGAAGCCGGGCAAAATGGGGTTGTGGGTCATGTTCATCCGTATCGAAGGGTGTCTGGAACACGAAACGGCGAAGGCTCGCGAAGCCCACGAAGCGCGAAGATGGTCGGCGCGCCTTCGCGCTTCGCGTTCTTCGTCCGCACCGCAGTGCGGCCCTTCGTGACTTCGTGATCCAAACCCTCACCCCACCTGGTCCGCCACGAACTTGTCCGTCAGCCCGGTCAGGAACGTCTGGTAGAAGTCGTTCATGCCCCTGCCCTCGTCGTGTCTCCGCTCGTGCGGCCGGTCGGCATAGCCGATGTTGTTACAAGTTGTGCTTTCGCGACCTAACGACAACACGGCCTCTTTATCGTACAGATTGACGTTGTTTCCTGTGAAGTTGTTCTCAAAGCTCGCCGCGTCCTCGTAGATGCCATATTCCATCGGCGGGCAGACGGGCCAGTTGAAGATGGTATTGCCGGTGACGCTGTAACCCTGCGTCTTGAGCAGTTTCAGACCACTGAAGCGCGGCAGATCCTTCGGCAGCGTGTCCCAACCCGCCGTCCGGTCCGGCACATTCGAGTTGTAGCTGCCGGTGTCAATGATTTCGTTGCCGGTGATCGTCCCCCAGTTGGCGTTGCGGATCACGACGCCGTCCTCGATATGCCAGCAGAAGATGTTGGACGACAGGTTGAACTCGTGGGTGTCCTCCAGCAGGACGGCGTGCTTGCCCACTTGGAAGGTGCGGCAGCCGATGATGACAATGCTGTTGCTGGTCGTGTGAATGTGAAAGCCGGTCCCCTTCGTCTGGAAGACGCAACAGCCGACGATGTTGGCTACGATGGTGCGCTTCGTTTCGATCCCCACCCCACCGCCGTACACAGTGCAATCCGCCACCAGGTTCGGCAGGAATTCGCCTGAGCGCCCGTTTGCGGCCAGATCATCCAGGTAGATGTTAGATCTGGCATTGCCCGCCGCGCTGCACCCTCGAATCGTGCACAGGAAAGAATGGTTGCGCAGCCAGATGCCGTGCCCGGTAAAGCCGCCCGCGAAGACGTTCGTCACCTGGCAGTCGCCGCAGCCGTCCAGAACCAGTCCGGCCTGCGCCGAACTTGCTTGTGCCGCCACAATCGCCACGTCGGCCACCTCGGCGCTATCCAGGCTCTGGAGCACGACGCCCGCCTCTCCTGCGACCTCCAGCCGTGTGCTGCGGCCCGCGCCGCTCAACCGCACGCGGCTGCGCAGGCGGATCGGCTGGGCCAGGGGATAGCGCCCTTGCTCGATGAATACCTGCCCGCCTTCGTCTCCGCACGCGTCGATCCCGGCCTGGATCGCTTCGGCAGCCCTCGAAGAAGCGCTGACAGGCTCATGAGTGATGCGGGTGATTGCGCGAAAAGCGTCTCCGTCCCCGTAGACGATGATTCCCTGATTCATGGTAACGTCTCCAGTGGGTTATCCTTTGATCCCGGTCAGCGTGATGCCCTCGATGAATTGTCGTTGCCCGATGAAGAACACCACGATCATCGGCAGGGTGAACAGCGTGCCGGCGGCCATCAGATAGCCCCACTCGGCGCCGTGCTGCGTGAAGTACATCTGCAGTCCCACCGACAGGGTGAAGGTCTTTGGATCGCGCAGATAGATCAAGGGTCCCATGAAGTTATTCCAGGTCCAGAGCAGCTCGAAAAGGAAGACGCTGATCAGCGCCGGCTTGGCCAGTGGCAGGACGATACGGGTGAAAATGCCCCATTCGGAGCAACCATCGATGCGCGCCGCATCGTCGAGCTCCTGCGGCAGGGTGATCAGGAACTGCCGCAACAGGAAGATGAAATAGGCGTTGCCGAAGAACGCCGGGATAACCAACGGCTTGAGAGAGGGGACCCAGCCCAGCTGCGAGAAGAAGACAAACAGCGGAATCATGGTCACCGCACCGGGCAACATCATCGTGGCAATCACGAAGAAGAACAGGGCATCGCGGCCCGGCCAGCGCACGCGTGAAAAACCGTAGGCGATCATGGCGTTAGAAGCGACCGCAGCGATGGTCGTGACGACCGAGTACTTGAGCGTGTTCAAGAGGTAGCCGAAGAAGTTGATGGCCTGCACCGACTCGATGTAGTTTGCCAAGCGCCACTCCTCCGGGAAGAGACGGGGCGGCATCAGGAAAATCTCCGCATTGGGCTTCAGCGAACTGGAGACCATCCACACGAATGGCACCATGAAGACGATGCTCAGCGCAATGAGCACCGTGTGGCTGGCGATGGCGCTCAAGGTGCGGCCCTGCCGGGAGCGCACCGGACCTCGGTTCAAGGTCATCTCATCGGTGGCCAACTTACACCTCACAGGTTTGACAACGACGGATGTTCAGGGACCGTCACTGAATCCGACCGCCGTCAGCGGTCATAGAATACCCAACGCTGCGATAAGCGAAAGATCAGCAGCGTAAGCAAGAGCACGACGATAAACAGGACCCACGCCATGGCGGATGCGACGCCCATTTCCAGGTCCATGAAGGCGCGGCGATACAGGTAGACGCCATAGAGCAGCGTCGAGTTGTTCGGCCCACCACCCGTCATAATGAACGGACCGGCAAACTCCTGCCAGATTGTTTCGATGGTGATCATGAGCGATCCC
>CAYRFV010000419.1:0-3868 GCA_964423545.1 uncultured Anaerolineales bacterium | reverse complement strand
GCACCGCGCGCGCCAAGATCCAAACGCCGACCGCGATCAGGGCCACGGCGCCGAGGTAGTTGATGAGAGCGCCCAGCGTCAGCATCATCAGCAGGCCGATCACCGCCAGGATGCCTGCGGGGATCAGCGCCCACCGGCGCTCCTCAGCGCGACCCGGCAGCAGGTACACCAGGGCGAAGGTGAGCGCCAAGCCGAAAAACATCACCCCGAGCGCCGCTTCGCCGCCGGCCCTGTCGCTCACAGCAACCATCGCGGCGACACTGAACAGGGAGCCTGCCGGGATCAGCGCCCACCAGAAATCGCGATGCAGCACGTAGATCAAGAGGAAGCTCAGCCCGATAAAGCTCAGGAAAATCGCCGCTCCCAGAGCACCCAGTTGGTCGCCAAAGCCCACCAACACGGTTAGCCCCATGAGCGTCAGCCCGGGGATCAGCGCCCACCAGTTCTCGCGATCCAGCAGGAAGACCAGCAGGAAAGCCAGCCCGCCTAAGGCGAACAGCAGCGTCCAGATCGTGCTCGCAACGATGGGCCCGGCAACCCCCAGGTTCTGCAGCAGCAGGATCCCTCCGGCAACTAGCAGCAAGATACCCAGGGCGCCCGATGCAGTCCGATTGCTTCTCATGTCAACCGCCTCCTCCGCATAGGTGAGCGCCACCGCAGTGGTTCCGGCCGGCGCCCGGCACAGCATGAGTTCATCACCGAATACGCACGCCTGGCGATGCGGTTGCGATCGAAAGACGAGAAGTCGCTGAAGAGGCTTTTCGGGGAGCGACCGACCGCGCGGGGCAGACAACAGAAAAAGGGCTGAGCCGAAGCCCAGCCCATCCAAACTGCGCAGAGCGGACTAGCGGCGGCGAAGCGCCAGGCCGACGCTGATGCCGAGCAGCGAGAGACCGCCGAGAGCCAGCAGGCTCAACTCGCCGCCGGTCTTGGGCATGGTCGCCGGGGCCGGAGCAGGAGCCGCAGCAGCCGGCGCGGTGGTGGTTGCGGGTTTGGTCGCTGTCACGGCCGCAGTTGCCGTGGCAGGCTTGGTTGCCGTCACGGCCGCAGTCGCCGTCACGGGCTTGGTCGTGGTGGCCTGGGTCGACACGCTCAACTCAGCACCGGTCTTGGGCATCACAACAGGCGCCGTGGTGGTGGCAGGCTTGGCAGCCGCAATGGGCGCAGCCGCAACCGGCGCAGTCGCGGTAGCGGGTTTGGTCGCCGTCACCGGAGCGGTCGGCGTCACGACCGCCGCGGCCTTGACGATGGCGGCCTGGGCCTTCAGGAAGTCCGCGATCTGGGCGGCCTGAGGGTCGGTCACCTGGGTGGCGCTGAACGCAGGCATATTCCGAGCCGGGGTGCGCAGCTGCTTGAGGACGGCGTCCGTGGTGACCTCGCGGTTCTGATCCACGAAGCGCGACTTCACGAAGGCCTGCACGTTGCCGTGGCACGCGACGCAGCGCTTGTCTACTAACAGCTGATGGCCCGGCAGTGCGCCTGCAGGAACCGTCGTCGACACCGGCGTGAAGGACGCCGGCTTCGTCAGGGTCTTCATGTAGGCCCACATGTCGGCGATCACCGTATCGCTGATCTGGGCGGTGCTGAAGGCCGGCATGTTGGAGCGCGGCGTGTGCACCTGGGTGATCCATTCGGCGGACGTGCGAGTGGTGCCGGCCAGCGGCCCGGCGTACTTGCCCTCGCCGTTGTCGCCGTGGCAGTTCTTGCAGGTTCGCTGCGCCCATTGGGTCTTGCCGTTGGCGGGATCACCGGCGCCTTGGGCGGCGACGGTCATCGCAAAGAACGAAGACAGCACCAGCAGCACAACCACAACCACAGAGATTCGCTTGAGCATGACTGATTCCTCCTGAGAATGTGACGGACGATTGCTCTGCCTGGGCAAAGCGACAGCAACGAGAGGCAAGAATAGCGTCATAGTGATCTGCGCCGGGCGATTCCGGTCTTCGGACGCGGATGCGGGGCATTGCATCCAGCCCGGCCCTGCTCTGTCACCTCCTCCGTGGTGCTGTCGATTGGGATAAAGCCCACAGACACACCGCGGGAAAAACTCTATGATTCATTCAGGTAGCGATCCGCACATCATAGACAGAGTACGGCGGAGGGATGATACACGGTTCACTGAAATCCTGCAAATCCGCCAGACTTTTGCTGCACGCGGAGGCGACGCCTGTGATGCAGTGACGGCGCTCCATTACCTGAGGAGAGAACGATGCAAGGAGAGAAACCTGGAGGGCTCTTCAGCGATGTCACGCCGGACAGTGTGGCATCGCTGCGCCAGCGCCGAATACTCGGCCTGGTCCTGATCGGTGTGAGTCTACTGTTGACGCTGGCAGCTTGTGCGCCGGCGACCGCACCGGCCGAGCCGGTCGCGCAGCCCACGGCTGCACTGGCGGCCACAGCCACGACCGCGCCGGCGGCCACGGCCACGGCTGCACTGGCGGCCACAGCCACGACCGCGCCGGCGGCCACGGCCACGACCGCGCCGGCGGCCACAGCCACGACCGCACCGGCGGCTACAGCCACGGCCGCACCGGCGGCTACAGCCACGGCCGCGCCCAAGCCGACCGAGGCGCCCAAGGCGACGGAGAAACCGGCCTCCTCCGCGACGCAGCCGGCTGCACCGGCCGCGCCAGCCGCCAGCGTTAGCTTCGCCAGAGACATCAAGCCGATCCTCGACCAGAAGTGCCTGAAGTGTCACGGCGGCGAGAAGACGGAAGAGGGGTTCAGCGTCAAGACCCACCAGGATCTGATGAAGGGCTCCAACAACGGCATCATGGTCAAAGCGGGCAGCGCTGCAGACAGTGAGATGATCAAGCTCGTCGTCGAGGGTGAGATGCCGAAGCGCGCCAGCCGGCTGCCCGTTGCCGAGATCAAGCTCCTGACCGATTGGGTCAACGCGGGCGCTGCAAATAACTGATCGGTCCTCCACGCAATACAGGGGGGCTGTCCCGGGCGGGACGGCCCCCTTTTTGTTCGCGCGAGATAGGCTGCAACTTATCCGGGACTGGCACGTAAAGAGGAGTGAAAGCCCATCACGCACGCTTCAATGGAGGTTTCACCCATGCCCGATGATGAACGCGAGCTCATCCCCTCGGAGCCGGACGCAGGTCCAGAGCCGATCACTGCGCCCGAACCGGCCGCCACGCCGACGGAGCCGGCCGAGATGGTGCCGCCCGGTCTGACTGAGGAGCCGGCGAGCGCCGCTTCCGCAACTGAAGAGGCCGCCCTGTCTGCGCTCGAGGTTGACCTGCCCCCCGCGGCCCTCCCGGCCGCTGAGCCGGCCCGCGAGAGCGGCGGCCCTGCTGATGAGAGCACCGGCCCCGTTCCGCCCCCACCCCCGCCGCCCGCCATCGCGGGACAGACTGAAGAGGTGACGGGCGATGACAAGCTGCTGGCGGCTTTGGCATGGTTCACGACGGTGATCTTCCAGTTGCCGATTTTGTCGATCGTCCTGCTGCTGATCGAACCGAACCGCAACCGGCCCTTCCAGCGCTACCATGCCGTCACATCGATCGCCTTCTGGTGCGCTGCGGTCATCTACGAGGTGATCGCCGCGATTGCAGTGGGAATGCTGACGCTCGTCACCCTCGGCATCTTCGCATTCTGCATGATCTGCCTGTGGGTGATCTTCATCGTGCCGCACATCGTGGCGCTGATCTACGCTTTCTACGCGCTTACCGGCAAGACGCCGGAGCTGCCGGTCATCAGCCGGTTGGCGCGCGAGCAGAAGTGGGTCTGAGGCGGCCCCTGCCAGCCGCAAGGAGGTTCGGCTGCGCGATCGCGCAGCCGAGCCTTCGTCACCCTGCAACCTGCTAGTCTGTCAATGATCAAGTGATGAGTTCGTAGTAGCGGCTTTAGTCGCTGGTCC
>CAYRFV010000418.1:3348-3883 GCA_964423545.1 uncultured Anaerolineales bacterium | reverse complement strand
GTTCTCGTGCAGGGCGGGCTCAACCCGCAACTCGACCTGGCCTTCTACGAGGACATGCTGCGCGCGATCAAGCGACGCGCGAAGGTGTGGCTGCACAGCCTGTCCCCGGCCGAAGTGCTGTTCCTGTCGCGGCAGGCGGGGCTGTCCGTGCGCGAAACCTTGCGCCGTCTGGTGGCGGCCGGTCTCGACTCCCTGCCCGGCGGCGGGGCGGAGATTCTGGTGGACGCGGTGCGGCGCAACGTGTCGCCGCGCAAGATCGGCGCCGACGAGTGGCTCGCCGTGATGGAGACCGCGCACGGGCTGGGCCTGAGGAGCACGGCCACCATGGTCTACGGACTGGGCGAGACCGCCGCCCAGCGCGTGGAACACTTGCTGCGCGTGCGGGATCTGCAGGACCGCACCGGCGGCTTCACCGCGTTCATCCCCTGGAGCTTCCAGCCCGACCGCACGCAACTCCCGCTTCCAAAGGCGGGCGGGGCGGAATACCTGCGGATCGTGGCGCTCGCGCGGCTCGTGCTGGACAACGTTCCGCACC
>CAYRFV010000418.1:0-3338 GCA_964423545.1 uncultured Anaerolineales bacterium | reverse complement strand
GCACCTGCAGGCCGGCTGGGTTACCGAGGGGCCAGACCTCGCGCAGCTTGCGCTCGCCTATGGGGCGGACGACTTCGGCGGCGTGCTCATGGAGGAGAAGGTGGTGCAGGCCACCGGGGTGTCGTATCAGCTTTCCCGCGAGCACCTGCTCGCGCTGATCCGCCAGGTCGGCCTCCTTCCCGTCCAACGCACTACGCTGTACGAGACCGTGCGCGAGCACCGCGAGGACGAGGGAACGGGAGACAATGAACCGGGAGCAGGGATCAGGAATGAGCAGTCAGTGATCAGGGGTCAGTAGTTAGTGGGCGGCACCTCCGCTTCACTGCTTGTGCGCCCCGCGTTCGTGGCGGTCGCTCCGATCCCCACCGATCACTGTTCACTGATCACTGAGCACTGCTCACCGCCCCCTGTCTCCTGCGCGTCTTCAGGGCGCTGAAGCGGATGCGGCCCAGTTGCCGCTGCATAGCGCTCTGCACCACGGCAACCTCGCGCCGCACCGGACAGATCCCGGCGCGTCCGCAGGCATTCTGCCGTTCGATGCATGGACTCAATTGCAGGCTCCGCGGGGAGATGGCATGCAACACATCCAGCAGGCTGATCTGCGCCGGAGAGCGAGCCGGGTGCAACCCCCCGCCACGCCCGCGCGTGGTCCGCACCAGCCCAGCCTTGACCATGCGGGACACGATCCGCCTCAGAAACCGGTACGGAATATCCATCGCCTCAGCCAGCTCTTGGGTCGAAACCGGGCTTTTTGCATCGCGGCAACTGGCCAGGTACAGCACCATCCGTATGGCGTAATCGGCTTCTTTCGTGATCATCGAATGGGCCTCCCAACCGCGATATATGACACTAACACCCTATCTAACTCGTGTCAAATATTCCACAAATGGTTACCTATCGGGACTTGGGTGTTCCTGATCACTGATGACTGGTCCCTTCCCCAAGCCTCCTCCAATCCCTCGTTTCGTCAGCCTGGAATCGTGTCCAGGTCGCTCCGCCGTGTCTCGCTGAGACAGCCGCGACGGACACCGAGCGCCCTGCCGGGCGACGCCAATGCCCGGCGCGTGCAAAGGGAGTGTGATGGAATTGCAAAGACTGACGGGAAGAACCGACGAAACGGAGAGCGCAGCCCGTGGCCGCAGGCCGTGGCACACACGCTGCTCCCCGCATCGTGACCCTCAGCTGGTTCGGTGTAGGATGGAACTGGGTCCTCGACGTCAGAACGACTTACTGACCCAAGTTCAAAAGGGCCCTACTGGCTGAAGGGTCTTTTTTTTCCCTGGCGTCTACAGCTTCACGCCGATGCCGGCGATCAGCGTCAGGTCGTTCTTCTCCAGGCCCTCCCCCGGCGTGCTGTCGTATTTGTCCTGGAGGACCACTCGCAGGCTCAGGCGGGAGTTCATGGCCGCCTCGACCCCGACTTCCGAGATGAGCAGGTAGTCGCTGAAGTCGTCCGCGGTCGGAACGTAATCCACCGACTCCCACAGTTTGGCCGACGGCCCGAGCGCCTGAGTCAGTCGCTGACCGAAGCGGACGGCGAAGTAGTCGTCCTTCACGTCGTTCACCTTCTCCCAGACGTAGGAGGGACCGGCTTCCACGGACAGCGCGGTGGCGTCGTTCTTGAGCAGGTAAGCGCCCAGACCGGGGCCGACCGTCAGACGGTAGTCAATTTCCGCCACGTTGTCGTAGAGCCCAACGCCGTCCAGGTAGGCGAACCAGACCGGGCTGAGGGTCTTCTTCACATTGGCGAACGCCTTGCCGTTGTCCACCGTGGTGTCGTCCACGCCGTCCTTGGTGGTCTCGCCGTAGTTGGCTTCCAGTCCGGCGCGAACCGAGCCGAGATCCGCCTTCTCGCCTTCGCTGATCAGCGAGGCGTTGATCTGACGGGTCTCGCTGTTGCCGTCCGTCAGACTGCCGCCCAGGTTGAGGCTGTTCTTCCAGCCCGCTTCCTCGCCCCACGCCGCAGTCGTCCAGGCCGCCACCGCCACCAACGCCGCCATCCGTGCTTTCATCCCGCGCCTCCCATGATGAATCTCCACTTCTTCGCTCTACAGTCACACGTTCTCGGCCCGCTCCGAGCGTCGGCTAACCGCCGTCAGAGATCGGCGTCGCGCTTGATCAATTTCATGTTCAGAATAGTCATTTCCTCCACGATAGCAAGCAGCCGCTTGTAGTTCTTCGAGCACTGCCGGGCGAGCGCGACGCGCTTCTAGCCCAGGTAGATCAAGCGCGTGCGCTTGTCCTTGCTGAGCGAGAAGTCGGGCTGCTTGTTGCGCGTGCCGATCACGAGCGCCCCTTGCGGCAGCAACGTCGCCAGGCGCGGGAGCCGCAGTTGCTGCGACGCCTGCTGAGGCTCTCGCCGCGCGCCGACGAGTACTATCGGCGGTTGGAATCCAAACGCCTCAAATCGACCGTCCACATCCGAACGATCGTCGCCCCAAGCGAGAGCTACGGCGAGGAGCGGGTGGGACGGGCGATCGCGGATGCCCTGGAGTATCAGGCGTTCAGTCCCGAGTCCATCGCCCTCATCCTCGAACAACGCAGCCGCCGGATGCCGGAGCCGGGCGCCCTACACCTCACGCGCCGGGAGGATCTGCTGGATCGGGAACCGCCCGAGCCCGATCTGTCCATCTATGACAACGACTCAACCCACAAAACGCAGGACACTGACCATGAGCAAGCAAGCAACGCCTGACCTCACACAGAACTGGATCTGCCTGAAACTGCCATGGATTCGCGAAAACTATGAAACGCGGGCGGCTGAGGCGGCCCAGAAGACTGGGTTCACGTCGAGTTCCTCTGCCGGTTGCTGGAAGGGGAAACGCACCTGCGCTTCGATCGGGCGACCGAACGGCGCATCAAAGCCGCTCACTTCCCGGTCATCAAAACTCTCGAACAGTTCGATCGGTCCTGGCTCAAGACGATCAACCGCCCGCACATTCAGAACCTGTTCCGGCTGCGGTGGCGCTGGGCTATCAGGCCTGCAAGGACACCGCACGCCCTTCACCTCCACGGCGGACATCATCCATACGCTCTCCGCCGCACAGGCCGCGCGACTCAAAACCGAACTACGCCGGTATCGCAGTCCCACGCTGTTGCGCATTGATAGACTCGGCTTCATGCCCGTCGGCAAGCATGGCGCCGACCTGCTCTTCCAAGTCAAAGGGCTTGCCATACGCATCCCAAAGGCCCATCATGTGTCTGAAAGGGGATCGGCATGACTCGCACTAACGTTGTTCTGGACCAAGTCCTCGTGGAGGAATGCAAGCCCGTCACCGGCATTCAGACCCAGCGGTCCTTGATTGACCAAGCTCTTCGGGAGTTGCTGCGGCACGGGC
>CAYRFV010000417.1:0-3891 GCA_964423545.1 uncultured Anaerolineales bacterium | reverse complement strand
CTGATGGTGGATTTCTGGCACAATCATTTCAACGTATACGGCTGGGATTACGCGTACGCCAGCGCCACCTGGGCCTACTACGACCGCAGCGTGATCCGGGCACACGCACTGGGGAACTTCCGGGTGATGCTTGAGGCCGTCGCCACCAGCCCGGCGATGTTGTTCTACCTGGACAACTACGTGAATCAGTCCGGTGGTCCGAATGAGAACTGGGCCCGCGAGGTTTTCGAGCTGCACACCCTCGGCGCGGAGAACTATCTCGGCGTCGGCGACCAGAACAAGGTGCCCGGCTACCCGACGAACCCCACCGGCTACGTCGATGACGACGTGTACGAGGCCACGCGCTGTTTCACCGGTTGGCGCGTCAACGACGGGCAATGGCCGCTCACGACCAGCACGGGCGAGTTTCTGTATTATGACACCTGGCATGACCGCTTCCAGAAGACCGTGCTGGGCCGCTACATGAGTGAGAACCGCGGGCCGATGACCGATGGACGCGAGGTGCTCGATCTGCTGGCCGCGCATCCCGGGACAGGCCGCTTCATCAGCCGCAAGCTGTGTCGTCGTTTCATCGGTGATGCCTTTCCGCAGAGCGTCGTCGACGCGGCGGCCGCCGAGTTCACCGCAAACAAGGACGCGGCCGATCAGATCATGCGCATGCTGCGCGTGATCCTGCTGTCCGATGCGTTCAAGAACACATGGGGCGAGAAGCTCAAGCGTCCGTTCGAGGCCACGGTGAGCATCTTGCGCGCACTCAACGCCAACTTCACGCTCACCGATGAGTTCTTCTGGAATTATGATAGCATGGGGCAACCGTTGTTCGAGCATCGCTCGCCCAACGGCTACCCAGACCTGAAAGAAGCGTGGACGAACACCTCTTCGATGCTGAAGCGGTGGCAGATGGCGGTCTCGATCACCGAAGGCTGGATCGATGGCACAACCGTCGATATCAACAGTCAGATGCCTTCCGACATCCACACGGCCAACGCCATCGCGGATTACTGGATCAATCGCATCCTCGGGCGTCCGATGTCTTCGGCCGGACAACGCAGCCGGCTCGTCGACTTCATGCGCGGCCCCTATTCGGCCGATTTCGGCCTCTCGCCCACCTACATCGCCGAACGGCTGCCGCGCATGGTGGCGCTGCTGCTCATGGCGCCCGACTTCCAGTATCGCTGACCGGGAGGAAGAGATGAGCAAATCAATCGGCCGCCGCCGCTTCCTGGTGGGGTGTTCCTCGGCCATCGCTGCACTGGCCGGCTCGCGCATTACCACCCTGGCGTTCGCGGATCCGCTGACTCCCGGCGCGTTCAACGAGGACATCCTGCTGGTCGTTTTCCTGCGCGGCGGGTGGGACGCTCTTAACATCGTGATGCCGATCGCTGGGGCGGACCGCGGCTACTACGAGGATGCCCGGCCGTACCTGAAGGTGCCGATCAGCGGGGCGGGTGCGGCGCTCGGCCTCGACGGCCAGTTTGGACTGCATCCGGCGATGGCGCCGCTGCACGCGCTGTATCAGTCGCAGAAGCTGGCAGTGATCCTGGCTGTCGGTCTCACCTCGGATACGCGCAGCCATTTCGACGCGATGGCCTACATGGAGCTGGGCACGCCAGGCAACAAAACCATTGGCACCGGCTGGCTCACCCGCCACCTGCAAAGCGCGACCAATCTGCCGCCAAGCATCATCTTCCCGGTTCTGTCGGCAGGCGGTTCGCAGCCGCTGTCACTGCTTGGCACATTGGATGCGGTCGCCATGAATAGCCCGGCGGATTTCAAACTGTGGACACACTGGCAGTATGGCGAACAGCAACGGGCTGCACTGCGCGATCTCTATGCTGGGGCCAACTGGCTGGAGACGGCTGGCACTCAAACGCTCGACACTATTGACCTGATCGAGAGCCTGAACCCCGGCGAGTATCATCCTGCCAACGGTGCGACCTACCCCAATGACGAATTCGGCCGGAACCTCCAGGCGATCGCGCAACTGATCAAAATGCCGTTAGGGCTGCGGGTGGCGACAGTGGATCTGGGCGGATGGGACACGCACAGCTTCCAGGGAGATGGCTCGGCCGGTTACTTTTCCGATGGCCTGCTCAACCCGTTGGCCCGAGGGCTGGCGGCGCTCTACACCGATCTCGACGGCGACGGCGCAGCCAACTTCACTCGCCGCACGACGATTGTGGTGATGAGCGAGTTCGGCCGCCGACTGCGCGAGAACGCAGACCACGGCACCGACCACGGACATGGCAACATGATGCTGGCATTGGGCGGCAACGTCATCGGCGGCAAGGTCTACGGCCAGTGGCCGGGGCTGCGCAACGATCAGCTCTATGATGGCGCCGATCTGGCGATCACGACAGATTTTCGCTGCGTGCTCAGCGAGATCATCATCCGACGCCTCGGCAATCCCAATATCGATGCGATCTTCCCAGGTTACACCGGCTGTGCGCCGCTGGATTTCATCGTGGGCGCCATCCCGCCGGGGCAAGAGAAGTACACCTATCTGCCGCTGGTGAGGCGTCAGTAGGGACAAAGCATTCCCATCGCCGTTCATCGCTGACCGCGTCCTCGGATACAAAGCGTCAACCTGCAAGTCCGTGGACGCGCTCAGAAATGCTTCGCCCTTACAGCTTGCGCACTCGGAACCACGCCAGGCTATCCGCGACTGTCTCGGCGAACGGCCGCGTGGACAATCCCAGCTCGGCTACAGCCTTGGCGTTGCTGACTGGCCGCCAGAGCCGCATGGTGCGCAGATAGCCGACGTTGCTGCCGGGGACCGCTCCGCCGACCGCAAGCACCACGTCGAGCAGCCGTCCACGCATCCTGAAACGTGGCGGGCGCGCACCCGCCACGGCCGCGATCTGCGCCAGCCCTTCGCGCAGGGTCAGGTTGTACGCGTTCAGGATGTAGCGCTCGCCGATGCGGCCGCGCTCGGCTGCGGCCAGGTGCGCTGCGGCGACATCGCGCACATCCACGACACTGAGATTGGCGTCCACGTAGAATGGCATTCGCCCTTGCGCGGCCATTAGCAGCGGTTGGCTCACCGACAGATGGACGTCGCCCGGCCCAAAAACTGCGGTCGGGCACAGGACAATCACGGGCAGACCGGCCTGCGCCGCCTCCAGCGCTGCGGTCTCCATCGCCCACTTGGCCTCATAGTAGGGATCGCCCGACGAACCTGGCGCGTAGAAATCGCGTTCATCGGCCAGGCGGCCCGGATCGGCCGGCGCGCCGATGGTAGTGAACGAGCTGGTGTAGATGACACGGGAGACGCCGGCTTCGGCGGCCAGCTCCAGCACATTGCGCATCTGGGTTCGGGCGGCTTCCACGTCGCGCGCCATCGTGCGCTGGTTGTGCGGGTAGGCGCCCGCGCAATGAAAGAGGACGACGGGCGGTGGGCGACGGAGGACTGACGGCGAAAGATCGTCGACCGAAGACGGTCGACCGAGGAGCGAGGCTGCAGGCCAAACGACGGAGGAACCCATCTCACGCAGCGCGACAGCTGCGGCAGCTAGAGAAGCGCGGTCGGCGAGATCCCCCTGCACCCATTCGACTGCGAGGTCGCCGATATCGCCGGTCGCATCCGGACGGCGACGCAGGGCGCGCACGCGCCAGCCGGCTGCGAGCGCTGCGCGTGCAATCTGCCCGCCGATGAAGCCGGTAGCGCCGAGGATGAGGCAGGAGGGGGGTGGGGTCATGGATGATTCGTGAGTCGGAGAGCGGGAGGACAGGAGAATGAGCCAATGCTCCCGTGCCGCCTGTCTCCCACGCTCTCGTTTCCCTCCTACGCGCGCAGCGTTGCGCCGAGCTCCCGCTCCAGCCGGCCGACGATCCTGGCGCGCAGCTTACGCGTGTCTTCGTCGGTCAGCGTGCGATCGGTCGCCTGGAAGG
>CAYRFV010000416.1:0-3899 GCA_964423545.1 uncultured Anaerolineales bacterium | reverse complement strand
TCTGCAGCCGGTGCGGGGGGCACCTGGGGCACGTCTTCGACGACGGCCCGGCCCCCACCGGCCTGCGATACTGCATCAACTCGGCGTCGCTGGCCTTTGAAGCCGGGTCATCCGAAAAGCCGGACGCGAACGCCGCCACCAACGCCCCCGCACGCAAGGAAGCGCCGTAGCGGCGAGGAACGCACGCGGAACCGAAAGGCACCCCGTGGACTTGACGCGTCATACCCCATCTGCAAACATGCGCCTGTTGCACCGGGTGATGAAAGCGGAAGCGAAAACACAGTCTCGATCCGCGCCGGCGCCGCGGAAAATCCTGATCGTGGACGACCACAAGATCGTCCGGGAAGGGCTTGCCCTGCTGCTCAACCGCGAGAGGGACCTGAGAGTGTGCGGCGAAGCGGCTGATCTGAACGGCGTGATGCAGCATCTGCGCGCCACGCTGCCCGACCTGATCCTGATGGACATCTCGATCGAAGGGGCCAACGGCATTGAGCTGACCAAGACGCTGCGCAAACGCTTTCCGACCCTGCGTGTGCTCGTGCTGTCCATGCACGACGAATCGCTCTACGCGGAGCGCGCGCTGGCCGCCGGCGCGCGGGGTTACCTGATGAAGCAGGAACCTCCAGAAGTGTTGCTGCGCGCCATCCGGCAGGTGCTCAATGGCGGAGTGTTCGTCAGCGACCACGTCACGGAAGACATGCTCGGCGCGGCCGGCCCGCGACGAGTCTCCGGAGCCAAACGCCTGGGGATCCACCGCCTGAGCGACCGGGAGCTGGAAGTGTTCGAGTGGTTCGGTCGGGGCCAGACCACCCGGGAGATTTCGGAGCGGTTGGGCCTGAGCGCGAAAACCGTGGAAGCCCATCGCGCCCATATCTGTCGCAAACTGTCCGTGCGCGGCCCCACGCAGTTCCTGCACCGCGCCTGCCAGTGGGTTGAAGCCATCGGCGCGACCCCCGCCGGCACTGCCTCACACTGAAATGGGGTCGCACCACCCCTCCGACGATCTCGTCGCCAGGCGCAACGCATCGTCAAGGTGCGCGTTCCACGGTCCGACTGCGGCCCCACCGGCATAAGGGAATTCCCTATACCCGAATAGGGGAACGCCCTATGCAAAATTACGGGCTATTCCCAATATCTTTCGCCACCCTTCCCTGTTATTGGGATAGGCCAAAAGCAAAGGAAGAGGTGTGACGTGAACAGTCGCGAAGGCGAGGCGCAGGACACTAGCGCCGACGACCTCGCGGGCATGGGCCTCGTGGTTTGGGCCTTGGTCGCGTGCGCCGTCTTGCTGGGTCTTCTCCTTTTCTCCATGCTCTCTTGACTGCGATCCGCGCGTTCGACGCCGCATGGTGCGACGATCCGCTCGAAACGGATTCACTCCCCATGATGTGCAGGTCCCCGGCCGATTCTCGCCTGACCGCGTCTCAGGGCGAGCCACCCGCCCGCCCGCCCGCTTCGACGGCACGGGCCGGGCGGTTCGTGGACTGGGTCGTTTGCGCCCCCCCAGCGGCGCCCGAGCGCGTCCGCACGGCAAGGTCGAGCAAGGTCGAGGCGGCATCGTGGCGACCCTGCTCCTCGAAGGCGCGCGCCAAAGCGGCCAGGGCATCCGCCCGCAGCCGGTATCCGGACGGCAGCCTGCCGAACTGGTCCACCGCCTCAGCCGCCCGCCCCGCCACGCACAACGCCTTGATCAGCCGCACCCGCATGTCAGGCGCTCCGCCCGAGATTCGCACCGCCGCCGACAGCAAGGCAACCTGTGACGCTCCAGCGCGCTCCGCCTCATCCGCCAGCAGGTGGGCTTTCAGGCAGCGAGCGTCGGCATGGAATGGCACGTCAGCCAGTACGTCCCTCACCAGCCGGTCTGCTTCCGCCCGGCGGCCGGTCTGCCACAACACCCAGGCTTTCGCAACGCGCAGCTCGGCGTCCGATGGCCGTCGCAGCAGCCCGAGTTCGATCTCGTCGAGCAGACTTCCGGCGGAAGGGTCGGCTGTGATCAGGAGCAGGAGCAGCCCCAGTTTCGCCTCCCGGTCATCCGGGTTCCTCGCCAGTACTGCCCGGTACCACGATGCAGCCCGCTCCGCCTCTCCCTCCTCTCGCAAACTCCTGGCCAGCGCCGTCACGACCCTTGGAGAAGCGGCCGCAGGATCGAACCTCCAGACCCCTCCCGATTCAAGCTCCCGAATCATGTCAATCCCAGCAGATGACACCCAGCGCGCACCCTCGTTCGTGCGTATGGCCTGCTCAAGCCGCACCATGACCTCAGCCGGTCCAATACCTGCCACAGTCTCCGGCAATGTCTCAAGCTCAGATTCAAAACAATCACTGTATAAACCATTAATTACCAATATATTATCTGGCTCGATAGGTTCAGTTGCCGTGGCCATGTTCAAGCCGATTATCAGACTTGAACCGAGAGTAATCGCTGCGCCGCACAGGACCCGTCGGCGGAGATCAGAGTAGTGCTGGCACATGGCTGCCGATTCTATCGAAGTGCGGCCCGATCTTCAACCTCCTCGCGAGCCGCAAGCAGGTTATCAACACAAGCTGTTGATGAACATCGGAAAAAGGGGGTGTCGTATTCGAAAAAAATATACAAACTTCTGCTTGATAAATAGCTACGAATCCTTATCTTGTGTTCATATGTCGGACCGACGGGCTGGCAACCGTTGCAGGCCGCAAACTGGTTTGGGTGCAGCCCAGACTCAGAGGAGCGCTGAATGACGCGCGCAGACTTGGTTGGCCTTCTGTCGAGAATGCAGGGGTCCAAGGCTTCGGACCTGATTTTGACTGTGGGAGCGCGGCCCCAGATGCGCATCAACGGCGCCCTGCAACCAGTCAGCGAGGCTCCCATCCTGGAACCGGAAACAACCGAGATGGCTGCCGCGACCATCCTGAACGAAGAGCAGATAGCCGAGCTCAGGGAGAAGCGCAGTCTCGACTTTTCGAGGACGTTCGAGGGCCTGTCCCGGTACCGGATCAACGTCTATTACCAGCGGGATACGGTCGGTATGGCCATCCGCCTGGTCCCTTTTGTGGTCCCCCCCCTTCGAAGAACTGGGCCTGCCGGAAATCGTCAAGGACTTCGCGCTTCGCCCGCACGGTCTGGTGCTGATCACCGGTCCGGCCGGGGCCGGGAAGTCCACCACGCTGGCGGCCATGATTGACTACATCAACACCCACCGCTGACTGCACATTGTCACCATCGAGGATCCCATTGAGTACCTGCATACGCACAAGAAGAGCGTGATCGCCCAGCGAGAGGTTCGTGCCGATTGCCAGGGCTTCCCGGACGCTCTCCGCTGCGTCTTCCGGCAGTCCCCGGACGTGATCATGGTCGGCGAGATGCGCGACTTGGAGACGGTGCAACATGTGCTGGCCCTGGCGGAGACCGGTCATCTGATCCTGGCGACCCTGCACACCCAGGACACCGCCCACTCCGTCAACCGGATCGTGGACATGTTCCCGGCAGCCCAGCAGCAGCAAATCTACGCCCAGCTCTCGCTGGTGCTGACGGGGGTGGTTTCCCAGCAGTTGCTGCCCGCCCGCGACAACAGCCGTCGTGTGCTGGCCTACGAAGTGCTTAACGTGACCAGTGGGATCCGCAGCCTGATCCGAGAGCGCCAGATCCAGCAGATTTATTCCGCCGTCCAGGTCGGTCGGGCGGACGGCATGATCGCCATGAACGACTGCCTGCTGCAGTTGTGCCGGCGCAATTTGATCGACACGGAAACGGCCATGCGGCGTTCGCCCCGTCCGAAGGAGATGGCGCAGATGCTGGCCTCGCGACCCTGACGGGCGGCGGGCCTGAAGAACGGCTCTGGAGGTTAAAATTCGCGGCGGCAGCAATCAAGGGAGGATGAACGTGAACGGCACATTCCATCGGATCGCTTGGACCCGTC
>CAYRFV010000415.1:0-3899 GCA_964423545.1 uncultured Anaerolineales bacterium | reverse complement strand
GTTTTGAGCCGTTTTCAACGAATCAGGCTCTGATTGCACAACCGTTACGCTAGATACCAATTCATCGTCTGGATAGTTGCGGCTCGTAGCGAACGCGTCAGCTCCATCTCACTCCTTAAGGAGGATGACATGAGCACGTTCCGTCGACTCGCCCCTGTCGTCTCGGTCGTATTGTTGCTCCTCCTGAGCGGGCCGATGCCTGTGTCGGCCGAAGCGGAGCAGTCTGCAAGCGGCCCGGGCTGCACGATGTGGTATGTCGTCAAGCCGGGAGACACCCTCAATCGGATCGCTGCCAGATACGGCACCACGGCATCCTACCTGGCATGGCTGAACGGACTTGCAAACCCGAACTACATTCGCTCGGGCTGGACGTTATGCGTCAGGGCCGGCCAACCGCCGCCTCCACCACCGCACTGCGGATACTGGTACACCGTAAAGCCGGGCGACACCCTCTATAGAATCAGCCAGATGACGGGCTGGGGCGTCTGGCAGCTCGCCAGAGTCAATGGCATCCCCAACCCGGACAGGATCTTTTCTGGGCAGAAGCTCTGGATTCCCTGCCACTGAGATGGCGCCGGGGGTTCGGTTCAGGGCTTGCGCCCACCCACGTACTGAATCGCCGACTGGGTCGGAACGTCGAGATCAGCCTGTGATGCACGAGCCGGGGGTGCAAAGCGCGAAGACGCCGCCACCCCTGGCGCAAGGTTGGACGCCGGCTCTCGGAGCGCGGGCATCCAGCCGGGAGGTGATTCGCCAACCGAGGGATGGCATCCCATGTGTGGCTGTCAGCTGATGCGAGCGTTTCAAAGCAGCGAGGTTGCCGGGCGAAGTCAGACGGCGGATCGAGTGGGCGGCTTTATCCGGACCTCGCGCCATCCCAATAGGAGGCCCCAATGTTGATCTCGAAGCGGATGTTTGGCGGCGGAGCAGCGCTCGTCGCTGCTTTGTTGATGGTCATTCTCTTGACAGGCTTCGCGTCGGCCGGCACCGCCGATACGGCCTGCGTGACGGGCTACGTGATCAACCATCGCGAGCTCGTGGTCAACGGCACCGAATTCACCCCAACCCTGCGCGTCGAGGCGGTCAACGCGTCGGGCCAATCGGTCTTCGCCGACGTCGACAAGAGCGGCTACTTCAAGTTCGAGAAGCTGCCGGTCGGCGACTACAACTTCCGCATGCAGTTGCCCGAGAGCTGGGACGGCCTGATCCCTACGGCGACGCGCGGCGGAGTGGCAGAGACGGGTGTGACCAAGATCGAAAAACAGAGCAGCTGCTACCGCATCGTATTCAAGATTCGCCGGCTGTTCGACTTGACGGTCCTCAAGTGGGAGGAGTTGCTCAACGCACGGGTGCAGCCGGGTGTGGAGTGGGACATCACGGCGACGCCCGTCAACGATCCGTACGTGAGAGCGCAGACCGAGACCACCGGCCAGGGCGGTCGGGCGGAGTTCACGCTGACCCCGGGCAAGTGGACCATAACGGAGAAGGTGAAGGCGGGCTGGATTCCGGTGACGCCATCCCAGGTGACGATTGTACTGGATCAGTATGCCGCAGCGGGGGCGATGCCACCCGTGATCTTCAAGAACCGCGAACCGGCCTGCGGCGGCAAGATCATCGTGCGCAAGCTGGGATTCGGCACCGATCTGGCGGGGACCGAAATCGAGCTGGGACCCGTCGCGGGCTGGAAAGTGACGGTGCGCCGAACCGACAATACGCTGCCGCCGATCACCAAGGTGACGGATGGAGCAGGCGAGGCGGTGTTTGCCGGGCTGGCGCCTGGGGTATACTCGGTGTCGGAGGCGGTTCAGGCGGGCTGGGACGAGATGGATGATGCCAACCCGCAGACGGTGATCCATCGGGATTGTGAGGAGACGGAGGTCGTCTTCCGCAACAAAGAGCTCGCAGGCGAGCTGAAGATTCACGGCTACAAATGGTTCAAGGCATGGGAGAAGCCGCTGAAGGGGTCGCCGATGGTCGGTCTGTCGAGCTGGGTGATCACGGCTACGCTGGTTGGCACGGAAACCTACACCACCACGACGACCAATGCCTTGGGCTACTACGTCTTCCCGGAGGCCTCGCTGAAGGCCGCGGGGATGGCGTTCCCCGGCGCCACCATCGAGGTGTGCGAGGAAGTGCGCTACAACTGGATCGCAGTGACGCCAAAGTGCGTGCGCGTGAAGTTCCCCTACCCCGTGCCCGCACATTACACCGGCGCGCGGGTGGACTTCACCAACTACCAGGATCCGCCCATCGGAACCCCCTCAGCGGCGCCGGCCGCGGCGGGGTGCAGTAGCTCCTACACGGTGCAACGCGGCGACACACTGGCAAAGATCGCCGCCAGAAACGGCACTTCGGTGAGTGCCATCATGCGTGCGAGCGGCCTGACCAACGCCAACCTGATCCGGACTGGTCAGGTGGTGTGCCTGAACTGAAGCAGCGCAGAAACCACTGTGCTCAGGCGGTGTGATGCCTGAGACTGGAAGGCCTCGGAGGCGCCATGACCTCCGAGGCCTTTTCGTCGTCACGCAGGGGCGAAACGAGAACTCACTCCCAGCCGATCTTTTCGCTGCTGAGCCATCGCTCGTAGGCGGCCATCGCTGCTGCGCCTGTGAGCAACTCCCGTCCTTCGCGTTCCCAGTCGGTAGGCTGCAACTCGGCAATCCAACCATCCCCGTACGGATCGGCAGCAGCCAGGTCAGGATCAGCCTGAATCAGCTCATTGGCGCGCTCCAGAATGCCCGTAACCGGCGCCGCAAGCGGACCGATATACTTCAGGCTCTCGACCATGGCAATGCTCTTGCCCTTCGGGACGACTTGGCCGATGCTCTTCGCGCGTACACTGATCGCGGTCAATGAGTGCTGGAGCAGTTCGTAGGCAATGGGCGTCAGCCCGACCCGGAGCTTCCCGTCGTGCAGCAGGCGCACCCAGACATGCTTCTCGACTTGATAGTACAGATCCTCAGGAAAGCTCCGCCCGCGGATATCCGCCACTGTGCCCCCTGCCTCGCGCTGCGCGCTGCCATTAGCTCACGAGCGCCGAACTGCCGGATCATTCCGACCCAGCGACCGTCGTAATCTCGAACTTCGGCGGGTTTTCGATATGCTTCTTGACCGCACACTGCTCCGCCGAGCGGATCAACGCAGTCCGGTACTTCTCCGGAAAATCGGAGGGCACGTGGATTTCGAGCGCCACCTTGCTGGTCATGTGCGTGAGCGGATCGACCTCCATGCGCTGCACAAGCCGGATGCCCTCAGTGGGAAGACCGCGCTGACGGCAGAAGCCCAACACATAGATGCCGGCGCACGTCCCAAGCGAGGCAAGAAACGTGGCAAACGGCGTGGGCGCCGAAGCCTGCCCACCACCCTGCGCCGGCTGATCCGTGCGAACGGTGAATGACCCGAAGGAAGCGTCCACGCGAGCTCCGCCGGGAAAGGTGATCACCATCTCCTGCATCGTAATAGTCCCTTTCTGACATGGAATTCCGACAGGCACGCTGTCACCAGGTTTTGATGCCAATGAGGCGAGAAGGTTTCACCTGAAAGCAGATGAGAACGCGAGCGCTCCGGCCATCAGACGGCGATCGCACTCGCGCCGGCCGCCGCCCGGGTGGGATAGAGCGCAGGCGCCAATCCAGTACGTGCGCGATAAGCTTCCACCACCGGGGGAATGGCCGCTTCCACGGCCGCGGCGTCCATCAGCGCCACGGCGCACCCGCCAAAGCCGGCGCCTGTGAGCCGTGCCCCGTAGCATCCCGGCTGCTCGCGCAAGAGTTCGACTATCGTGTCGAGTTCCGCGCTGCTCACCTCATAGAGGTCGCGCAGACTGGCATGCGAAGCATTCATCAGCAATCCCACGCGGTGAAGGTCACCACCTTGGAGCGCGCTCACTGCATGCAGCA
>CAYRFV010000414.1:0-3900 GCA_964423545.1 uncultured Anaerolineales bacterium | reverse complement strand
GCCATTCTACCAAACCTGGCTCCGGCTACCTTGACTGCCGCGCTTTCCCTGTACTGGAATCTTGTGTTCAAATCGTCGATTCGGAAAGACGCACTCAACCTAGCAGCATGCATATTCCCGTCAGCGAACTGATTGTCAGATACATGGAGCGTTTGGGTGTCGAATGCATCTTCGGCATTCCGGGTTCGCACATTCTGCCGGTTTACGACGCGCTTCATGATTCGAAAATCAAATCCCTGCTGGCCAAGCACGAGCAAGGGGCTGGCTTCATGGCAGGCGGCCATGCCCGCGTCACCGGCGGTGTCGGCGCGTGCATCACTACCGCCGGGCCGGGGGCCACCAACCTCGTCACCGCCATAGCCAGCGCCTATGCCGATCATTTGCCGGTGCTTGCCATTACCGGCGAGGCGCCCACCTACATTTTTGGCAAGGGCGGCCTGCAGGAAAGCTCTGGCGAAGGCGGCAGCATCGACCAGGTGGCCCTGTTCGCCGGCATTACCCGCTACCACAAGCTGATCGAGCGAACCGATTACCTGGCCACCGTGCTCAACCAGGCGGCCAAGCACCTGTTGTCAAAGACCCCTGGTCCTGTGGTGCTGAGCATCCCCTACAACATCCAGAAAGAATCAGTCGATGAAGCCATCCTGGATAACATCACTTTTAGCCATGCAAGAAATGAATGTTTCGTTGCGGAACAGGATATTGGCGCCAGCGTCGAACTTTTGCGCGAATCCAGGCGCCCGCTCATCATCGCCGGTTATGGCTGCATCCGCGCCGGCGCACAAAAAACCCTGCGCAATATCAGCGAGCGGCTGAACATCCCGATCACCAGCAGCCTGAAAGCCAAGGGGGCCGTCGACGAACGCTCTCCTCTGTCTCTTGGCAGCCTGGGCGTCACCTCCGGCGGCCATGCCCTGCGCTACCTGGAGCAGGAAGCCGACCTGGTCATGGTGCTGGGCGCAAGCTTCAACGAGCGCACGAGTTACGTGTGGGACAAGAACCTGCTCGCAGGAAAGAAGCTGATACAGGTCGACAATAGCGCCCAGCAACTGGACAAGGTATTTCGCGCCGATCTCGTGATAGAAGCCGACCTTCGCGCCTATCTCAGGGCGCTCGATTCGGCTTTGCAGGCACAAAACATCGAGGCCAAGGCGCCCGTGGATGTTGCCACCTTCGTTGCCAGTACGCAGAAGCAGCTCGATGCCGATGGCAAAACCATCTTCGACGAAAAATTCGACCAGGTGCGTGCTTTTTACCGTTGGCTGGAGCAGCAGTTTCCCGATGGCCTGGTCATGTTCGACGACAACATCGTCTTCGCGCAGAACTTTTACCGTGTATCAGCCAAGGATCGCTTCTATCCCAATACCGGCATTTCCGCTCTGGGCCATGCCATTCCCGCCGCCATCGGTGCCAGATGCGCCATCAGGCAGCCCGTGTTCGCCATGATTGGCGACGGCGGATTTCACATGTGCGCCATGGAAATCATGACCGCGGTCAATTACAACATTCCCCTCAATGTCGTGCTGTTCAACAACAACACCATGGGGCTCATCCGCAAAAACCAGCACCAGCACTACCAGGATCGCTTCATCGACTGCGACTTCGCCAATCCGGATTTTGCCTTGCTGGCACAATCCTTCGGCATCCATCATGTGCGGATCAAAAGCAGCCACGACCTGACAAAGCTGTCTGCGATGGATTTCCACCAGGGCATCAATCTCATCGAGGTCATGATCGACCGAGATGCGTATCCGAATTATTCGTCGAGGCGCTAAGCTCGATGAGCCGTTTCAACCCGTCGCAACTGGAACAGGCCATATGGTCGAATGGCGCAGACTTCCACGCACGCCTGGCCGAGTACCAGGCCCTGTTCCGCGAACAGGAAGCCAAGATTTCGCAGTCCGGCAACGATAGGCGGCATGACTTCATCATCGGCATTCCCATCGCTGATAGGCCGCCGCATCTCGCCGCCTGCCTGGAAAGCATTTATCAGGTATGCCAGCTATACAACTATGGTGGCAAGGCGGATGGCGTATGGAGAAAGATCAAGGTCGTCGTCGCGGAAGATAGCCGTCATGAAACCAACATCCGCCGGCATATCGAACTGGTGGAGACATACCGCGCCAAAGGCCTGCAGGTCATGCACTATGGCCTGGATGAGCAATACGAACTCTTGCACGCACTGCCTGCTGAAAAGCGCGCGCGCCTTGGCCGGCTCCTCACCACGCAACCACGGGATAGGTTCTACCTCAAGGGCCAGGCTGCCAACCGCAACCTGTGCTATCTCAAGTTTCTGCAGCTCAACACAGACAAGGCCCGCACGCTGTATTACCTGCTCGACAGCGACCAGCATCTCTGTGTCAACCGTCAAACCGGAGCAGGCGAAGAGGAAGCGGTGTACGCGCTGAATTACTTCCATGTCATCGACAGGATTTTCCACCATACCGATACCCTTGTCCTCACCGGCAAGATGGTGGGTGACCCGCCCGTATCGCCCTCGGTGATGGCCGCCAATTTTCTCGATGATGTCATCGCCTTCTTCACTCGCCTCACAACCCTGGATGGCAGCCAAGCGTGTCAATTTCACGGCGAGCAAATCAAACCCGGTGACGCCGCCTATCATGATCTGGCTGGGCTTTTTGGCTATGAAGGGGGTGCTGCAACCTATCCCTACCGGTGCAGGTTGACTGGCGCGCATGATCATTCAGACTGTCTTGCGAATTTCGCATCACGGCTTAGCGCTTTCTTTTTTGGCGAACACCTCACGCGCAAGACCTGGTTCGAATACAAGGGCGATTTCAGCGTGCTCAGCCCGGCGCGCACCATCTACCCGGGCAACACCATCGTCAACTACGCGGGGTTGAAATACGTCATTCCCTTTGGGCATTTGCGTCTGCGCATGTCAGGCCCGACTGCGGGGCGGCTCATTGCCGCCGAAATTGGTCCGCGTTTCGCCTCCTTCAACATGCCCAACCTGCACCGGCGCATCACCAACGCGGGTTTCGACGACGACTTTCGTCCCGGTGTGACAGTTGAAGAAAAAGGCATCGACCTCGCCAACGAATTCGAGCGCCAGTTCTTTGGCGACCTGATGCTGTTTACCACCGAAGAACTGGTAAAGCGCGCCGATGTGAACCAGCCCTTTGCGCGTGAAAGGGTGGAAGAGATGCTCGATCAGAAAGAACCCGAACTGCTCGATTGGTATCAGCAAAAACATCTGGCCATTTTGCAAAGAAAACGGCAACTGCATGATCTGGTTTTCAAATCCGGGCACTGGTGGCTAACTGTACCCAAACTGGATAACTCACTGGCAAAGGTACGCGCCTTCCTCGACAACATCGACCGCAACTTTGGCGAACGCGCCCCTGCCTGGCAACAGATTCAATCCGAGGAACATCGCGCGACGCGCAAATATGAAATCGTCGAGGCCCTGATCAACTACCGGGCAGAGCGCAATACTTGGGATAGTCTTTTTCTTTAGTCCCTTCTCTCCTCACAGGAGAGAGCTTGGGTGAAGGGACCTCTTAACCAACCCGTAGCGAATCCACCGCCTTCTCAAAAATCCGCCAGCGGCATTCCCAGTAAACCTCGCGCGCCTTGTCCAGCAACGCCTCCGGCACCAAAACATGCGAGTAATCCACGGGCGTGCGGTCGATGCTGCCGCGATGAATACGCGCGGAAGTATCGCCCTTTCTGGCTTTGCCTGTCTGGCTGAAGACCTGATAGTTCTCGCTCAGGGGCGAATCCAGCTCCAGCCAGTTCGTCAGCTTGGGCAACAACTGCTCCGGCGCACGCTGCCACAGCTCGGCATCAAAATAGTAATAAGGCTGACTGGCTGTTCGACTGAATTCCACCAGCGCTTCAAGCCTCTCCATATAGTAATTGGCCGCTTCGACCGGC
>CAYRFV010000413.1:0-3910 GCA_964423545.1 uncultured Anaerolineales bacterium | reverse complement strand
CAGTTTTGAGCCGTTTTCAACGAATCAGGCTCTGATTGCACAACCGTTACGTTAGGCCAGCCATCAGTCCCCATGCCCCGTAGAGCGCCGCCGGGAGATCATCTCGCCCCAGGGCCCCGAGGATTTTGTGAACCTCCTCCGCCAGACCCATCACATTGTAGCTGGCATAGGCGTCCGCAGCAGCCTGCAACGGCTCCCAGCGGAAGCGGTGCGCCATCTGCAACAACGACGCCAGTTCGCCTTGCCGGTCGAGCAAGATACGCGCCTGTCGCAGTCCGGGGACTGCCCAGATCGCCGTCTCAGGCCGGCTGAGCTCGCCGAGCTTCGCAGCGACCGTCGCAGTCGACAGGCTGACCAGGTGACCTGCGCGATAGGCCAGGGTGTAGCGCTCCGCCTCAGTCTCCGGCAGAACGGCCGTAAAGCGGATCAGATCGACGTCGCTGTGCGGCGATGCGTCGCCGCGTGCATGACTGCCTACCAACAGCAGTCCGATCACGGCGGCATCCGTAAACTCAGCCACCAACCGGCTGATGAAGGCGTCAGACAGCGGTGGAACCGCGTCCATGTGCGATGATTCGCGAGCTTCATGCCCCATCGCAACCTCTGGGAGGCTGGACCAGCAATCCATGACTGGCGCAATTATATCACAAGGCCTTGACAAGTCTAGTCAGACTTGATAGAATCTTGTTGTGTCGGAAGCAGACGACAGCCGCGCGAAATCGGTACAGACCCCGCCGGTTCTGCCAGCAGCTGAGATGCTGGCAGCTTGCGAGGGCTATCTTGCCGCGTTTAGGACCGCTCCGCCCCGCCTGGCCCAGGCGGCCACCTCCTGGCTGGAGAAGATCCGGCCACCTCAGTGGACTCTGGAGTGGAGCTTGCCCTTCTGGTTGGGCGAGAGCCTGCGGCTGCCCGCCGCATCCACGCGGCGCCTGGTTCTATCGAACGTTGTCGGGCTCGCCTATATCCGGCTCCAGGATGCCTTGGCGGACGGAGAGTTCCCTGGCGTCGAACCGGCAGCGGCGATGCTGTTGTCAACCCTGTTCTATCAGCGTTGGATGCAGGAGCTCCGATCCCTGTTCGGGGGCGATCATCGATTCTGGTCGTGCTTTGACAGCTACCTGGCCGAATGGGTTGCAGCCACAGTTGCCAGCACTGAGATGCCGGCGCATCGCTTCCAGGAATCTGGCGCGGACGATTTTCGGCGGCTGGCCCACCGCGGCGCACCGCTCAAGGTCTGCGGCGCCGGAGCTTGTCTGCTCGCGAGTCGCGAGGATCTCCTTCCCGCGCTTGCCGATGCCATCGATCATCTGTTAGTGTGCGCCGTGCTGTTGGATCATGCCCACGACTGGTCTGACGACCTGGACGCCGGACGATATAACGTCTTCGTGGACTACGCCTCTCCGCTGCCACAGACGCCACCCAACCGGAAGACAAACACACGCATGGTGCAGCAGGAGATTTGCCTGGGCGAAGCTGCCCGGCCTTACTTCCGCATCGCTCGCGATCACCTGTGGATAGCGGGTGCGCTGGCTGAGCCAGTGGAGTGCCCCGGACTACAAGGGTACCTGCGATGGCTCGATGCTCAAGCAGCAACATGCAGCGAGCGTCTGGTCGGTCGCGCGACTGCATTGCTGGACGACGCGGTCCGTCGTCTGTTCGGACCGCAGGAATCGATGGCCGCCGAGCCACCCCCTTCGAGAAAGGAGAGTTTTCCCCATGACTGATAGCGAACGCGCCCGGCTGGTGGGACGAGCCCTGCTGGACGATGAGTTCCGCAGCAGACTGCTCGAGGATCCGCAGCAAGCTGCACGCAGCCTCCGTATCAAGTTGAGTCCGATCGAGGCCGCTGGCATCCAGCGCCTCGATCCCCAGACATTGGATGAGCTTGCGCTGCAGGTGCAGCGGATGGCGGGCCGGGATGGGCATCCCGGTGTCTTGTGGTAAGGAGGAACCGCGCCAACTGCCGCGATCGCACGCGATGCGCAGGCGCCTGACCTGCTGGAACACCGGCCAGGCTTGCTCTCCGGGCGACCGAGGTCGCTGCAACGTCTGCAAGGCCGGCCTGCGCCGAGTCAGATCGTCGTGGGTCGGCCGGCTTTGCACGAGCTGCGGTCGCATTCAACCGCCGGTCGCGAAAACCGGCTGTCACGGGACCGGCTTCCCGGCAGCGGGTACAGTGCAGATGCGTTGGGATTCGGCCCTGCCGGCCAGGCCGAGCGGTGCGGTGGGGCGGAGACTGCTGCGCCGCCTCGCCGCCGGCTGCGCTGCCGGGATGGCGACGCGTCTCAGCGAAGGGAGCCGGTGAGCAAGAACTTCAGAATCAGTTGATTGAGGATGAAGTAGATAAGCGGACTGGCGGCTGCAATGACGGCCCGCACAAGGGCGGCCTCGTTCTTGAAGGGCCAGCTCGGGGCCTCGGCGACGACCTTGCGCAGCGTCAGGAGCATGTTGATTCTGTCCGTCAACCGCTTCAGCTCGTCAGCGCCCAGGTTCGACGGATTGAGCCACTGCGTCTGCACGTCAAGAAGCTGCTGATTCATGCCGTCCAGCGCCTTCGCCTTTGCGTTGCCGATCTGCTCATGCACGCCCCAGAGCGGGATGAATACGGCCGCCAGCCCGATGGCCGAGAAGCCGATCACCAGGAATCCGGCCCGGCTCGGCATGCCCAGGATGAGCAATGGAATCATCACCAAACCGACAATGGCCACGCCGTGCCACACGCTCAGGCGGCCGAAGGGGAACAGGTTCGCCGGATGATAGACGTTCACTGCCAGCGGACAGCGCGCCAGCGCTCCCAGGGCGCGCGCCTGCCGGATCGTGGCGTAGATCAGCGAGAGCAGCAACCAGCCGAGCAACACGTAGGTGAGAGCCATGAAGGCCCCGAGAAACAACGAGGCGGGGAGCCCACCTCCGAGATTCATCAGATCGCTTTGCCCCAGTCCGAACAGCAATGCCACGATCCCGGTGGAACAGGCGAGCAGTCCGATCTCGACGCTCCATTTCGCACTGACCATTTGATACACGTATCGATCGTACGCCTCATCGGAGAGGAAAACCGCCGGGCGCAGCTCCATGAGCGCCGCCAATGCAGCTCGCTTCAGCATACGCAGGACTACCAGGATATACACGAAGAGGGTGACAAATACGGCCGCCTGCCCGAACGGATTGGGCATGATCGCGCCTGTTCGGACCGCAATTGTGTATTCCAGAATCTGCTCGACTGTCGCGATCAAGCCAACGATCCCCACCAACACGGGATAAGGCAACGGAATCCGTTCGAGCGCCAGCATGGCCCAGCCCGACCAGTTGCGCTGAACAGCCTGGTTCGCAGATTCGTGAGCACTCATGATCGTCTGTCCTCCGATCCTGTTCACGATGCTGCTGAAGTATATGCGATGATGATGGGCGGCGCAAACACCTATTCCGCCGCAAGTTCCCCGTGGCGTCGATCGGTTCCGGCGTCGCCGACTGGCGCTCGGCTCACGTAGATGTATACTGCGCCCGTAACGCGCCGCGTCATTGCGCAGCGTGATCGCCGGATGGAAGCCGCGCATGACACTGACCACCACCTTGGACGGCTGCAAGCGATACAACCTCTACTTCGGCGGCCGGTGGCGCCTCGGGCTGACCGGGCAATTCGAGCCGGCTTACAATCCTGCCACCGGAGACGTGCTGGCCCATCGCGCCAGAGCGAATTCCGGGGACGGCACTGGAGATCGCCGTAGATGGCAGCCTGTGGTCCGGCTTCATGCACAACGGCCAGGCCTGCGAAAGCGGGTCGCGGCCGTTCTTGCCGGGCAGTCTCTAGGACGAGTTCGTGGAGCGGCTGGTCGACCGGGCCGGCAAACTAGTAGGCTGTCAATGATCCAGTGATGAGTTCGTAGTAGCGGCTTTAGTCGCTGGTCCGGCA
>CAYRFV010000412.1:0-3914 GCA_964423545.1 uncultured Anaerolineales bacterium | reverse complement strand
CGGCGGCGCGTGAGCCGGCGGCGCGTGAGCCGGCGGCGCGTGAGCCGACGGCGGACGGGCCGATCTCGCAGGGTTTTGAATTGGCGACGGCCGTGGCCGTGCTGTTGGGGCTGTCCGTGGTCTACACGTTGGCGGCCGCCGTGATGGCCGGGACGGGGCGCACGCCGCCGACCCCGCCGGGTTGGACGGCGAATATCATCCCCGTGCTGTGCGTCGTGGGGCTCGGTGTGGCGGGCTATCTGACCTTCGTCGAAACCCAGAACGTCTCGGCCGTGTGCGGTCCGATCGGCGACTGCAACACAGTGCAGAGCAGCCCGTACGCGAAGCTGTTCGGCTTCTTGCCGGTGGGCCTGCTCGGATTGGCCGGCTACGTGGCGATCCTGGCGGCCTGGGCCTGCGGACGCTGGGGCAGGGGGATCCTGGCGCTCTACGCGCCGGCTCTGCTGCTGGCGATGGCCCTTTTCGGCGTGCTCTTCTCGCTCTACCTGACTTACATCGAGCTGGCGGTCATCCTGGCCGTCTGCATCTGGTGCCTCACCTCCGCAGTCTTGATGGCCTTGGTGCTGATCCTGGCGGTCGGCCCGGCGATGGCCGTGTTCCTGGGCGAGGATGAGACGACCGGCGAAGGCGGTGAGCCGGCGCAGGCTTGAGACGCGGAGGGCAGCGCGCGTTGTCAGACTGCAGGAACGGCCCGGCCCGCGTGCTGGCCCGAATGCCTTCCGGCGAATGAACGCTGCTGGCGTAGGCGCACCGGGCTGAAGCGAACGTGCTCGCGTGCTCGGCGGGCGACGTCGCGTCGGGGCCAAGGGGTGGTCTGGCAGGGCCAGACGCTGTCGGCCCGGAGCTTCTGCTTACCCGGCGGTCGTCTCCAGCGCCACCCTGATCGCACTCTCCAGCGTCATCGCTTCACCTTCGGTCCAGGCTGCGCCGGCCTCCTCCTCGTTGAGTCGGTTGCGCGCATTCCGGATCAACGCTGTGACGGCGGTCCGGGCGGCCGGTGGCAGCACCTGCTTGCGCGCTGATCGATGCGCGGCCGCCGCGGCTGCCAGCACCAGCGCGCGGCGCGGCTTCCCTAACCGCAGCGCCAGCTCCGCAACCAGTTCGATGAGTGCGTCGACCGTCCACTGGTTGCCCAGCTCGGCGTAGAGCTCCAGCGCCTCCCGTAAGGCTGCAGCCGCCCGCCCATATTCCTCTTGCTCCAGCGCCAGCCGGCCGATATTCTGCTTGACCCCAAAGAGAACGTCGCGCACCTGGGCTCCCTCGGCGAGCGCCAGGCTTTCGGCCAATGCCCAGCGCGCCTGCTCGAGCTGCCCGCAACGGACGAACAGCGCAGCCTCGTCGGAGAGGGCCTTGGCCAGCCCCCACGCCTGTCCGACGCGGCGGTGCAACAGCACGCCTTCGCTGATCAGCCGCCGGGCCGCATCGATCTCGCCGAGGGCCAGGCTCATGTTCCCCATGTTGATGAGCGTCATCGCCAGCGCCCAATCGTGTCCTGCCGCTCTCTCGTGGGCCAACTGCTCCAGGTGATACGCTTCCGCCCGTTCGTAGTCTCCGCTGTAGAACTCGGCCCACGCCAGCAGCCCCAGGGCCACGCTGGGATATAGCGGATCGGCCACGGGTCCGATGGCCTCCCGCATCGCGAGGCTGCGGCCCATGAGACGGCGGGTGTCTTCCAGGCTGCCGAGATAGAAGGAGAAGTAACCGGCGCAGGCAAACGTGAGCGCGTGCGCCAGCGACGCCGGCTCATGCTCAGCGATCTTCAACGCGGACAGAGCGGACTGCGCGCCCTCGTGCGGAGAACCGAGCCAGAGGGGGTGCAGCGCCGCACACAGACGGAGGCAAAGTCCCGCGTCGCGCTGCGCCAGCGCCCAGCGGAACACGGCGCGCAGATTGGCCCGCTCCAAGCGCAGCGTCTGGTGGATGCCGGTCGAATTCGGGGCGTAATGTTTGGCTCGGGCGGTCTCTGCCAGGTCGACGTAGTAGGCCGCCATGCGCTGCTGGACTGCCGGCAGCTCGTCCGTCTCGCGCAGCCGCTCCAGCGCATACTCGCGCAGCGTTTCGAGCATCCAGCCGCGCAGGCCGGCCGCATCCCCCTCGGCCGGCTGCACCAGGTGCTTGTCCATCAACGACGCCAGCAAGTCCGGTATGTCGAGCGACAGATCCTCGCCGCATATCGCCGCCGCAGCGTCGATCGTCCAGCCCCCGACGAACACCGCCAGCCGCCGGAAGAGCGCGCGCTCGTCCGTGTCCAGCAGCTCATCGCTCCACGCGATCGCGTCTCGCAGCGATCGGTGTCGCGGCGGCGCGTCACGGATGGGGGAGCGGAGCAGCTGCAGCGCCGGGGAAGGTCCGCTTGGGTCGATCGGCTCGCGCGATAGGCGCTCCAGGACGGCCTGCGGTGTCAGGCGCCGGCAGGCCACGGCCGCGAGCTCGATTGCGAGCGGGAGGCCGTCCAGCCGGCGGCAGATCTCTGCGATGGCTCGCCCGTTGGTGGCGTCCACGTCGAAATCGGGCCGCACCGCCTGCCCGCGCTGCCGAAAGAGCGCGACGGCATCCCACGCCGCAAGAGCCGGTCCCGCAACATCGTCGCCAGGGGAAGGACATGCCAGCGGTGTGACGGCGAACTCGAACTCGGCGCTCAGGTGCAGGACCTCTCGACTGGTGGCGAGGACCTTCACACAAGGGCAGGCGCGGAGGAGCTCCGTGATGAGCGGCGCCGCAGTGATGACATGCTCGAAATTGTCGAGCACCAGCAGCCGCGTCCTCTCGCGCAGTGACAGCATGAGGGTCTGCATCAGCGGCTGATGGGGCGTCTCTCGCACGCCGAGCGCCTCGGCCATTGCGGACGGGACCAGCGCCGGCTCCCTGATCGGCGCCAGGGAGACGAAGGCGACGCCGTCCGGGAAATCGTCAAGGAGATCGGCCGCGACCTGCAGGCCAAGACGGGTCTTACCGACGCCGCCGGGGCCCATCAGCGTCAGCAGGCGCACGTCGGGACGCCGCAGCAGCGCCAGGATCTCCGCCCGTTCGCGCGCGCGGCCGATGAGGGGGGTCAAGGGAACAGGCAGGCTGCTGAGCGCCGCTGCTGCGCGGGCAGGACCGGGCTCCCGCGTGGCGCCTGGCGCGGGGCCCTGCCCACTCGAAGCGCGTGCCCTCAGCCGGATCTCTTCATAGAGCATCCGAGTTGCGGCTTCCGGCTCGGCGTCAAGCTCGGCGGCCAGCCGCTGGCGATGCTGCTCGTAGTGGGCCAGCGCGGCGGCGGACTCACCGCTCAGCGCCATCAGACGCATGAGTTGGCGATGGCTCGCATCGCTCCAGGGATCCAGCTCCGCGCGCCGCCGCGCGAACTGCTGTGCATGAGCGAAGGCGCCGCGCCGTTCGTGCCAGTCGCTGAGCAGCCCCCACACGTCCAGCACCTGTCTCTGAATCTGCTCTGCCGTCTGTGTCTGCCACTCCTGGTAGGCTTCACAGCCATCGAGGTAACAGCCCTGGAGGAATTCGCCCCGATAGAGGCCGGCAGCTTCCTCGAGGCGCGCCGCCCATGCTGACGGATCATCCGCCGCAGCATGCGTCGCCCAGTTCGACAGCGCGCGGGTGAGCACCGCGACATCCACCCAGGGATCGGCTGCCGGGTTCAGCTGAACGGTCTGGCTGTCGGTGAGGAGCAGCGGCGGACGCCGCGGATCACCGTCGAAGAGGCGCCGCAGGTTCGTGAGCGCCTGCCGCAGGTAGGTGCGGGCGACCGAGTTGGGCCATTCGGGCCAGAACAGCCCGGCCAGGTGGTCGCGTTCGTGCGCACGCGCCTCCACCGCGAGATAGCCGAGCAGCAACCGCGTCTTCCGCGTGCGAAAGCCGGTGACGGGTTCGCCATCCAGTGTGGCCTGCATCGCGCCAAGCAGGCGGAGGTGGATATG
>CAYRFV010000411.1:0-3934 GCA_964423545.1 uncultured Anaerolineales bacterium | reverse complement strand
CAGACCGACAACTCATCGATCAGCGGCACATGATAGGCCTTGTCTGAGATCAGCTTCTCGGCATCAAGGTAGATCTGCTTGCGCTTTGCAGGATCACTTTCCTTCTGACCAGCTTCGAGCAACTTGTCGAGGTCAGGATCCTTGATGCAGGACCAGTTGAAGTTGGATCCGACGAAACGCGAATGCCAGAGCGGATACAGGCCATCCCAATCGCCGGAGCGCCAAAGCATCACCGGGCCATTGTTGGCGCACTTGTAGTTGTCCTCATACCACGGCGGGCGAGCCTGAGCCTTGAGCTTGACATCGATCCCAACCTGTCGCAGCTGACCCTGGATGAGCAAGACGTTCTCTTGGGGCCCACTGCCGTAGTCAATCGAGTTCAGAGTCAACTCGAGGCGTTGACCATCCTTGTTGGTGCGGATGCCGTCGCTGCCGACCTTGTTCCAACCTGCCTCATCCAGCAGTTGTTTGGCCTTCGCTGGATCATATACGATCTTGGGCAGGGAAGGATCATTTAACAGCGCAGCGGTCAGCGCGCCGACCGGGTAGGTGGCGATATCCTTGTAGATCGTGCTGAGGAACGCATTGCGATCAATGGCAAGATTGATCGCCTGGCGAACCTTGAGGTCGTCGGTGGGCGGCTTGGTGACGGTCAATAACCACTGCAGAGGTGCGCCGACCCAGGGCTTGGTTACAACATAGAGCTCCTTGTTGTTCTTGAAGCGCGCCACGTCCGTATACCCGACGTCGGTCACCATCTGGGTTTCGCCAGACTCAACTGTCGCCATGCGCGTGCCGGTCTCGGGGATAAACTTGAACACCATCTTGTCCAGATAGCCCGGGCCATCCTGATCGGACCAGGGCGCCCGACGTTTGTACCCGTCCCAACGCGATAGGGTCACGTGATCCTTGGCTACGTACTCGGTGATTTGGTAGCCCCCACTGAAGACTGGCTTCAGGTTGACCTCAGCTCCTTGCTTCTGTGTGGCGGTCGGTGAAACCATCGCCAACGGACCACTGGCCGCATAGGTCAAGAAGGGAGCGTTGGGCGCCTTGAACTTCACCTTGACCGTGTAGTCATCCACGACCTCAGTGCCATCGTAACCGGTCAAGCTCGCCAGCGCGCTACCGGCCTTATAGTTCGGATCAACAATGCGGTCGAAGTTCCACTTCACGGCAGCGCCGTTGAATGGCGTACCATCCTGGAATGTCACATCCTTACGCAACTTGAAGGTGTATTGAGTCGCGTCGGAATTGACTTCCCATGCTTCAGCCAGCCAGGGTTTGAATTTGCGATCGCCGTCCAGATACAACAAGCTCTCTGCAGCCCCAGCGATGATCTGGAAGGTGACCGCCGAGGGAGACGCCGCGGGGTCCATGGTCGGCGGCTCCTGATTCAGGCCAACCGTCAGTGTGCCGCCGTTGGCCTTGGCTGCAGGCGCAGGCGCTTTGGTGGACTGAGCAGCCACCGGCGCGGCTGTGGCAGGCGCGGCTGCCTGGGCGGCTTTCGTCGGTTCCGCTGCGACAGGGGCGGCGGGCGCCGGTGCGCAAGCCGCGAGCAGAGAGATCACCACAAGGCCGGTGATCAAAACGAGAGACAGCGTGCCCTTCATCGTTTCCTCCTGTTTTCCTGTTGAACTTGACGGGTTTGCGGTACGCCGGCTCGGCAGGCCGGAATGGATCGCCTCGATCTGGTCCGAGCTCCCTCCCGGTCGAGCTCTCCTGCCAGGGATGCTCGACTCATCTCACCTTGCTTCCGCCTTTGAACACCTGCACGATGTTCTTGCTGTCCTGGAGCACCCTAATGTCGGCGAGTGGATCGCCAGCCACGATGACCAGGTCGGCGTACTTGCCCGGCGCCACGGTGCCGATCTCGCGACTCATGTCGAGGCACTCAGCTCCCGTACGAGTCGCCGCCACGATCGCCTCCATGGGCGTCAGCCCACCTTGCACCAACTCGGCCAATTCCTGGGCGTTCTCGCCATGACTCATCCAGAAGCCCGCGTCTGTCCCGGCGACGATCTTCACGCCGGCCTTACGCGCGCGCTCCAGGCTCACCCACCGCGCATCGATCACCTGGGCCAACCAGTTTCGGCTCGCCGGGGTCAGCCCCGCCGCTTCGCCCAACTCCCAGCCCCGGGTATGCACCGACAATGTCGGCACGTAGAACGTTCCGTGCTCGGCCATCAGCTCGCACTGTGCTTCGGTGAGCCAGACGCCATGCTCGACCGAGTCCAGCCCTGCCCGCACCGCGTCCGTGATCCCCTGGCCGCCATGCGCGTGAGCAGCGACCCGCCTGCCGGCCCAGTGCGTCTCCTCGCAGATCGCAGCCATTTCCTCGTAAGTCATCTCCTGATGGTATGGCTGAACATCGCGATAGTCCAGGCTGTAGCGCGACACAGCGGCATTGATTTTGATCAAATCCACGCCGTACTTCAGCTGCATACGCGCAGCGCGACGGAGCTCCCACGGCCCGTCGCCAACTCCGGTCCGCCCGGAGACGCTGACTTCCAGGGGCCAGGCCGTCTTGTCCATGTGGCCGCCGGTAATCGTGAGGCCCTGCCCAGACACCTTGAGGCGCGGGCCTATCACCACACCCTCATTGATCGCATCGCGCAACGCTACATCCACATAGCCAGGGGAACTTACGCTGCGAAGCGTCGTAAATCCTGCCCTCAGAGCAAGGAGCCCGTACGCGGCCCCGCGCAGCGCATGGGTGGCCTGCGAAACTGCCACCTGATTGAGAGCATATCCTCCCCCGCGGACAGGACCTCCCTGAGAATGAATATGCACATGCGCATCGATCAGTCCTGGCAACACGGTCTTGCCTGCGGCATCGACCACCTCAGCGTCCGGTGGAACGATCACCTCTGACGACGGACCTACCTCGACGATCCGCTGCTCATCCACCAGGATAACAGCATCCTCCAGTGGAGCGCCGCCGTTCCCGTCGATCAACTTCCCAGAGCGAATCGCTAGCACGCATCCCTCCTTGTGAGCTGCTCCAATTCTCGACCCTCACACCTTCAAGCGCGGATCCAGCGCGTCCCGAAGGCCATCCCCAAACAGGTTCAAAGCCAACACTACGACCATGATCGCCAACCCAGGAAAGGTGGAAATCCACCAGTGATCTCTCAGATAGGGCCGCCCCTCACTCAACATTCGACCCCACTCCGGCTGTGGTGGTTGGCTTCCGAGTCCAAGAAAGCTCAACGCCGCGGCAATGATGATCGCCGTGCCGACACCGAGCGTGGCCGCAACGATGATCGGCGCGATGACGTTCGGTAGGATGTGTCTCACCGCGATCAAGTGATTCGGCACACCAACGGTGCGTGCCGCTTCAACATACAGGTGCTCGCGCGCTGACAGTACGGAGCCGCGCGTGAGCCGGGCATAGGTCGGAATCGCGGAGATGCCCACGGCGATCATCAGGTTACGCAGATTGGGGCCCAGCATGCTCACGATCGCCAGCGCCAGCAGGATGCCGGGGAAGGCTAACATCACGTCGATAATGCGCATGAACACGCTGTCCACCCATCCGCCATAGTAACCAGCAATCAGCCCAACCGTCACCCCGCACAATGACGCGATCGCCACCGAGATGAACCCGATCGTCAATGAGATCTGTCCGCCGTGTAGTACGCGGCTGAGCACGTCGCGCCCGTACTGATCAGACCCGAACAGGTAGGCTCCACCAGGAGGACGCAGCGCGCTGAGAGGATCGATCTTGATTGGGTCGTGCGGAGCGAGCCAGGGCGCCAAGGCGGAGAGGGCAAAAAAGACCAACACCACCGTCAAACCCGCCGTCGCTCCCCGGTTGCGGAACAAACGACGCCGGAAATCCTGCCAGCGAGACTGAGTGCGAAAAGCCTGCTCAGTCGCTGCTTTGCCGTTCGCGGTAGCTTTTGCCATCGCTAACCTCTCACGTACCGGA
>CAYRFV010000410.1:0-3938 GCA_964423545.1 uncultured Anaerolineales bacterium | reverse complement strand
GAAGGAATCGCGTCAAGAAGTTAAGTGCGCCAAGTCACAGTTTGGCACGGAAATACTCGATGGTGCGCGTCAGCCCATCCTCTACCCCGACCTGTGGCTCCCAGCCCAGGAGGGTGCGGGCGCGCGTGATGTCTGGCCGGCGCACACGCGGATCATCCACCGGCAGCGGCCTGAACGCGATGCCGGCCTGATTGCCGGTCAGTCGATTGATGATCTCGGCGAACGCAAGGATCGTCAGCTCGGCTGGGTTTCCCACGTTGATCGGATCGGTTTCGCTCGACATCAACAGGCGCACCATCCCTTCCACCAGATCGGACACATAACAGAAGGAGCGCGTCTGACTACCATCGCCGTACACCGTCAGCGGTTCGCCGCGAAGCGCCTGGCCGATGAAGTTGGGCACCACGCGGCCGTCGCTGAGGCGCATCCGAGGGCCATACGTGTTGAAAATGCGGATGATGCGCGTGTCGACCCCGTGGATTCGGTGGTAGGCCATCGTGATGGCCTCGGAGAAGCGCTTCGCCTCATCGTAGACCCCACGCACACCGATAGGATTGACGTTGCCCCAATAGCTCTCCGGCTGCGGATGGATGAGCGGGTCGCCGTAGACCTCGGAGGTCGAAGCGATCAGATAGCGTGCACGCTTGGCCAGGGCAAGCCCGAGCGTGTTGTGGGTGCCGAGCGAACCGACCTTCAAGATGGGTATGGGGATCCGTGCGAAGTCCACCGGGCTGGCAGGAGACGCCAGGTGCATCACGGCGTCCAAAGCGCCCGCCACATAGATGTATTCGGTCACATCATGGAATATGAACTTGAAGCGCCTGTTCCCGGCCAGGTGTGCGATGTTGTCGGTCGAACCGGTGATCAGATTGTCCATCGCGATCACGTCGTGGCCCTCGGCCAGAAGCCTATCGCAGAGGTGTGAGCCGACGAAGCCGGCGCCGCCAGTTATCAGAATACGCATAATGCCTCCATCTCATCTTATGCATAAAGGGCGTCCTGCAAGACACTGCATCCCGCCTGCCTCAAGAAAGCTCCTCCTGACACAGTGGACCAGCCTGATCAACCATCCGTTGCCTCCCCCAAGCGCTGAATCAGCCCCATCGCCAACATGAACAACGCCATCAAGTCGATCAGAAACAGCGAATTATCGATCATGCCATGGGCGATCGTGGCCGTCAGCCCGCCCAGCAGGCCGAGCGCTACCGGCCAGATGCGGTCGTTGCCTCGCCGAAACAGCCGCCAGCCGCCTACCAATCCACTTACGAGCACCCAGGCGCCGGCCAGCGCGCCGATCACTCCCAACCTCGTTGCAAGGTCAAGCGCGAGGTTGTGCGGATGACTGAGGTTCAGCTCCTGCCACGCGCTGGGCAGCACGTAACGGGTCCGATAGGCGTAAAGGAAGTTGTCCGGCCCGACCCCCAACCAGGGATGATCCAGCGCCATGCGCCAGGAGCTCTGCCACAGCCGGAGACGGAAGAAGACCGTGCCGTTGCTCACGTTCGCGAGATCGGCGAAGCGCGGCACGCGCGCGAGCGCGATGAAGCCGAGCGCGGCACCGACGCATAGACCGGCAAGCGTCCAGATGGGCCAACGCTTGCCGCTTCGCCATGCGCCGCCGAGCAGCACCGTCGCCACGCCAACGGGCAATCCGAGGAGCAGCGCGCCTCTGCTAAAGGTGAGCAGGCAAGCAGCAGTCAGGACAGCCGTCGCCAACACCCACAGAAGGCGATGGAGAGCACAGCGGCTGCGATGGACGTCGAAGGCTGCCAGGGCCAATCCGAGCGGCACAACGCGATCCAGTGCGAGCGCCAGGTTGTTGGGTGAACCGTAGAATGCCCGCACCCGGCCCACCCCCTCGACATCGATCCTGCCCTCACCGCTGAGGAACTGCCATAAAGCGACCAGGCTGATCAGGCACATGCCGGATAACAGACCGGCCAACACCGGACGGGGGGAGAACTTGCGGCCCTCCGGCCAATGCGCCCGCGTGACGAGCGCGTAGAAGAGCCCACCGGTCAGAAAGACGGTGCGAAACTCCCGCACCGCCACACTCTGCCGCTCAGCCGCCAGCGTCGCAGCCAGCCCGACGGCGAGAAGCAAGAGAATCGGCCCATCGAGACCGCGCAGCCGTAGTCGTTCGCGGCGCGGCGCCGGGTCAGCCGCCGTTGCCACCACCCAGCGCACACACGAGGCAGCTACAGCCAGCCACAGCAACAACTCGTACAGGCTAAACTCGAACCCGGCGAGCGCCTTTGGCCGCGGCCAGAAAGGTATCGTAAAGGCGATCAGCGGCAGCGAGAGATCGGGTCGCGCCAGAAAGACCAGACCGAGTACGGCCAACACGGCAACGTCAAGGACCAGCCATCGGGAAAAGAGCAACACGAACCCCAGCACCGCGGCCGCGCTCCACCACGCGATCTCCGGCCATCGTACGGTTGCCTCCAGGCGCGGCGCCAACCGGCGAACGCTGCGCCTCAGCTCCGGCCAGGCCCAAACGCCACAGAGAAGAAGCACCGGGATCGCGGCCAGCGCGAACGGTCGCCAATCCGACAGGCCAGCGCGTTGCGGGGCATCCAGGACACGAATGCCCCGCAGGGCCCACTGGCCCCAACCGCCATGCGCTTCTACGCGCACCCGGTGTCGTCCAGGCGCGAGATTTGTTGCCAGCGGGACGAATCGGCTTTCACCCAGCGGGTCGTACAACACCAGATAGCTCCGCCCTTCCTCGTCGCGCGGCAGTGCATCGGCCGGCTGTCCGTCGACGCTCACGAGATAGTACGCCCAAAAAGGACCGCCCTGCACCGAGATCGCGGTCCCGGTGCCGTAGAAATCATACGTCAGGGCGTCGCCGTCAGCGCTGGGATCGGCTCCGGAGGGCGTGACGCGCCAACCGCCGCCGTAGTCGACAGACGGATGATCCGCGGCATGATCGCCAGGGGGCAACGCGCTGGATCCTTTTGCTGCCTCAGCAAGCGCGGCCCAGACCGGCCGCTCGCTTCCATCCGCAGCGCAAAGCGCGAAACCACGCCACGGGTCATCCCCCGGAACCGGCGGGCAGAACGCCGGCCAAAACAACGGGCCAAGCCACGACCCGCGCGTTGCAGCCAGCGCGAGCGCCGCGCCCGCGTAGCGCGCCTGTTCCACCTCGCTGACCTGGCCCCATAAGGAAGGCGTCCCCGCCCAAGGTTGGGGGAGCGCATTCCATCCAAATGCAGTCGCCCACAGGCGCTTCGCGCCGTCGCCATGCCGGAGCATGATCTCTCGCCACAGGCTGGCGCGCGCGAAGTTCAGTATCCCAGGGCTGGCCGAGGCATCGGGCGGGGCAGAAAAGCCGTATGGCTGCACCGCTGCAACATCGAACCATGGCCGAGCGCCGTGGTCGTAGAGCGCTTCAAGAAAGGTGAGATCGCTCAGATTGGCCCCACCGGCCTCGATGTTCGGCGCCAGAGCAGCCAACACGATCTGTGCGTCGGCATCGGCCGCGCGGATCTGCACGGCAGCCTCGCGGAGCAAGCCCAGGTAATCGACGGGGTCGACCGGGGATGCGCCCCAATGCGGTGCGATGTTCGGCTGATGCCAGATTTGGTAGTAGCGCGCCTGGTCGCCATACCTGGCTGCGACTGCGCTGGCAAACGCACCGAAGTCGGCGCGCTCTTGCGGCGGCGCCAGCGGGTTGCTCTCATCGCCGAGGCGTCTCGCCCACGCTGGAGAGCCGTTCAGGACTACGACCGGCGTCAGGCGAGGCTGAGCCCGCAACATCTGGAAGACGCGATCGAAACGCTCCCAGCGGAACTGCCCGCGCACGGGCTCGATTTCGGCCCAGGGCAGCTCAAACCGCACCCAACGCACCCCGACCCGGTCGAGATGCGCCAGCACGGCGGCCAAATCCGCACCCGCCAGTTCGCCTGCGCTCAGGTTGACCCCCACGGCTCCCG
>CAYRFV010000409.1:0-3957 GCA_964423545.1 uncultured Anaerolineales bacterium | reverse complement strand
GTGTCGTAGGAACGCCTTGAAGAACATCATGTCGGCGGGAAAGATAACCATACGCCTCACATGACACGGTGCATGATGCTCGATCTCCGCCCGCTCGATGCCTTGAGCAGTCCGCAGCAGCATGGCCGTATAGGTGCTCTCCTCCCATCCTGCATGACGAATGAAGTGATTCATCTCATCTTCGAGCTGCCAGGCGGCCAAGTAGTGATATAGTGCGGCCTCTCCACGGTTGTGTAGTGTACGCAAGAAACTTGAGATGAACTGGACCGTCTTGTCAGAGAACTCCTGATCCTTTCCCCTGCGATACCTTCCGCTTCCGGCAAAAATCGGAATGAGCTTAATGCTGTGTTCGCGAGCAAACCGGCATAGGTTGATCATTCTGTGAATAGAGGTCCCACCGGACCCACCTGCGCTCCCGTCCCGTGAATCTGCATAGGCATAGATATCTATGTGAAAACGCAAAACGTTGGTGCCAAGGGGGGCCAGGTAGTCACGCCAGATTTCATATACAACTGGTTGCACTGCATCACCGGCCAACCTAGATGAGATCCATGCATCATCCAGACGCCAGTGAAAGCCATATAGCGAAAACATGTTCGAACCATTCCTAAGTTCACTCATGCGAATAGGTACAGCAGATCATTGTCAGAATTGTACCACTCGCCCCGGGATACTCTGGCGATCGACCATATCGCGGCTGCGAGCCAGATGAATCCGAGAGAGGCCAGACAGGTCAAGTCCGCCAACCAGAGCTGAGAGTATCCGTCTGCGTTCACATCTCTTGCTCCCGTAATCTCGATGTTCAGACGGGTGTCCCGCTGTACAAACTAATAATCAACGAGAGCAGAATCGACAGCAAAAAGATGTACAGCAGTGGCAGATCATAGTAGAGCTGAGACTCGCGGTACGAGAATCTATCAGCGCGACCCATCGCACGGCTGAACAAGGGCAAGACGCCAACCAAGAGTGCAAGCACAATCAACGATTGCAGAGGAAGCGCTCCGAGCACCTCTGGCACCCACCCCAGCCGGCTGTTGACGATGACCAAAAGCAGGCTGGTGAGGCCGACGCCCCAGCAGCCGGCAATCACGCGCTGCAACACCTGCGGCGACATATGTGTGGTAGTGCTCTCATACGCCAAACGCGCCTCCAGCCCCGCAGAGTAGTTCGTGAAGAGTCGATTGACCAAGAAACCGGCTAGCTGCACGCACTCAGCGAATACAAGCAGCAGGAGCGGCATACTCCAAGCCGAGGTCACCAAGAACCAGCCGGCCGCGAATCTGAGCGTGGAGTTGCCCAGCGAACCGCTGAGAATATCCCAGCCGAATCGCTTCTTGAGCCTGAGTGGTGGCAGGGTGTAGGCGAACTGCTTAAGCGTCATAATCCACACGCAGGCTGCGAACTGAATCCCAAACAACAGACTCATCAGACACGCCAGACCGATCGCTCCGATAGCCACCGCGATGCCGATGCGCACGCTCACGCGGCCGGATGGGAATGGTCGCAGACGCTTAACGGGATGAAGCGAATCATCCCTGATATCGGTGAGCGCATTGGCTATGTATAGCCCGCCCCACGCCAGCGGGCCGACAACAACGAACCCAAGGGCAAGCCGCCCCAGATCCGGCCAATTCTTCAGGGCATATGTGCTGGCAACCAACATGAGAAACAGCGGCTTCAGCCACATCCCAGGTCGCGCCGCTTCGACCAGGGCGGCCAAAACCCGTCCGGCCCCAGCCAGTTCGCGCACGCTGCTTGAGTTGGCGGTATCGGTGGTATTCATGCATCACCCCGGTCAATGGCGTAGATCGCGAAAAGCACGCTCCGTCCCAGCCAAACACGCTCGTAGATCGGAACAAAACCAGCCTGCAAGATCAGCTTCTGAGTGTTTCGATTGAGGTGGCAGCCGTGCGCAAGACTATGCCAGAGCGGCATGGCTGCATCCTGACATGCCGCAAGTGCCCCCCAAGAGCTGCGAACATGCTCTATGGTGAGGAACCGTCCTCCGGGGCGTAGGACTCTGGATATCTCCGTTAGTCCTTGAGCCGGATTGTGAAGGCTACACAGCGCAAGAGTGCTGACAGCCACATCGAAGCAGTCATTCGCAAACGGGAGGCACTCGGCATCGGCTTGTACCAGGAACGGCACAGCCGCCTCACGGCTCAATCTGGTTTGTGCTCTAGCCAAAGACGTATATCGCAGGTCGATCGCCGTGACCCGGCAGTTGGCAGGATACAGGCCGAGGTTCGCTCCCGTCCCGGCGCCGATCCAAGACATCGCCGTAGGCGTGGCTCAACAGGACACGCCGAAGTCGACGCAGCCCCACTGCTTCCAGCGGAAGCATGAAACCATCGTAGCGCTTGGACAATATGCTCAACTCTCAAATATCTGTCCGAACAGGCGATAGTAGTCCGGCAAGCTCGATGGCATGGCCTGTTGACAGATAGCTCGCGACGCTTCTGGCAGCAGCGGAAGTACGCCCCCGGAAGCCGCTCGAATCGCCTCCCGGTTATCTCGCATGAAACAGCGACTACGTGGCCGCCCCATAAGTGTCGACACCTCGCTCCAGATATCTTTGAAGCTTCGTTCGGCAACACACCCGAAACTGAGCGGAACAAAGTCGCATGGATAAACATTGCCTGCTGCATCAATGTAAGAGTGCTGCGAGCCGGCTCCGCACCCGAATAATTCTGGCCCCTCCGCTCTCAAAAAGCTGGAAACCCGCGGCACACCCAACACCCCATTCATGGAGCGATCAAACGCGATGATCTCCTCCCGCTCTTCGTCCGTCAATAGAATATCGTCACCCGCATCAAGCAACGCACCGGTGGGAATTGGCGGCAAGATACGAACTTCCCGGGCGCCGACTTTCTGAGCCAAATCAAGCACTTTCCGCATTCCACCATCACGCAACAGGTTTTTCGTTGCCACCATTTGCATCATGGTATACATGCCAACCTCACGCGCGACCTGGAGGCCATTCAGCGCTGCCTGGTACGCACCAGGAAAACCACGCATGGCGTCGTGCTTGCCTTCCTCGAAATGATCTAGGCTCACGATCGCGCCGTATAGTCCTGCATCTTTCAGCCGCCGCGCCCGCTCCTTATCTAACCCATAGCCGGAGGTGAAGATGTACGTGGTGGAGCGCTTGTCTACTGCTGCAACCAACCGTTCCAGTTGCGGGTGAATCAGCGGCTCGCCACCTGTGAACGCGATGATGGCCACCCCCCACTCCTGAAGCTCGGCCAAAACCCGAAGCCACTCGTCCGTCCGGAGCTCATGTTGGTCAGGTCGTCGCGCCTTGCTGCAGTGCCAGCACCGTAGCGGACATGAGTTCGTGATCGCAATATGAATGGACATGGGCGGCACGACCAACTCCCCCTCCTCACCAACTTCGACGGCCGCGAGGTTGCGGAAGGCCAGAGTTTCGAAGGCGCGACTAGGGAACGGTGGCAGGAAGGAGCTAATAAGGTATGAGCCGTCATGGCGCACCATCTTGTGCAGCGTCAAGATTCGCCAGATCAGGCGCAAAGGATCCAGAACTCGTTTGGAACTGGCCGACGGAGGGAACCGCTCTTGTGCCAGTCTATTCAGCCTTACCGCCTCGTGCCAGACATTGGGATCAGTGACAAACTGCACCATGCCGGGGACTCGACCAAACATACTCTACCCTCCTAGAGAGCGTCAGCCAGTTACCGCCAGTGACCTCAACCACCGCTCGAACAAGCGCAAATCGAACACGATCTTGTTGACGTGAATCCGTGCCCTGAGGTTGCCCCAGGCTGCAAATCCTTCCGGCCAAGCCCCAATGTCGATCACCCATGGGTGATCTTCCATGTCGACCTGGACATTTTTGGTATAACGTGCACTGCATCGCCAACCGGTGTCCCAGAAATCCGGTACCCGTCCCTCTGTCTCATAGCCAGTGAGCACGCGGCCCATAAAAGCGAGCAAGTT
>CAYRFV010000408.1:0-3982 GCA_964423545.1 uncultured Anaerolineales bacterium | reverse complement strand
CTCCAACATGCCCATGAAGTCAGTGTTGCCGCCGAAGTTGAGCTGGTAGGTGCGATCGACGCGCACCCCGCGGTCCTCGAACAGGCGGGTCAGGACGCGGTGTGTGATGGTCGCGCCGACCTGGCTCTTGATGTCGTCGCCGACGATGGGCAGACCGGCCTGCTCGAAGCGCGCCCGCCACGCCGGGTCCTTGGCGATGAAGACCGGGATGCAGTTCACGAAGCCGACCCCGGCCTGGAGCGCCTGTTCAGCGTAGAAGCGCGCGCCTTCTTCGCTGCCCACCGGCAGGTAGTTGATCAACACGTCCGCACGGCTCTCCCGCAAGACCTGGACCACGTCCACCGGCTCCGCCTCCGACTCGCGGATCACCCGGCGCAGATACTTGCCCAGGCCGTCGAGGGTCGGGCCGCGCTGCACCGTGACGCCCAGAAACGGCACCGCCGAGAAACGGTAGGTGTTGTTCTGGCCGGAGAAGATCGCTTCACCCAGATCCTTGCCAACTTTGTCGGCATCCACGTCGAAGGCGGCGACAAATTCGAGGTCGCTGACGTGATAGCCCCCCAGGTCCACGTGCATCAGACCCGGCACCTTGTCGGTCGGGAGGGCGTCCTGGTAGTAGTAGACGCCCTGGACGAGGCTGCTGGCGCAATTGCCGACCCCTGCGATGGCCACGCGTACTTTGCTGCTCATGGTTCCGAAGTCTCCTCTGTGAATGAGTCTAGGGTGCGCGCTCGCTGACTGAGCGCCGCCCCTGGTGAATGCGCAATCGTTTGCGCTAATCGATCGCTGCGAGCGCACCGTTGTGCGCCCGCCAGCCTCATGCTCTCGACTGTCGGTCTTCAGACGCCGCGAGGCTGCGGCGGCGGACCGGCGCTTTCCCGCACAACGAGCTGCCCCTGCAATATGCGGTCGGTCGCGGCCTCACCGCACAGCACCCGCAGGCAGAGCGTCACCGCCTCCCGGCCCATTTCCGCCTTGGGCTGCTCCACTGTGGTGAGCGCAGGCACGGTGTAGCCGCTCAGCGGAATATTGTCGTAGCCGATGACTGACAGTGCTTTCGGCACCTCGACACCTGCCCGGGCTGCGGCTGCCAGCAGCCCGATCGCCGCAAGGTCGTTGTAGCACATGATCGCCGTCGGCGGGTCGTCCACGCCCAGCAGCGCATCGAGCGCCCGCGGGCCATCCTCCAGGAGACCGGCGCCCGCCAACACCAATTCGGGGGCCGAACCGAGCCCATTCGCCAGCATGCCTCGCCGATAGCCGAGCAGCCGCTCACGGCTGCTGCGCCCACCGGTTGGACCAGCGATGAACGCGATGCGCCGATGTCCAAGATGGCGTAAGTAGGACACAGCCTCGCGGGCGCCCCCTTCGTTGTCGTTTCTGACGCTGAAGATGCTGGGGCCGGCATGCTCGTTGTTGACCAGCACCAGGGGCGGCGGCGCACCGCGCACCCGATCGGGCGTGCGCGCCAGGTCACCGTAATGCTCGGGTGCGCGGCTGGAGATGATGATCAAGCCGTCCACCTGGCGATCCAGCAGCACCTCGGCCGCCTCGATCTCCTGCGCCGGGTTGCGGTTGGACATCGCAAAGAGCAGCCCGTAGCTTGCCTCGCGCGCGGCCTCTTCGGCGCCCTTCAGCACCTCAGCGACGAAGGGGTCGGTCACATCGGTGGCAACGACGCCCAGCGTGCGTGTGCGGCCGGTCACCAGCCCGCGCGCCACCTGGCTGGGGCGATATCCTAGCTGCTCGGCCAACGCCTGGATCTCCGCCCGACGCTCAGGACTGATGCGCGGGTGATCTTGGAGCGCCCGCGATACGGTAGAGGGTGCAACCTGGGCAATGCGCGCGATGTCAACGATCGAGACATGACTCATCCTGCACTTGTCTTTGCACAAACGTTTGCACTACGGCCGACATTCTAACAGGGATCGATTGATCCGTCAAACTCCAGCGAGCCGGAATCGGCATGCCCGGGGGTGGCGTTCGATGCCACGCCAGTCCCGCGGCGCCGCGGGCAAAAGCCGGTGTGCTTGCAATGCGTCTTCCGCGCACACGTTGCGCGCGGTCCAACGCGGGCAGCGCAGGAGCGAAACTGGTCGCTCGGGGATGGGAGATCAGTTCTCGTGCGCAGCAGCCAACAGGAGCGGCAGGTAGATCCTGTGGCGCGATGTCTCCTTCGTCAGGGTGGCAACCGGGGTCAGCGTCGGTGTGTCAGTGGGCGACGGCGTATCTGTGGGTGTGACCGTGGCGGTCGGCGTGCGGCTGGGCGTCGACGTCGCCGAGGCTGTCACGGTCGGCGATGGCGTATCAGTGGGTGTGACCGTGGCGGTCGGCGTGCGACTGGGCGTCGACGTCGCCGAATGCGTGGGTGACGGTGTGGCCGTTGGCGTCTTCGTCGGCGTGCTGGTGGGAGGCCGCGGTGCGCCCCCCGCAAAGGCGAGGCTATGCCAGAAACCTGCTGCAACGCCGGCAGTATCGTGTATTCCCAGGATTTGGACGGGAACATACCTGCTTACGGTGGAGCCGTCTCCCACCTGCCCTTGCGAGTTACTGCCCCATGCCCAGGCAGTGCCATCGGATCTCACAGCCAAGCTGTGCTTCGCGCCTCCCTCAACACCGGCTACATCGGAGAGGCTCACTACTTGCACCGGCGTAAGCCGATCGATGGTCGTGCCATCGCCCAATTCCCCGTCGTTGTTGTCACCCCAGGCCCAGACGGTGCCATCGGACTTCAGCGCCAGGCTGTGCGCATCGCCTGCGGCTACGGCGCTGCCGCTGGTCAGTCCCGTCACCGGCACAGGTGCAAGCTTGCCGATAGTCGAGCCATCCCCCAACTGCCCCTGGGAATTGTCGCCCCACGCCCAAGTGATGCCATCCAACGTTACAGCCAGACTGTGTCTGTCACCTCCGGCGAGGCCGACGACACCGGACAGACCCGTCACCAGCACTGGCGTGAGCCTCCATGTCGTGGTTCCATCGCCGAGCTGGCCATACGAGTTGTAGCCCCAGGCCCACACGGCGCCGTCGGATCGCAAGGCAAGGCTGTGCTGGCCGCCCGCGGCGACTGCGATTACTCCGGACAGACCCATGACCTGCACCGGCGTCAGCCTGTTCGCAGTCGTTCCGTTTCCCAATTGGCCGAAACCATTGTAGCCCCAGGCCCACACGGTGCCATCAGATCTCAAGGCCAGGCTGTGGTGTCTGCCCGCGGCGACGGCAAGCATGTCACCCAGTCCCGGGATTTGCGCCGCTGTGAGCCGGTCAGTCGTCGTCCCGTCTCCCAGCTGGCCTTCAGTGTTGTAGCCCCAGGCCCACACCGAGCCATCGGATCGCACTGCCAGGCTGTGATGGCTGCCTGCGGCCATCGCGATGACGCCGGATAGGCTCGTCACCTGGACCGGCGTGAGCCTTCGCGTCTGTGTTCCGTCGCCGACCTGGCCGTAATAGTTGTAGCCCCACGCCCAGGCCTGGCCCGGATCGCGCGCAGCCGTGGGTGTGGCGGTTGCAGTGAATGCCGGTGTGGTTGTGCTCGTAGCGATCAGCGTGCCAGCAGGTGTAGCTGTGCTTGTGCCAGCAGGCGTCGATGTCGCCGTACGGGTGGCCGTGTGCGTTAGCGTTGGCGCGGCCGTGTGGGTCGGCGTGCGTGTGGGTGTGGCCGTGCGTGTGGTGGTCGGTGTGTGCGTGGCGGTGGCTGTGTGGGTCGGCGTGCGCGTGGGTGTGGCCGTGCGTATGGTGGTCGGCGTGCGCGTGGGTGTGGCCGTGTTCGGGTCCCGCACGTAGCTCACCCCCGCGGTGCGATTGGTCGCAGGCATCGTCAGGGTATTGGTCAGCGCGATCGAGGTGTTGTTGTCGGCGCCGTACCATCCGCTCACATGCCACCATGGAGCAGGCGCTGCGGTCAGCTCGATCGATTCCCCTATCACATACTGGCCGGCAGGGCAATCTGCGGAGCCGTCAGGCGTCGCGACCGGGTCCGCGCCGC
>CAYRFV010000407.1:2912-4014 GCA_964423545.1 uncultured Anaerolineales bacterium | reverse complement strand
AGGGTGCTGGAATATCCTTGTAGATTGGCAACCCTTGCGGATTGAGCTCCCGCACCATTTGCGCCGCTGGTGGATAGCCGAGTTTGCCCGCCCGCTCGAACATCGTGTACGCGTCGACAAACCGGTCATAGTCTGCGCTCTCAGCCAAAAAGATGCTGGCCTGAAGGTGGAGAGCCGCCGGGTACTGTTGCGCGACGGCGGCAGCCAAGAACGGTTTCGCCTCCTCTTGATCCCCTGCCGACCACAGAAGCCTCGCAAGCTGATATTGCAACCTCGCCTCTTGCGGTGCGTTTTCGAGCGCCGCGATGCAGGACTCAACGGCGCGATCGAGAATGGCGGGATCAATATCTGTCCCACCAACACCAATTGCCTTGCCGCGTCTGTTCGGGTCTTGCGGATCACCGGCCAGCCGATCGCACTCGGTCCGACCAGCGGAATCTGCCTCGCCGTTCGGAGGACCCTCAATCATGATTCGAACGAATTCTATCCATTCTTCCTGACCAATCGTCTTCCACTGATCGCCTCGACGGATCGCAACGCCCATCAGAGACGCGTCGCCTCCAGACGCTCTGAGCTTAAACTCCGTAACGCTGCTGTTGTAATCCTCGAACTTTGCGATGCGCTCTCTGCTGAGCAGGCCCGCCAGCCTCGCCCAGAGCCCGGTCTCGATGGTTAACCTGCCACCGCCGATCGATATCGCACAGACGAGATCGCGCATCGCAATGGTGCCGTCGGGGCTGACCAGTCGCTCGGCGAGCCCACCCGACGAGCCAAAATCCGCCAGAGCTGTGCGGCAAAGGCTGTCCTTGATCTCATTAGCCCGCTTCTCGGCTAAAGCGCGGTACCTTGCGAAGGCCGGAATGCCCGGTTCCAGCGCCGCATACATCTGCGCAGCCTGCAGCAGCTCACGCCGCCCGTCTTGCGTTGGCGCTACGCCCTCCACCTGACGAGCGAAGACCTCCCCGTTAGCCTCAACCAGCTTCTCGACCCGCTGACCCAGTCGCAAGCGAATGCGCGCTGATAGCTCCTTCGCTCCAACCTCGTCGAACCGCTTCGCGGCCGTCTCACCCAAGTCTATGACGCTCTCCAGCGTATCGAGTGT
>CAYRFV010000407.1:0-2902 GCA_964423545.1 uncultured Anaerolineales bacterium | reverse complement strand
CTGCCTTTTCGATCTCGGCTTCAGATGCTTCCACCAGCTCGACGAGGACGCCTTGCTGCCACTCGCGCAAGGCTGCGACATACGCGTTCAGCGTGGCCAAGCCGCTCACATCCGCGGGGATGCGAGCACCGTCCTCGTACGATTGCTTTACCCCGCGCCAGTCCCGCGGGTAGGCCGCGAGCGCAGCCTTGAACTCTGCCAGAGCATCTCTCAGCGCCGCTTCCACCTCAGCGACGGTCCGCTCCACTACACCGACGATCTCCGGAATCCTGCCCTTCCAGGTCTCGCCCAGCTGTCGGGCGGCACCTGCGGTTGCAGCAGCCTCACGCCAGCCCTTCGGTGCATCGCGGAGTTGGAGTTCGAGCTGACGCAGCGCCCCGGCCCCGATCTTCCTTTCTCGCTGCGCCAACACGGTCTCAAGTTTGGCGACATGGGATGGATAGTGTTGTCGCAAGGTCTCCAGAACGCGTCCATGCCGGCCCAGGCGCGTCAAGCCTTCGATCGTCTCCGGAATCTGCTCGATTTCCCCGGCGATCCGACCGATCTGCTCATCGGCCAGCGTCGCCTTGCGGGCTTCGACACGTCCATTGATTCCGGCTATGTCGGACGCATCGGCTCCGCCCAGGAGACGACTGTACTTCTGCACGACCGCATCGAGTGGCCGAGGATTCTCGAACGTCACACGCAGCCGATCGATCTCCTCGATCGCACCGTCGATGGGCGTGCGGGTATGCCTCAGCTCCCAGCTGCTCGCTGCGCTGGCCTGCCCGCGGTAAACCTGCACCGATTGTCCGATCCCAAGCACCTCGACGTCCAGCATCTCCGGACAGGATTGCTGGAGGTACCCAAGCACCTGCGGCCAGAGAGAACGAAGCTCGCGCTGGTCATTCGCGAAAAAGGCCTGAGTGCCAACTTGAACCCTGATCGACATCGATGTCCGGCACTGCGGACCTCCCATCGGTGCCACCGTCACCGATTGGCCTCCCCCTGCAAACGTCTGCGAGCGAAGAAACGTCGGCGCCTGACGATCTCGACCTCTCTGCGCCTGTGCATCGATCGCCTGGGTCGACAATCCAAGCACTGTTCCAACCGCCAGGAGAACCAGTCTGCGCCGCCCGAGTGTCATTGAATACTTGCTCCCACGCTCAAGCAGCGGCCGCTATGCCCGATGACAGACGTCATCCAGCAACCCTTGCAGGTACGTATTTGAGGCACCATAGGGGGGATCCCTCACATTGTCGCTGGCAACCTGATCAGAACGGCGTTGGCGGTCTGGGTCGTGGCGCGGGCGGGGGATCGCCCTCGTTGTTGTTTTTTCTCGGATTGGCCGCATCGTTGAATGGCTTCGTCAATGGCCCTGTTTTGTCTCTCAGTGGATTGGGCGAGATCGTGTCGGCGAAACTCTGGCCCGCTTTCACGCTGGATGAAACGGCCTCTCGGGTACCAGATCCCATTGAGCCTGATCTTTGGTCGGCGAACGTCTTTACCCGCATTAAGGCAGCGCTGTTGAACACGTCCGTTAGCCGCGGCTTGCGTGGCCCTTCGCCATCCGGCGCTGGCCCTCCGCCGCCGCCACCCCCCGCGCCTCCGCCGCCGCCCGTAGAGCCAGCACCGGCCGCTCGCGAGAATTGCGATGAGAGGGACCCACTCCGGGGCGCTGGCCCGCCCGACCTCGCTGCGTTTTGGTCTTTCACAGCGATACTGCGAGTGAGGTCCACAAGACGCCCTTGCACACGCTGCGGCACGATGCTGACGACGTGCAGTTTCCGATCGCCGGCAACCCGCTCCTCGATGCGAGTTTGTCCGATCGGAAGCTGCGACCTTGACTGAGCCTGTCGCTGCTCTTGCTGCCGCCGCTGCTCGGTTTGTCGCTGAAGCAACTGCTGTCGCTGCGCCTGAAGCTGCTGCATGCGCTGCTGTTGCTGCTGCTGAATCTGAACCCGCTGCTGATCGAGCCGCTGGCGCAGCGCCTGCTGCTCACGCATGCGCTGCTGCTGCATCTGTTGCTGCTGCTGCATCTGTTGCTGGCGTTGCTGCTGCATTTGCTGCTGCCGCTGCATCTGCTGCTGCTGCATCTGCTGCTGCTGCCACGTATTGCGCTGCGCAAGAGCGACCTCGCTCAATGCAATCGAGACGACCAAAACGAAAACGCCTCGCGCCCGAAACCACCGCAACTTCATCATGACCCACCAAAATTCTCGATGCTAGAAGGACAAATATCATCGTCCAGCATTCGAGATAATACGTTCACTTACCTAGTTCGACGCAGCAGAGCCCCCCACCCCCTCAATACCGCGCCTCGATCCGCGCCTGTCCGGCGCCGGCGCGCACGGCGGCGACAGCGGCCCGCAGATCGGTCAGATAGGCCTCCCGCGCGGGCGCGTGCAGCATCGACATCATGCGATGGATGCCCTTCGGCTTCTGCAGCAGGCCCGGCAGCCAGCCCTTCTCCGCCATCAGCTCGGCGACGCGGAACACGTCCAGCTCCGCCGAGCCGAAGGCGACGATCGACAGATGCGGGCTGCCGATGATCTCAAGACCGTCGATCGCCGCGACCCCGGCCTTGTAGGCGTCGACGACATCCATCAGCTCGCGCGCGATCCGCATGTAGCCCTCGCGGCCCAGGAGCTGGAACGTCGCCCACGCGCCGGCGACGCCGCCCGCGGGGCGCGAGCCGACGATCGTGGTCGTGACGAAGCGGCCGTTCGGCCAGCTCTCGAAATCGAAGTGGTGATGGCGCGCCTTGTCGGCCGTCCGATAAAAGACCGTCGAGGCGGGCTTCGGGCAGAAGCCGAACTTGTGCAGGTCGGCCGAGATCGACGCCACCGCCGGCACGCGGAAGTCGAAGTCCGGGATGGGGCGGCCGATCATGCGCGCGAACGGGGCGAGGTACCCGCCGACG
>CAYRFV010000406.1:0-4017 GCA_964423545.1 uncultured Anaerolineales bacterium | reverse complement strand
GCCGGCTGTCGTCTTGAGCGTTGCGAAGGAATTCATCGGGCTGGCTAAGGACATGCAAGCGACTCCAGAGCTGATTCGCGGCCAGCTCGACAAGCGCCTCGAGCCGCTGCCGCTCATGGAGATGGGCTGGGCGATCTACGTGGACTACGAGCGGGGCCTGAACTACCGCGGCGCGCTCGACTACGACGATCTGATCCGACTGGCGCTTCGTGCACTGGAGCTCGATGGCGATTACCTGAGACGGCTGCGCCAACGGTGGCCCTACATCCTGGAGGATGAGGCGCAGGACAGCAGCCGGCTGCAAGAGCGCATCTTGCGTCTGCTGGCCGGCGGTGCGCAGGGGGGGAACTGGGTGCGCGTGGGGGATCCGAACCAGGCGATCTTCGAAACGTTCACGACGGCCAGCCCGCACTTTCTGCGCAGTTTCCTGGCTGAGCCGGATGTCGTCGCGAAGGAACTGCCGAACTCCGGACGCTCGATGCAGAGCATCATCGATCTGGCGAACACCCTGGTGGACTGGACGCGCACCGCGCATCCTGTGCGAGGGGTCCGCGAGGCGCTGGTCGCGCCACCCTATATCGAACCGGCGCCCCCGGGCGATCCGCAGCCGAACCCGCCCGACAATCCGGCCGCCGTCAGGCTGGTCGCCACGAAGTACCCGCCCGCCGAGGAGCTCAATGCGGTGGTCAAGTCGCTTGCTCGTTGGGTTCCTGAGCATCCGGACTCGACCGTCGCAGTGCTGGCCCCGCGCAACGACCGCGGCAATGCCGCCGTCGGCGCGCTGAGGAGTGCAGGCATCGAGGTGGTCGAGTTCCTGAGGAGCAGCCAATCCACGCGCGAGACGGCCGGCGCCTTGGGCAACATTCTCGCCTTCCTGGCCGATCCGGTTTCGCCGAAGAAGCTTGCCATCAGCTACACCGTCTGGCGTCGCGGCGATCGGGAGGATGCCGCCGCGGCGCCGCGGCTGGATTACGCTGCCAGGGCGCTCAGCCGGTGCAGCTCCGTCGAGGATTTCCTCTGGCCTCGGCTAGACGCCGGCCCTCTGGCCGCGCTCGACCTGGGCGGCGCCGACGATGCGCTTGTGGCGCAGCTGCTCGCCTTCAGGCAGCTGGCATGCCGCTGGCAGGAAGCGGTGATCCTGCCCATCGATCAGCTCGTTCTCACCCTTGCCGCCGATCTGTTCGAACGACCCGCCGAGCTGGCCGTTGCCCATAAGCTGGCCGTGGCTTTGGCGCAGGCGGCGGCGAGCCACCCGCACTGGCGGCTGCCGGAGCTAACCCAGGAGATCGTCGCTATCGCCCGCAACGAGCGGAAGTTCCTCGGGTTTGCCGATGCCGACACCGGCTTCGACCCGGAACGGCACCGGGGCAAGGTCGTGGTGACAACCATGCATAAGGCGAAGGGGCTGGAGTGGGACCGCGTGCACCTGATTTCGGTCAATGCGTATGACTTCCCGTCAGCCTCCCCCGGCGATTCCTACCTCTCCGAGCGCTGGTTCATTCGCGACGGCCTCAATCTCAACGCCGAGACGCTGGATCAGTTGCGCCTGCTGTTCGACGAGGATCCGAGGGCGGTGTATCGTCCGCTCGGACAAGCCACCGATGACGCTCGCATCGCCTATGCGGCCGAGCGGCTGCGCTTGCTCTACGTCGGCATCACGCGCGCCCGACGCGAGCTGATCATCACCTGGAACACCGGACGCGAGCCAGGCCGCGACGTGCAGCCTGCGGCGGCCCTCATCGCCCTGCGAACGTGGTGGGAGGAACGGCAGCGAACGTCAGGTGACCGGTGAATCCGCTCGTCACCCGTCCCTCGCTGCCCGTCAGTGGAGTGCGCGCCGATGTCTTTGCCACCTGACTTCATCTTCAGCCAGGGGAGTCTTCAGGACTACACCGATTGCCCGCGGCGCTTCCAGCTCCGCTATCTGCTGGAGCTGTCGTGGCCCGCGATCGAGGCCGAACCGGCGGACGAGTTCGAGGCGAGCATCCGGGATGGCGAGGCGTTCCACCGGTTGGCGCAGCAGCACGCGCTCGGGGTGCTCTCCACCGATCTTTCTCTTGAGCCGGACAGCAACCTGGCTGTCTGGTGGGCCAACTATCTGGCATCGCCGCCGCCCGATCTGCCGGCGATCCGATATCCGGAGATCACCCTCTCGGCGCCCTTGGGCGACCATCGGCTGATCGCCAAGTTCGATCTGGTCGCGATCGAACCGGGCGGCCGCGCGGTCGTCGTGGACTGGAAGACTTCGGCAAGGCGTCCCAGGTCCGGCTGGCTGATCGAGCGGCTGCAAACGCGCGTGTATCGGCGCCTGCTGGTGCGCGCAGGCGCCGCGCTCAACGCAGGCGCACCCATCGCGGCCGAGCAGGTCGAAATGATCTACTGGTTCGCCAACTTCCCGGACGAGCCCGAGCGTTTGCGCTACGACGCAACGCAGTTCGAAGCCGATGGGCGTTTTCTGGCGGAGCTGGCCGCCGAGATCGCGCAGTGCAACGATGACGTGTTTTCCCTGACTGACGATGAACGGAACTGCCGCTTCTGCGCCTATCGTTCGCTGTGCGACCGCGGGGTCGAGGCAGGCGCCCTGTCGGTGGATGAACCAGCTGACATCGCCGACAGGGGGAGGTCCGATGATTGGGCTGCCCGCTTCGATATGGAGCAGATCGGGGAGATCGCATTTTGAGGCCGGCTCGTTCCTGGTGTGAGGCTGCTGCCGTCACGGTGGCCGACGACCTGGTGGCAGCAGTCGGTGGGTCGACACTGATGGCGACCCTGTTGGCCCGTCGCGGCGCCGGGATACCATCTGCGGCCCGCGCCTTCCTCGATCCCTCCGCGTACGCGCCCGCTTCGCCCACGGCGCTGCCCGGCCTGTCGGCCGCGGCCGACAGGCTCCAGGCCGCCATCCGAGGCCGTGAGCCGATCTGCGTCTGGGGCGATTTCGACGTGGACGGGCAGACGGCCACCACGCTGCTGGTCTCGGCGCTGACCAGCCTGGGCGCGACGGTCACCTATCACATCCCGGTGCGGGCGACCGAGGGACACGGCGTCAATCGCCCCGTTCTGGCGCAGATCATCGACGCCGGCGCGCGGTTGATCCTCACCTGCGACACCGGCATCTCAGCTATCGAAGCCGCCGGCTACGCCCGCGCTCGCGGGGTCGATTTGGTGATCACCGACCACCACGACCCGCCGGCTCGGCTGCCGGATGCGTACGCGATCGTCAATCCGAAGCTGGCAGACCCCGCGTGGTCTCTGGCCTGGCAGACGCCAGGGACCGAGGCCGTTCCCTCTGATGCGCTCCCGCCTTCGCCGCTGAGCTCCCTGCCCGGCGTCGGCGTCGCCTATGAGCTGGCCGAAGAGCTCAGCCGTCGCAGCGGCCGGCCTGAGGCCGCAGCCGGACTGCTCGATCTGGTTGCGCTGGGCATCGTGGCCGACCTGGCCGAAGTACGCGCGGACACGCGCTACCTGCTGCAGCGCGGTCTGCGGGCCCTGCACGAAACGCGACGCCTCGGTCTGCAGGTGCTCATGGACAATGCCGAGCTGAGCCCGACCCGCCTCAGCGAGGACCACATCGGCTTCGTGATCGCCCCGCGACTCAACGCACTGGGCCGCCTAGCGGATGCCAACGCGTCCGTCGAGTTTCTGACGACAACTGACTTGACGCAAGCCCGCCTGATCGCAGCCGACCTGGAAGCCCTGAACGGCAGGCGCAAGCTGCTGTGCGATCAGGTCGATGCCGCCGCTGAGGCGCAGCTCCAGCGCGATCCGGCCCTCCAGGCGAGCGCCGCGCTCGTGCTGGCGGGTCCGGGATGGGAGCCTGGCGTGGTCGGCATTGTCGCAAGTCGCCTGGCAGAGCGCTACGGCCGGCCGGTGGTGCTCCTTGCACTGCCGGCGCCCGGCTCGCGTGAGGTCGCTCGCGGCTCGGCGCGCTCGGTGACAGGCATCAACATCATCGCGGCGATCGCATCTCAAGCCGAGCTGTTGCATAGCTATGGGGGGCACCCGATGGCCGCCGGACTC
>CAYRFV010000405.1:0-4018 GCA_964423545.1 uncultured Anaerolineales bacterium | reverse complement strand
GACCGACCCCAGCCCCGGCTCGACCGGCTGGCCGGCAACGGCATGGCGACGAGCGTCGGCCGTCTGCGGCCCGACCCCCTCTTCGACTACAAATTCATCGTGCTGGGCCACAACACGATCCGTGGCGCGAGCGGCGGCGCGATTCTGAACGCCGAGCTATTGCACCGCCAGGGACACCTGGACTGAGACCGAGGGGGAGCCAGGAAGCCGAGGCCAGGTCGCGCGCAGCCTCCCCCCTGGTTCGTCATCTATCGTTCGTATGTCTCTCAGCGAGCAACACATGCCAACACAACTCTCTCTGTACGACTTCATCGGGGATCTGGCCGTCTTTCGCAATCTGAGCCCGGTCGATCCGAACATTCCCAGCTATGCGCAAGCCTGGGCTGCAATGGGGATGCCTGGCCCGGAGCGCCCACGCAAACAGGACCCGGATTTTGCGCGGGTGCTGGTCTGGTTTCTGCGCCGCGCCCGCGCCCTGGGCGGTGTACGCACCGAGCTAGCGGAGCTGGTCTACCTCGGCGACACCGCACTGGCTGATGGCAACGCCTTTCGCAATGTGCGCGCGGCGGGCGGCTGGCGCGGCTGGGCGTTCATCGGCGCCGAGAAGGGTGAGGCCCTGGCAGTCGATGTCAAGGACGGCGTCTACACCGCTAACCGCTGGGCTGCACTGGCTGAATTCGCTGGCTGGATGCGGGAGCAAGGCGCGCGGCTGGACGCGGGCACGGCCGTCATCCTCGACATCGACAAGACCGCGCTGGGCGCGCGCGGCCGCAACGACACGGCGATCGACCGCGCGCGCATCGCGGCCATCGAGGCCACCGCTGCCGAGGCGCTCGGTGCGGCGTTCGACCCGGAGGGGTTCAGGTGCGCCTATGCGGCCATCAACGTGCCGAAATACCACCCCTTCACAGCCGATAACCAGGACTATGTCGCCTACATCTGCCTGATCGTCAGTGCCGGTTACATCGCTATGCAGGAGTTGCTGGCACAGGTCGATACGGGAGCGCCCGCGACCTTCAATGAGTTCCTTGCGCAGGTGGATGCGCACCGCGCCAGTCTCCCGGGCGCGAGCCTGCGGGCGATCCATGACGAGATCTGCGAGCGCGTGCGGGCCGGCGATGCCACGCCGTTCAAGGCTTTCCGCCGCCGCGAGTTCGTTGAGACGGTCGGGCGGATGGGATGTCTGCCGGATGATGCGCCGCTCGGCCAACGCCTTTTGGACGAAATCTGCCTGACGCGCGAAGTGGTCGACTTCGCAGCATGGCTGCACAGCCGCGGCTGCCTGCTGATGGCAGTCTCCGATAAGCCCGATGAAGCGAGCCTGCCGACGCCGGAGTTGGTGGCGCGCGGCTATCTGCCGCTCCATCGCACGCCGACCCACGTGATCGGACAATCGATTGCGACGCTCTTGCCCGAGAGCTGACGAAGCGTCACGGCGCACCGATGCAGCGCCGTCTCAACGGATCCGCACCAGTGCCGTGGCGCCAGTCGCCTCATCGTCGGTGCACGCTCACCGATGATTGCCCGGCATCTCGATCACGACCTTGATCGCGCCGTCGCTGCGGTCGCGCGCCAGTTCATACCCTTCGAGTACGCGGTCGAACGGCAGCCGGTGCGTCAAAAGAGGTGTGACGTCGATGGCGCCGCTTGCCACCAGATCCAGCGCAGCCCAAGATGACTTCTCGCCCGGTTCAAAGGCTGCACCGGCGATGGAGGTGGTGGTGCAGTACTTGCGGAAGAAGGTCTCGTAGTCGAACGTGAACCCATAGGCCCGCGGGATACCGAAGAAGAGGATGTGACCGTTGGTCTTCACCAGGGCCGGCGCCAGGTTGATCGTCTCCGCTTCGCCTGCCGCCTCGATGACGACATCCGCCAGCACACCGTCCGTGATCTCTTCGAGCACCTTGACCGGGTCGGCGGTCGCATTATTGAAGGCGTGCGTCGCGCCGAAGTGGGGCGCCACCGCGACGCGATGCGACATGATGTCCATCGCAACGACCTTCTCGGCGCCCAGCCGCCGGCACATGGCGGCGAAGAAGAGCCCTGCCGAACCCAGGCCGATAACAGCCACGCGCTTGCCGATCAGGTTCGGCAGCCGCTGGCAGGCGAAGATCACGGTGCCGAGCTGTTGGGCCATCAGCAGCTGTTCAAGCGGCTTGCCCTTGGGCAGCACGAGTACATGCTCAACGGGGGCCAGGTAGTACTCGGCCATTGCCTGATGGTAGGGTGCGAGGGTCAGCGCGATGTCGCCGGGCGCCAGGCGGCACCCCGGAGCCGCGACCGCCTCCACCATGCCGATCATCTCATGGCCCGACGTGCCGGGCGGGAAAGGATAGCGTCCGGCTGGTTCGTAGTAGACCATGTGCACATCGCTGCCGCACAGAGACACCAGCATCGTCCTCACGAGAGCGTGTCCCGGCTTGAGTTCGGGTTTCGGCGTCTCGATGAAGCTCGCGTTTCCGGGCGCGAGACATTGCATAGCGCGCATCGTTGGGTTTGTCCTCTCGAAAGATGGGGATGGCGCCGGCGAACGCCGTTCACCGTCACATGGCGCGGCGGCCCTCCAATGCGCGGGACAGAGTCACCTCGTCGGTGTACTCCAAGTCGCCGCCCACTGGCAGCCCGCGCGCCAGGCGAGTGACACTGACCTCGGCCAGGGCAAGCTGTTGATGGATATAGGCCGCGGTGTTCTCGCCTTCCAGGCTGGGATTCGTCGCCAGGATCACTTCGCGCGGACGGGTGGAGCGCACCCGGTCGACCAGCTCCGAGATGCGCAGCTTCTCCGGATAGATGCCATCGATGGGGGAAAGAGCGCCGTGAAGAATGTGGTAGACGCCATGATAGACGCCGGTGCGCTCGACCGCCAGCACATCCAGCGGCTCTTCGACCACGCAGATCATTCGCTGATCGCGAGCCGGGTCGGCGCAGATGGGGCACGGGCTCGACTCGGCGATGTTGAAGCAAAGCTCGCACTCGACCGTCCCCTCGTGCAGCGCGCGCAGCGCATCGGAAAGCGCCAGTGCGAGCCCGTCGCTCTCGCGCAGGAGGTAGAAAGTCAGGCGGGATGCCGTCTTCGGGCCGATGCCAGGCAGCCGCGAAAGCGCCGCAATCAGGTCGACAACCGGCTTGGCGAGATTCTGCGCCATGCTACATCAGGCCGGGAATGCCGAGCCCACCCAATCCGCCGGTCAGCGCGTTCATCCGCTCGGCAGCCAGCGCCTGCGAGCGCTCAACCGCTTCGTTCACCGCGGCGACGATCATGTCTTGCAGCATTTCGACATCATCCGGATCGACTGCCTCGGGCGCAACGGTGATCGACAGCAGTTTCTGGTGGCCGCTCATCACCGCCTTGATCATGCCACCGCCGACTGTGACTTCGACCGTCTCCTCGTGCAGCTTCTCCTGAGTCTTCGCCATCTCCTCCTGGAGCTTCTGCAACTGCGCCATCATGTTGCCGCCCCCGCCTGCGCCGCTCGCACGAGGCACGCCATACATCGGTCTGGGTTTGAGTTTTGCCATCGCTTGTTTGTTCTTTCTTTCGAGTTGCCGGCTGTCCGAGCATCACTGCCAGATGGCGCAGAACCGCACAGAGAGAGGTTCTCTTTTCTCGTTCCGCATCATCCGCGCGCCAGTTCGCTTCGTCGCTACAGCTTCTTCACCACAGCGCCCAGGCTGCGGGCGTCGCTCAGCAGGGTGTCATTGTCGCTCTGCGTCGGAACTGAGTGACCAGATGCAGCCGGCCCCGCAGCCACCGTCTCGCCGATCAACGCGCAGCGCACCTGTACGCGCGCCTTCAGCAGCTCTTCCCACAATGCCTCGACCTGTACACGGTTCTCCGGTCGATTCACCAGATCGCGGGAGAAGGTGTGGGCAAAGCGCAGAACGATAACATCGCCGGACGTCTCGATTTCCTTGACTGCGCGCAGCGCAGCCTGCACGGGAATGCCGCACCGTTTTCCTGCCATCGCCAGGAACGATTCCCAATGGGCCTGCACCGCCGGCCGCACTTCCGCCGGTC
>CAYRFV010000404.1:0-4018 GCA_964423545.1 uncultured Anaerolineales bacterium | reverse complement strand
TTGGCAGGATGAGGTCGCGGCGCAGATCGGAGATGAAGACGCGGCCGCCCGGCTTGAGCACGCGGCCGATCTCATCGAAGATGCGCCGCGGCTCAGCCCACTCGTGCAGCGAGCCATTGGTGAAGACCGCGTCGAAGGTCGCGTCGTCGAACGGCATCGTGGCCGCGTTGCTGCATGTGTAATCCACCCGGTCGGCCAGGCCGTACTCACGCGCATTCTTCTCCGCCAGCGCGAGCATGTCTGGACTGATGTCCAGCCCTTTCAGCCGCGTGCCCTGGGTCTGCTTCAGCCACTCCAGGCCCAGGTAGCCCGGCCCTGGGCCTACCTCCAGCGCGTAGCCCCGCGTGATGCCGTGCTTCAGGAGCTCCGAGGTCTCGATCCAGCCGCGATCCCGAAACCGGCGCTGCATCTGGTCGTAGACGGCTACCGTGAAGTCGCCTTGTATCCCCTGGTCGGTTTCGACTACTCTCGGTTTGACCATTGATTTCTCCTCCTTGTCTGAAAGCACCGCCTACGCTGCCTGCGGCCTACGCGCCATCGTCCACAACATCAGGTCGTGACCCGGCGGCGCCTCCGCGGTGAGCACGTCGAAGCCGTGCTTGCGATAGAAGACTACGTTTCGCTCGGTCTCAGTCTCCAGGTAGCACGGCAGGCCCGCGGCGTCGGCGCGCGCCAGCACGGGTTCCAGCAGGCGGCTCCCGATGCCCTGGCCCTGGCTGGCCGGCGCCACGCCCAACGCCCACAGATACCAATGCGGCCCCGGCATGGCGCGTCGATGAAGCTCCTCCGTGTAACCGACCACCCCCAGGGCGCGGCGGCGCGCGTCGCCTGGGAAGCGCATCATGGCCCGCGCCAGGGCAAAGCCAGTGCGCAACATCTGCCGGAAGCCGATCTCCGTGTTGCCCGGCGCCAACCAACACGCCACCCCGCTGACCTCTGGCGTCGTCCAGACTTCGCCGTAAACCTGCGTAACCCGGATCACCGCGTCCCACAGCCCGCGCATGGAACGCACGCGCTCCGCCTCGTCGGGGCAGATGTAAGCGTACATCGGGTCGGCGCGAAACGCCTGGACAAGGGTCTCGACGGCGCGGCGCCTCTGGGCAGGATCCAAGTGAACAGCTTCAGTCATGAGCGGCTTCTCCTCCGGTCCGGCTAGTGCTCCTGTTCGCCCCATTTGGCCTAATTGTTGCTGGTCAGGCCGGACTGCCTGAGGAAGACCTGACCGGCTGAACGTTCCGCTGCAGCCGCCTGGCGCAGCCAGCGGGCGATTGCCCCTGGGTCGGGTCGACCAATACCGTTTCCAGCGACCGCGTCAAGGGCAGCCTGGTAGCATTCAGCGGCCCGGTCAAAGTGGGCGGCAGCCTGTATCAGGTCGGGCCGGTCACCGAATGTCTCCCGCAGGTAGGCGGCGTTGTCGGGTCGCGTCGACGCGCCGACCTCCAGGCCCAACGCCACCCGCGAGAACTCGAACCGCGCGCCACCGCGCTCGATCTCGTCGGCCTGATGCTCGATCGCTGCCGCACCCCACTGCTGGCCCCAGCGGTTCCCGCCCACGAGCGCCTGGCCGTTCTGCCGCCAAACCGAACCCAAGTCGCTGCGACGGGGGCCTGGCTCGAAGATGACGAATGGGTAGCGCCAGGGATAGCCGAACACGCTGGACTCGCTAGTCACTGCCTGCAACAGGCGTTCGTCGGTAACGTACAGGCCTGGCTCGCCTGGGGGCAGGTGGCCAGGCTGCGACGGAGCGGGCGGCCGGCTGACCGGCTCGTAGTAGCGGAAACCACGCCCATCATAACCTACCAGCACTTCGTTGTGGGGCAGCGGCTCGGCCTGACCGTAGAGCGCCCCCATGTCTAGCGGCACGCGGATGGGATAGCCCCGGCTCAGATAGGATCGTAGCGCCCGCAAATAAAGCACCGCGTCGTCGGTGTAGTAGTAGTGTCGCGCCAGTCCCAGGTAGGGCGCTGCTGTGATCAGGCCCGTCTCGGGATCAGTGCCCACCGTGATGAAGCCGAAGTCGTCCCGATAGCTGGCCCCGTAGGTGAAGCCCATTAGGAAGTCGAAATAGCGCCGCGGCCTGTCGATGCCATGGTGAGCCGCAATCATCTGCAAAGCGATGGATTGGCAGAGCGTCTCCCGCATCGAGATCCACGGCACGTTGTCCAGGTGGCACAGAGGCGGCAGATCAGACGCCTGCTGCGGGATGAGCGGCTCCGGCTGATAGGCGTTGCGAAAGTACCAACGCGCCAGGTACTTCATGACGCGATCACGCATGACAGTCCTCCTTGTCACGTTGCTTCAGCCGAGCGGTCAGCAGGATGATCGCCAGGACATTGGTCGCGATGGAGAGGCCCATCAACAAGCCCTGGGCGAACTTGCCCATGTCGCTGGGTGGCGCATACCGCTCGATCACGAACGACAGGTTGAGCGCCAATAGCCCCAGCGCAAACCAGAGTTCAGTGCTGTTGTACCGGCGGGTTTTCATAATATCGTCCTCCCAGTGGGCTGGTTCTCATCAAGACGATTCCGTTCAACCAAGATGGGTTCTCCTACAGGAGAGATCTCAACGGCTGCGGGCCGCCGAAGCGGTTGTAGGGCAGGCCGCTGCGGAAGCAGCCTCCATTGGCTTGTGACATCACGTCCTCCCGCCGAGCAGGTAGAGCGTCCCGAGCGCGGCGATGACTGCCAACAGCATCGCGATCTTATGGATCGTCAGCAGCCTGTCGTGGGCCGGTTTGTTCGCGCTCATCAGCGCGCCGGTCACGAAGAGCGCTGCCGCGCACAGCCCGATCAGAATCTGCAGCGCGATGAGGATCGGCTGCGCCTCGACGATCTTGAGCGCACCGAGGATCTGCAGTGCCGTGACAATCACCGCGGCCAGGGCGAGCAGCTTGTGAATGTTAAAGAGCGGGCCGTTGTACGGCTTGCCAAGACGACTTAGCCAGAAGCCGAACACCAGCGTCAGGAGGAAGAGCGCGGCCGGTGCAACGAATTTGGTGATGATGTCCATGAGCAACTCCGCTTACCGATGGCAATGCTCCTACGTCAGCGAGCGACCTGAAGCTGGCCAGCCAATCCGTGCGCCCAAGCTCGTATTGCCGACCAGTCTCGGATGTCGCGCGCGGGCATCTGTTTGAGGGCCGGGATCAGGTTGTAAGGGAAGCTCAGCGTCGCCGGGTCGAACTTGCCGCCGAAAACCTCGATGGCGACCGGCGCAAACCAGGGGAACTTCAGCAGCTCCTTGTCGAGTTGGCCGCGCGCATCCTGAAACTCCTTCGCATCCACATGAAATGGGCCTAGCGCAAAGACCGCGGCCGGCCGCGCCATGAGGGCCTGCCGATGCCGCGAAAGGAAGCTCTTCGCGTCTTTGTGCCAGCGGAACATATAGAGCGGCGCGCCTAGCACGACGGCGCCGCAGCCTTCGAGGGTTCGCACCTCCCTGATCGGCTGGCAAATGACAGCCAGACCGCTTTCACGCAGCGTGGCCGCAACGGCTTCGGCAACCTCCTGCGTCGAGCCGGAGCGGGTGGCATAACCGACGAGAACTGAAGTGGACATGTTCGCCTCCTTGTTGCGTAGCACTCATCGGACTGCTTCCGAAATGGAATCACCGTTCGGAGGTCCGTATCGTCGAGAGCAGCCAGGCCAGCAGCCCGAGCAAGGTCAGTGTGAGGATGCCTATCGGCCCGACCACGCCCCAATTCGTCGTCTCGCCGCGCACCGTCTGCACCACCGGCGTAATCAGGATCGGCACGCCGGTCAGAATCGGGAAAACGATGAGGGCAGGCGCAACGGTGTAGGCGAATGGCCGGTGTTTGATGAGCAGCACGCCGGTCGCGATGACCGCCGGCAGGAAGAACGCCAGATCAAGGATGTGGACGGGATTGGTCGGCAGAGCCATGTCGGTCACGCTTTGCGGTCGAACGCCGGTCAACAGCGCGGGCACATCCTCGGAGAGCCACAGCAAGCCGAAGAGGACTGCAGTGACGATGAGAAACCAGGCGACCAGTTGCGGTCC
>CAYRFV010000403.1:0-4026 GCA_964423545.1 uncultured Anaerolineales bacterium | reverse complement strand
CCCAGAGACCGGACTGCCCCCGGTGGTTCTTTTTAAGGACGCTCGGGTCGGCTCGCAGCGACGCATTGGCGTAGATGATCGATCCGGCCAGGCGCCCATAGAGCTGCGCATCGGCCTCTGAGGCATTGAACTGGCGCAGCAGCACCTGGGCGTGCGTCCATGCCAGGTCGAAGACCCGATCCGCGAGACGCCGATCCTGGTATTTTTCCACCAGGCTCAGGGCGTCGTCACGGGTTTCGCCGATGCCGGAGACCATATTGACCGTTGCCGATTCTTCCGGATCCAGGGTGATGCGGTAGCGGATGGCGACGATCGGATCGAGTACGGAGCCCTCGCTGCCCGAGAGCGCCCCCGAAAAAAATTCAGCCCCGCCGCCCATGGCCTGTGGGTCGGCGACCGTGTTGCCGCGGCCGATGAACTGAATGCGATCGGTCTCATAGGAAACGTCTCCGATCTCCGCCCCATGCACGGCCATCAGGTGGAACATCCAGGGCGCCGGCTCGCCATGGGATCGCGGCCGGCGCGTGCAGAGAATGGCTCGCTGCCGGCGGATGATCTCGGTCTGCACGAAGAGATTGCTGAACGCCGGATGCATGGCGTCCGCCGCCGGTGGTGCCAGGACCACTTCCGCGTAGCTGGTCACATCGAGCGCCCGGCGCGTCCGCGCGTGGTTGGTGATGCGGATGCGGCGCAGTTCGATGTCATCCTCGGGCGAAACCGCGATCTCGGTGTGGGTGTCATAGTCGTGGTCGCGGCCGCGAAACTCGGCCCGCCCCTCGGAAAAGATCGCCTCGAAACGCTTGGCCCGTTTGAGCGTCGGCTGAAACGCAGTTGACCAGACCTCGCGGCTGGCCACGTCGCGGAGGTAGCAGAACGTGCCCCAGTTGTCGCAGGTGCGGTCCTCGCGCCAACGGGTGACGGCGAGGTCCTTCCAGCGGCTGTATCCGCCGCCGGCGCTGGTGATCATCACGTGGTACCGGCCGTTCGAGAGCAGCTGCACTTCCGGGTTCGGCGTGTCGGGGCGTGTGAAAACCCGGATCGGCGTCTCCGGAGCGCTGGAAGCCGTATGGAGCTCAGACAGCTCGGTGGTGTGCGCATAGAACGCCGTCGCCTTGGGGATTCGCTCCTGGAGCAGCAGCAGGGTCGCCTGGAACAAGGGATTCGACTCGAACCGCTTCTGCATCGGGCGTTTCAGGAGCAGATGGGCCAAAGACAGGAGGCTCATTCCCTGGTGATGGGCCATGAAGGAGCGGACCACGGCGCTCGATTGCCCGCGCGGCAGACGCGACGGAGTGTAGTCGATCGCTTCGTAGAAGCCGTACCGCGCTTCAAAGCCTTCCGCCGCGAGCCGCTCGAGGTTCAGGCACGCCTCCTCGGGTGCGACCATCAGCGCCAGCGCCGAGGCGTAAGGCGCGATCACCAGGTCCTCGGCGAGCCCGCGTTTGAGCCCCAGGCCGGGCACGCCGAACGCCCGGTACTGATAGGTCAGGTGCACATCGATGGCATTGTAGCCGCATTCCGAAATGCCCCACGGTACGTCGCGCTTTTTTCCATACTCGATTTGCCGGGCCACCGCCGCCTGGCAGGTCTGGTCGAGCAGCGTGTGTTCGTAGGTCGGCATCACCAGGAGCGGCATCAGGTATTCGAACATGGAACCGCTCCACGAAAGAAGGATCGGTTCCCCGCCGGCGGTGGTGAGCAGACGTCCCAGGGCGAACCAGTTCTCCTGCGGCACGTGTCCCTGCGCAATCGCAACGAAACTGGAAAACCTCGCTTCCGAAGCCAACAGATCGTAGTAGCTGGCGTCCCGCCGGCGTTCACCGACATTGTAGCCGATCGCCAGCAGATGACGGGCCTCGTCGAACAGAAAACCATATTCCATCCGGGCGAGCACCTCGCTCAGCAGGGCCAGCCCTTTGATCGCCGCCATCCGGGTTCTGGCGCGCTGACTGGCCTCCGTGACGAGGCGCTGAAGTCCGCCCAGCCGTGCGCTCTCCTCGGACGGCGGGGCAGCGCTCAGTTGCCGCTCGATGGCCGGCAGGAGCTTCGCATCCAGCGCTGCCAGTTCGCTCAGGGTCGGGATCTCGTCGAGATCGGGAAAGTCTCCGAGGCCATCCTGAGCAGACGGGTGCTCGGTCCACGGGGTCAGAAACGCCAGCTCATCAAGGGCGTCTCGACATTGCATGGCGAAGGCGTGGACCCACGCCCTCAATGGGTCGCCGGGGTTGGCATCGGGCGCGTCCTCGCCGGCGACCACGACCGCAGCGGACGTTGACAACTGATCCAGGCACTGCCGCAACGCGGTGAGCGTGGCGGGTGGGGAACGGACCGCGGACTCCAGGTCCTGCAGAAGTTGAGAGAGCCGGGCCGGGGCGCAACCTTCCGGAACGGTGCAGGCCGGAGAGGCGACCGCATGGTCCATCGCAATCCGGAGCGTGTCGCTTAAGCCGTCGAACCATTGCGTTCCGAGGACCGGGTGATCGGCCAGCCCGAGCAGCCCCGGCCGCAGTGTCAGCAGATGGCCCGCGAGGTTCCCGCTGTCCACCGACGAAATGTATAGGGGCGGCAGGGGTTTCAGGGATTGGGTGTCGTACCAGTTGAAGAAGTGGCCTTGGTGGCGTTCCAAACCTTCCATGGTCCGGAGCGCTTTCGCCGTTCGTTCGATCAACCTTCCGGCCGAAATATAGCCGAAGTCGTACGCCGACAAATTCGCCAGCAGCGCCAGGCCCATGTTGGTGGGCGACGTGCGGTGCGCAATCATGGCAACAGGATGCTCCTGGTAGTTGTCCGGCGGCAGCCAATGATCTTCCGGGCCGACGAAGGTCTCGAAGAACGCCCAGGTCTTCCGGGAAAGCTTCCGCAGAAAGAGGGTCTGGTCCGCCGTCAGCCTTGCGCCGCGGCGAGCGAGCGGCCGGCTGACCCACCAGGCGATTGCGGGGGAGGCAAACCAGAGGCCCAGGATGGGCCCGGCCCAAACCAGCACGGCCGGCTTTGACGCCGCAAGCACCAGCGCCGCGGCAGCGGCCATGACGGGGGCGATCCACATGGCCCGGTACGAGTCGACCCAGTCGGTGCGGCGGTTGCGATCCAAGTCGCTGGACGGGTTCCATTCGAGCAGTCGCTGATGCGTGATCAGCATCCGCCAGGCCGTTCGCACCACCGCATCCAGGCTGAAGAACGCCTCGTAGGGCAGGCATGCGAACGTGAATGCGGCCTGAGCAAAGTGCCGACGGGCCGATCGCGCTGCGGCCATGAGGTGCTGGCCCAGGGTCACATCGACCGGCTTTTGAAGTATATTCAGGGCCGACGCCGTCAATGAAGGCGTCAGGATGAGGAGCAGCACGGAAAGGGTCCAGAACCCGGGGGAAGACAAAACCCTCCAGCCCAAGAGCAGCAGGAGGGTCAACGCCGCGGCCGTCAGACTGCGCCGCAGATTGTCGAAGATCTTCCAGCGGGAGAGCATCGAAAGGGGATTTTTCCGCAGGCCGCCGTCGCGGCCGGGAATCCACGGCAGCAGCCAGCGCGCAATCTGCCAATCGCCGCGAATCCAACGATGCCTTCGGCTCACATCCGCGCTGTAGCGCGATGGGTATTCCTCGTACAACTCCACATCGCTCAACAGCCCGGCCCGCGCGTAACACCCTTCCAGAAGATCGTGGCTGAGGATCCGGTTGTCGGGGAGTCCACCCAAGGCCCGTTCGAACGCATCGACCTCATAGATGCCCTTGCCGATGAACGAACCTTCCCCGCACAGGTCCTGGTAAACATCGGAGACGGCGCGCGTATAAGGATCGATACCCGGCTCGCTCCCGAACAGCCGCGCGTACCTGGACCGGTCGGTGCCCGGAAGGCTGACGGCCACACGCGGCTGTAGAATGCCATACCCCTCGCAGACGCGCTGCTTGTCGTCGCAGTACCGTGCACGATTCAGCGGGTGCTCCATGGCTCCTATCAACTGTCGGGCCGAATCGCGCGGGAGTTGCGTATCCGTGTCGAGCGTGATCACATACTTCACGTTTGACAAGA
>CAYRFV010000402.1:0-4034 GCA_964423545.1 uncultured Anaerolineales bacterium | reverse complement strand
CGGAGCGTGCGATGCTGTCACTGCAAGACCCTGATGGGATGGACGGAGCGGTTTGACTGCTACCAGCGCGCATAAGCTGGTCAGGCGTCCCGTCCGTCCATTCGTGTCAGGCTCAAGAGGAGTGCTCGATGACCATTTCGCTGAATCGCCCGAAGGACAATCCGTGGCAGCTAAAGACCCCGCCCGGAACCTCTGAATACACCATGCACACGGAGGACAAGGATGGCAAGACCGTCCTGGTGTGCACCGTCGGCACGACTGTGCTCTACTACGACGCACGCTGCATCGAGGATCTTCACGCCATGCTGAAGGAGGCCGGGGACTGGGTGGAGCTCGGCGGCGCCGACGAACAAAAGCCCGCCAAAGAAGGAACCGTCGAGGCATGGGGGCGCTCGTCCACCAATCCCGTGGGAGGCTGGTACGGTCTGAAGAAAGGCTTGCGCGGCCGGTTCGGCATCTACATCCCGCCGCTGATGGAAGAACTCGGTCTCTGCGAGCTAGAGCACAACGCCAGGAACAATCGCATGCGTGCAAAGTGACGCCTGCGGGCGAAGTGACGCCTGCGGGCGAATCAACGCCGCAGAGACCTCCGACTTGCGGCGCAATCGTATGACCGATCCGCACCAAGGGGGCAGGTGATGGAACTCGGCGCTTTCTCTATCAGCCTGACCGTGAAGAACCTCGCAGCCTCACGGAGCTTCTATGAGAAGCTCGGCTTCGAAGCGTTCGGTGGGGATCCCGCACAGAACTGGCTCATCATGAAGAACGGCCAAGCGGTGATCGGGCTCTTTGTGGGCATGTTCAAGAAGAACATGCTCACATTCAATCCCGGTTGGGACGTCAACGCGCGTCCACTCGATTCATACGTGGACGTGCGCGAGATACAACGCCGCTTGAGGGATCAAGGCATCGGGCTGATCGTGGCGACAGACGAAACAGCCGAGGGTCCCGCAAGCATCATGTTGGTGGACCCCGACGGCAACCCGATCCTCGTAGATCAGCATGTGTAGTTCGTTGCGAGCGCTTCCTGCCGTGCCGCGTTGTCGACGATCATCATTCCTCGGGCTCCACCTTCCGTCGCCTCTGCTTGTGCATTGAGCGCGTGCGCTTCTCTGCCAGGCGCCCTTCCCGGGCCGCAGCGCTGGGCGACGTGGGCCTGCGACGCTTGCGCGGGCGCAGCGCTGCGGTCAACAGCGCCTGAAAGCGCGCCACTGCATCCGCCCGATTCGCCAGCTGGCTGCGCGTGGACGACGACACGATGTGCATGACGCCATCTCCGTCGATGTAGCCGGCCAGCCGGTGCGCGATGTGCGCCCGTTGTTCGTCGGTCAGGCTGGGCGAGCGGGCGACATCGAAGAGCAGCTCGACGCGCGTCTCGCTGCGGTTCACGTGCTGCCCGCCCGGTCCGCTCGAACGGCTGAAGCGAAAGCGCAGCTCGGCCACCGGGATCGTAAGCCCGCTGGCCACGGTGATGGCTTCGGTGATATCGTTCGACTCGGGCAACATATTAGTTGGCGTCGACCGGATGGCGGATCTGGACGGTCGGGTGAGAGGATTATACCTGAACCGTGCGCTCCGGCCAAGCACATCGGTATTCTTCAACAGCCCCTCGGGTCGGCCCGCCGGTCCGAAATTCGGTTGCACCAGATCGCTCACACCTGCCTGTTTCATGTCCCGGGTTGGCCTCTCGCACCGGGTGCACCGCCCCCTGGGTGATCTGATCGTGGGCTTCGGCCTGGTGTGGCTGCTGGTGATCAGCTACCCGGCGTCGCTGGCGTTCGGCAAGTCCCAGCGCACCCCTTACGACCGCTTGGCCGGGTCGGAGGTGCTCATGCAGGTGCAGCAACAAAGCCAATCAGCACACGCAGGTAGGGTCTGAACATGAAACCTGTCTACTGGATCCCGCTCCTGGCGCTGCTTGGCGGCATCGTCGGCCATGCCGTCTTGCGGATCACGGGCTGGCTGGGCGCCACGATCGGCGTGGTCGTAGGCGTCTTGATCGGCGCGCTGCTCTACAGTCGCGGCAGTAAGGGTGTGGTTAGGTAGGATAGGAGTTAGTTAGTGAAGGGGCAGTGATGCACGAAGCCGCAAAAGAGCAGATGATAGCCGCAGCAGCCTGACTGAACGTTACGTGCTCTTGGTCGTCGCTGCCCCGATCCGCGCCTGAATCCGCAACGCCAGGAACGTCAGCCAGGGGGACGGCTGCCGCTTGTCGGCAAACGACCACCCCCGCCACGCCTGGTACATCGAGCCGGCGGTGTAGCGACCATCGGCGTCCGCCTGCGCGGTGATGGCCGCCACCATCTCGCCGAAGCGAGGGTCGGCATGGAGAAAAGGGTAGCGGCTGAGGACATCGGCCACGTGCAGGATGTCGTACCAGACGAAGGGGTACCTAAGCTTGCGGAAGTCGCTCCCGGCCCCAAACAGGTAATACTTGACCTCGGCCCGGCGTTCCCAGTGGCCCGAGAGCATCTCGACGCCCCGCCGCGTCGCAGGGCTGTCGAGATACTCCGAGACGAGAGACAGAGCCTTCAGCGCATAAACGTTGGCAATGGGGCAAGGATCAGCCTTGCGTCCCGGCCCGCGGAACCGGCCCAGCTCCGGCCCGCACCGGCAGCGCCAGCCAACATCGTCAACCGCGTTCATCAGGTGCACCACGGCCGCTTGTACACCTGCCTCCTGCCCCAGGCCCAGCGCCAACAGCGCATATAGCAGCGTCGGCGCGTCGCACAAGACCCAACTCCAGGTATCTGCGCCCGTCCCGCCGAAGGCCGGTGCGACGTTGAGCACGCTCTGCAGCGCGCCATCGGGAGATTGATGCGCCAGCACGGCCTCCGCCACGCGCGCCATGCCTGGATCAGCCGCAGCCAAGCCAAAATCGGCGAGCGTGCTCAGTGCGTAGAGCGGATGGCCCGCGTCGTTGTGGCGCAGGATGGCGCGGCCCGGCCACGTCGCGGCCAGGGCGATCAGGCTCTGCACCTGCCCATGGGCCAGCAGCGCGGCGCGCGCGGCGCTCACCTCGGCATCATCTTCCGGCCGGCCGAGCAGGTCGCGCAGCGTGCGGTAGCGCGTCCAGGGTTCCGCCGAGTCCAGCAGCCATTGGACCACTTCGGTGTTCATGTAAACGTCCCTTCCAGGTGATATCGTACAACATAGAAACCGTATGCCAAAATCGGGTTGCACGAGACGGTTGACATCACACGCTCCTTGTGATATATGTGCGCTATGATAGCACTCAACAAGAGCTTGCATCGTCCAGCGCACGCTCGTCAGCAGGTGGGCGAGAGATGGTGTCGCCACCCAGCGATTGGCGCCACCGATCGAGCCTGAAGATCGGGCGACTGCCATGACTCGTGATCCGGAGGGGGATGAGAGATGAAGACTGTCAACGATATCCTGCGCTTGAAAGGTTACAACGTCTGGTCGGTTGCGCCGGGCGCGACGGTGTTCGAGGCGCTGCAGCTCATGGCCGACAAAAACGTGGGGGCCGTCCTGGTAATGGACGAAGACAGGTTGGTGGGCATTCTGTCAGAGCGAGACTATGCACGCAAGGTGATCCTGTTGGGCAAGACATCCAGGGAGACCCTCGTCTCGGAAATCATGACGAGTCGCGTCTTGTATGCCAGCGCCGATCAGACCACTCAGGAGTGCATGGCCCTAATGACGGAAAAACGCGTCCGGCACCTGCCTGTAATGGAAGGCAACCGCGTGATCGGCGTAGTCACGATCGGTGATGTGGGCCGGGCCATTATCTCCGACCAGCAGTTCATGCTTGCGCAGCTCGAGCGCTACATCACGGGGAGTGGATGACCGCGTCTGCCTGGCGCCCCTGATCGACCGCTTCCAAGAACCTCAGCACAGCTTCATTCACCGCATCGGGATGGTCGATGTTGCTGGCGTGGCCGGAATCGGGGATGGATACGAACTGCGCGTGTGGCAGTCGGTGACGGAGCCGCTCCTGGTAGACCCGCGGCACGACGCGGTCGACCTCGCCGGCCAGGATCAGCGTGGGGCAGCGCACCCGGTCGAGCCGG
>CAYRFV010000401.1:0-4044 GCA_964423545.1 uncultured Anaerolineales bacterium | reverse complement strand
CGCAGGCGCAGCTGATCGTGGTCAAGATGTACTTCAATTACCAGAGCCTGCAGGCGATGATGAAGGGTGCGGTGATGGCCGACTGTCCCGGCCTGTCGACCTGGGACCTGCGGCAGTTCCGCTGGGAGCGCGCGCCCCGGCCGCTGTATCCACTGGACGACCTGCCCGACTGGCGGGCGGGGTGAGGGGACGGGTGATACGGCGCCGTGCCAGAGGCTAGCGTCGCCGGAGGTCCTCCATCGTCAGACCCAGGTCGGACACGATGCGGCGCAATGTCCCTGACTTCAGGTCGTCGCTTCCCCAATCTGGAATGGTGGTATACTCGCCATTGCCGGGATTCCACCAGATGCGGTGCGAACCTGCGCCGTTTCACACGAACTCACAGCCCAATTCGCGCAGTCGCTTTGCCAGTTCGCGGTACTTCACGCCGGCACCACACGAATCACCAGCCGGGTATCCGCGCGCAGGTGAGCCAGGGAGGCCGGGATGGGCGAGCCGTTGGCCAATCGTGCAGCGATCATAGCGCGGACATTCTCCGGCATCGACTGTATCGCCCCGTCAAGGGTCGAGCCCCAGGCGTGGCAACCCGGCAGCAGCGGGCAACTGACCTTGTACACGCCGTCCTCTTCAAGATAGTCGACCGTCACGGGGATGACGGCCTCATCCAACACAATCGTGCTGTTCATCATGCCGCCTGCCTCTTCTGCATACACCGCCTGCCAGCCATGGTACCTGTTACGCGATCAATCACGCCGCCCGGCTTCGTGAGGCGCAACCCGGCGCGCCGCTAACACCTGTCGAGACTCCCTCACCGATATGTGCGCCAACTCTCGCGCTTTGCCAATCGAAAGCCGCCCCTGCGCATACAATGCCACAGCCAATTCGACCTTGACCTCATTATACACCGGAGCCGCATCTGCGGCATGTCGACGTGGGACCTGCGCCAGTTCCGCTGGGAGCGCGCCCCCCAGCCGCTGTATCGGCTGGACGACCTGCCCGACTGGCACGCAGGGTGAGGGGGCGGGTGCTGAGGTTGCTTGCGGCAGGTCCGTGACCCGCTGGGCCGTCGCGCCCCATCACGTTTTGCATACCGCTCGCAACCCTGTGACCTCACTTTTCTCCGCTGGACGTTCAGACCGACGTCAGGGATGGGAGATCGATGGGCAGGCGCTCCAGCCCGCCTGCGCATTCGCCAATTCTTCTGGTAGCTGTGCGGGACTGCAGCGCGCCAAGCCCGTAGCCCACCTCGCTGTGCCCCTATCCAGAGATCGCAGTAGGACTTGACCGAGCACCGCGGTCTAAGCATGGTGCCGCCACACCTACTGCAACCGTGGACTGGGTCATGGCGATTTGGATCCAGTAGTGGCCTGGCGAGATCAACACGTGAGTATCTGAGTAGTCGATGCACCAGTGGCTTCTTGATGAACCGGCATGCAAGTTCCAGTTCCCCCGATTTCGGCGGCGACCACTCGGGGACTGCCGCGATTGCTCGCTACCGCGGATGTTCTCCGCGCACACTTGCACTTCCGGTTTGGCATAACGCAAGACCCTCGTCTACTCCATCTCGCATGCCTTCGCCATGACCGCTTGGGCCACCACCCTTGGACGATTCAGTCCCAATTTCCTATTTTCCCTCAGTCCATCCTGTGCTATACTGTCCACGACATAATCACACAGCGCCCGCGAGTTCCGCATGCCGCGTGCGGAACTCGCGGGCTGACAACTCCTTCCTGCTGATGACCAGTCTGGCAGTGGCGCACTGGCTCTGTGCCTAGCAACATCGCGTGCACCGCCGGGCGCGAACGTTGCTTGAAGGCCACATTGACACTCATCAGGAGGCACTACGATGGGCGGCACGAAGACCGGATCGGGCCGTGAGTTGAACATCCGCTGGGGAGTCGGTGCGACACTGTCGCGCTACCACAAGGATGGCAGTTGGTTCATGCCGCTGGATCGCTTTCCCGGCGCGCTGTTCGATACTCGCAGTTACGTTCTGTTTCGCACTGAGGATGAGTATCTGTCGTGCGAGTATCTGCGTATTGGCGATCGCCTGCATGTCTCAGGAGGCATATCCGGTATGCCTAGCTACAAGAGAATGCGCTGACCTAATGCTACATGGGACACCCTATGTCGATTACAGGCAGCGTGAAGCACAGTGGCCCGGAATCACCCTCACCTTTTCTCCGCTATCCCGGAGGCAAGACGCGCATTCTGGATTTCCTAAGGCATCATGTGCCTGACGCTTCGGGCATTAGGGGGCGCTACGTTGAGCCGTTTGTGGGAGGGGGTGCTTTGTTCTTCTCACTGTGCCCTCCACAATCTCTTCTCTCCGACATCAATGCCGATCTCATCGACCTCTACAGCGGAATCAAGGCAGCGCCTCGAGAAGTCTGGCACCGTTACGCGGAGTTCGGTTCCACAAAGACCGCATACGATGAAGTCCGCGGCTCACTGCCACCACCAACCATCATTGACCGCGCTGCACGCATCCTATTCCTCAATCGTACGTGCTTCAAAGGTATGTGGCGGCAGAACAAGCAGGGCGAGTTCAACGTGGGCTATGGCGGCCAGGATCGGCGTTGGGTCATCACGCTCGACCTGCTCAGGCACGCATCACGAGCATTGCGCACAGCGACACTGCGCTGTTGTGACTTCGAGATTGTGCTGGACGAATGTGGTGCGGATGACTTCATATTTGCGGATCCACCGTATCGACCCGGCGCCAGGGATCCAGCCAATGACCACTACGTGGGCAGGAAGTTCAGTTACGACGATCATCGTCGGTTGGCATCTGCCCTCTTCCGCGCTCACAGCCGCGGTGCGAGCTGGGCCATGACAACCTCCGCCCACCCAGAGATCGTCGCCTTGTTCGGGGACTCCCTCGTCACTCCAATCCCACGCGGCACTGGACGTAGACCAGGCACAACTGTGTCCGAACCCGGCGAAGTGCTGATCACCAGCTACCGTGTGCAAGGAGGTGGTACCCGATGAAGGAGTTCTTCGAAGAAGCTGCCCAGCAGAAGCACCCGCTGAGAGTGCTGAGAGACTTCCTCCAACGGGAGATCGACAATGAGTTAGCCAAGAAATACGGTGATCTGCGATTCGTTGGCTACGTCCTTGACATCAGCTACGACACGGTCACCATAATCACGTCTGACCCCTTCAAAATCGCTGTGGGCGGTGTACCGAGAAACTCGCTGTTGATTATGGTCCCGGCAGTGGATGAAAGGTCGGTGCCGCCGCACTTCACGTTGCTTCGCGTACTGGACGCCGCGCCTACTCCCCTGAGCAGCGAAACCCAACAGACATACTTTGAGCTTCAGAAGAAGTCGATGCCTGAGCTCGATGTCTTTACCCAATCAGAGCTGCAATGGGGGGCTCTCAACACTGCTGTCCTCGGAATGTATTATCCGCATCCCGAAGTTCAGGATGCGGTCGAATTCGCGGGCGATATGAACAACTTCGTGAGCGCCCACAAGTATCGTGTCTACGCGCCGGACGATGCCTTACTTGACTTGGTAGTGAACACTCTGGTACCCACCGAGACACGTTTCCCTATCGGCAAGCTTCGTCTCACGGAGTGCCGCTTGCCCCTACCGGGACGCACTCAGCCAAACGTCGACGTATACGTATCTACCCGCGACTTCCTTGCTGCCCGTACTGCGATGTTTGGGAAAACGCGCCTGGGTAAAAGCAACGTGGTCAAGTTGATCGCTCAGAGCCTGCTTGAGACGACCGCGGAAACCAGGAACGTGGGACAGCTGATTTTCGACATAAACGGCGAGTACGCAAACGACAACGAGCAGGACGGCAGCAAGTCGCTTCGGGGCGCATATCCCAAACGGTGCTTCGTATATGCACTGACGCCCAAGGATGCCACACCCTCAAAACCACTGAAACTCAACTTCTACGAGCAGCCAGACAGCGCACAACGTATTCTGCATGGCTTACTAGAACAGGACGGCAGACTGAGCGGATACGTGAGTGCTTACTCGAGCGTGGAGTTGACCCCACTAGCGGAGATTTCCGACCTCAAGGATTACA
>CAYRFV010000400.1:0-4264 GCA_964423545.1 uncultured Anaerolineales bacterium | reverse complement strand
TGTAGCGGTGGAGTCCCTCTTCTTTGGCCGCAACGTCACCACGGCGCTGACGGTCGGCCAGGCGCGCGGGGTGGTGCTGCTGGCCATCGCGCAGGCCGACCTGCCGCTCTACGAGTACAAGCCCGCCGAGGTCAAGCAGGCGCTGGCCGGCTATGGCAGCGCTGACAAGCGGCAAATGCAGGAGATGGTGCGCATCCTGCTGGACCTGGACGATATCCCCAGGCCCGACGATGCCGCCGACGCCCTGGCCGTGGCGATCTGTCACCTGCACAGCCAGCGTCTGCGCCGCCTCACCGAGAGCGCGCCCTGAACTTCGTGCGGGTTGTTCGCGCTTCGTACGCGCCACCGTTCCAATCCACGAGGTCGGCATGATCGCATCGGTCGAGGGCCGCATTCGGCTCATCAGCAAGGACGCCCTGGTGGTGGATGTGGGCGGGGTGGGACTTCGCGTCCTCTGCCCCCAGCCCACGATCGCCGCCGCACGCCTCAGCGAGATCATCCTTCTCCACACGCACCTGGTCGTCCGCGAGGATGACCTGTCTCTGATCGGCTTTGCCAGCGAAGAAGAGCTCGATCTGTTCGAAAAGCTCATCGGCGTGTCGGGCGTCGGGCCGAAGCTGGGGCTGGCGCTCCTCTCCGCAATGGCCCCCGATGCGCTGCGGCTTGCCATCGGCCAGGAGCAGCCCGATCTGCTGGCACGCGTGCCCGGCATCGGCAAGAAGACGGCGCAGAAGATCGTGCTCGATCTCAAGGACAAGGTGGGCCCGGTCGAGGTGGCCGAAGGGCTGGCCGCACTGACCGAAGCGGACGCCGCCGTGATCGACGCGCTGACTGCGTTGGGCTACAGCATCGTCGAGGCGCAGCGCGCCGTGCAGAGCCTGCCGCGCGACGTGACAGATGTGGAAGAACGACTGCGGCGGGCGTTGACTTCCATGGCGAAATAGGACCGGCGCAACTCTGTGGCAATGAACGAGCGAATACTCTCGAAAGAGTTGCGCTGATCTACGGCCAACAATGACGACTGGGATACGTTGCATCGGCAGCCCGCATTTCGAGGAGGATATCCATGGGGAAGCATTCCGCACAACTGGTCGTCGCCGTGTTCGGCATTATCTGCTTCCTCCAACTCTGTTGCCTCACGCCGCCAGCCTCAGCGGCGTTGCAGGTTGACCCACCCGTGTCGGGGCAGCCTGCCGTTTCCCAGAAGTCGGACCTCGCGGCACTAGACGCTTGCAGGCCAGTGCTTGGTTCAGTCGCCATGCTTTCGGATACCGAAGGCTGGGCTGTTGGGCGAGACGGGGTAATACTTCACTGGAACGGAACCGCATGGACTCGGAGTCCTTCTCCGACAGCAAGAGCGCTGAACTCCGTCGCTATCTTGTCCGCCACCGATGTCTGGGCGGTCGGCGCAGCAGGCACGATCCTGCACTGGGATGGGAGCACTTGGACAGCTCAGACCTACACCAGCGACACTCTAACCGCGGTGTCTGCGATTGCTGCCACCAACGTCTGGGTCGTGGGTTACAACGGCATCAGGCACTGGGATGGCGCCACATGGACCACGCATTGGCAACCCTTTCAATCGCCGCTGCTCTCTGTGTCAGCATCGTCCGCGACAGACGTTTGGGCCGTCGGCGGCGCCATGGTGGGTGATGGGAGTGCGATCTTTCACCACGCCGATCTGCCCGAGTGGTGGGTTTCCGTCGCCAGCCCCACTACAAAGCAGCTTACTTCCGTGGACGCGATCTCGTCCACCGACGCTTGGGCGGTCGGGAGAACAGGTGTCATCCTCCACTGGGATGGCGCCGTCTGGTCGTCCGCAACGAGCCCTGTCGCCACAGCACTGAACTCAGTGGCCATGGCTGCGCCAAATGAGGGTTGGGCGGTGGGATATCCCGGAGTGATACTGCACTGGGATGGAAGCAGTTGGTCCCAAGTCGTCAGCCCAACGGCAGACAACCTTTCTTCCGTAGCGACGACATCCCCAAACAACGCGTGGGCGGTCGGGCCGGGAATGCTGCATTGGGATGGGACGAGGTGGAAAACCCAGAGCCTCTGCCCCCACACAGTACACTTGCCTCTCGCAGCACGCAACTGAGAGAAGCATCGAGTCGTGATCCATGACGTCCAGCAGCGCCAACAGCCTTCGCTCGAACGAGGCTGCTCGCTCGGAAGCCGTTCAGGGCAAGCAACCCTCCGAAATCAGCAGCACGAGCAACCCGCGCATCGTCGAGGCGCGCAAGCTGCGGCAGCGCAAGCAGCGGCAGGAGACTGGCCTCTTCCTGGTCGAGGGGTTGCAGCTTCTCCATATGGCGTTGGATGGGGCTGCCACGCCCCACGAGGTGTTTTTCTGCCAGGAGCAGTTCATCGGCTCCGAGGCGATGGCGCTGCTCGAACGCTTCCGGCAGCAGGCTGTGGCGCTCTTCAGCGTCTCCCCCCGCGTCATGGAGGCGCTTTCGGAGCGCGAAGAGCCGCAGGGGATGGTGGCGACCTTTCGCATCCCTCGGCCCGCGCTCTCTGCGCTGGAACTGTCCGGGGATGAACTGGTGATCATCCTCGACCGCCTTCAGGACCCCGGCAACCTCGGTACGCTGATCCGCACGGCCGACGCAGCCGGCGCGGCGGCAGTCCTGCTCATCGAGCCGTGCGTCGATCCGTACGACCCGAAAACGGTGCGCGGCAGCATGGGCTCGCTGTTCAATCTGCCCGTCATCAGCACGAAAGAGGTCGCGGGGCTCTTCCAACGGCTGCGCTCGGCGGGCCTCCGTCTTATCGGCGCCGACCCGCACCTGGGCGTGACCTGGGGCGAGGGGCTGTGGCGCGGCGGGGTGGCGCTCGTGCTCGGCAACGAGGCGCGCGGCCTCTCCCCCGATGTCGCAGCGCCGATCGACGCCTGGGCCAGACTGCCGATCGTCGGCAAGGCGGAATCGCTCAATGTGGCGGTGGCTGGCGGCATACTCATGTACGCCTGGCTGCGCGAGAATCGCGCAGGACTTGCGCATGGCCCCGGACCTGAGCATGATCCTGCAAGACCCGGCGATCCCATTTGGCCGCCGGATGCGCGTCCCTGACCTCTCGAGCACCGCGCCGTACAGTCACTTTGCAGCGTCCCCAATGGCCACCCCGCATCGATTTGACCCGTGCGGCGTGCTATGCGATACTTCGCCCGCATGGGTTCCCAGCACCTATCGCTTCCCAATCGAGAGTGGGCTGCCACAGCCGTATCCCCCACTCCACGTCGCCCTGCTGCCACACATACCCAGGGTGCCCGCATCGCTCGTGGAGGATTGTCATGATTCACAAAACGCTGGTGCTGTGCGTCGCCTTGCTGCTGCTCGCCGTCCCCGGCGAGGTCGGGGCCGCGGATGCTCGCACGCCGCAATCGCCGGTGGCGGCCCCCTGCTTGACCGGCGATCCCTTCCAACTGGCCGACCTGGCTCGAGCCATCGCTGATGACACGCCGCCCAGCACGCCAGTCGTGATCAACCAACACATCACCGTAGAAACGGTCCGTCGCGCCGATATGCGAGGAGGCAACGAAGACCTGGTCATCGGCCCCGTGACATCCGGCAACCCCAACCCGGCCGAGCCGCCAGCCGATACGGCGCCGCTCGACAACGCTGCCTTACGCATCTTCAACACGCGCACCCAGTACGAGTTCCGCGTCACGTTCTCTGACGCGTTGTTGAAAACCATCCATGATTGTCATGAGCGCAATGGGCTGACCGCGCCGGGCGGGCCAGTCTCGCACGGAGTCATCGAGGGACGAAGCTTTAGCTTCTTGCCCTTCCTGATGAGCCAGTCGGGACTGTCCGCCGCGCCGGCGCAGCTTGTCGCCCCACTGGTGCGATCGGCGACTGGCCCCGAGGGATGGAGCAACGGGGTCGACACGCGCATCTTGCGCACCCCCACCACCCTCTGGCCCTGGCGCACCATCACCAATTCCTCCAGCAATGCGTCCGACACTGAGGCGAACTGCACGATGACCCTCATCGGACCGCGTCACCTGATCACTGCGGCACACTGCCTGGTGGATTTCGGCACCAGCAACTGGAAAACTCGGCTGCTGACTCCCGGCCGAGATGGGCAGAGCGTCTCACCGTACGGCTCATCGTGGATGGACCCCACCCCGCCCGTCGGCACGGAGGCGTGGTACATCGTGCCGGACCCCTGGCTCGATCCCAGCACCCCCAGCGAGGACGCAGAGGAGTTCCAATGGGATATTGGCGCCGTGCTCATGCTCGACCGGTTGGGCGATCGGACC
>CAYRFV010000399.1:0-4290 GCA_964423545.1 uncultured Anaerolineales bacterium | reverse complement strand
CGCCAGTCAGCACGGCCAGTGTGGAGATGGCGATGGCGTGCGCGTCTCCGGTGAAGCCAGCGGCGGCCAGGGCAGAGCCGTCCGTGATGGCCAGGGCGCTGGTGGTCGCCACGTTCATAAATGCTGAGCTGCCAAAGATCGCGCCCAGCGGCGTGCCGATCATGATGGCGTAGAGTCCCTGGACCGGGTTTGCGCCGGCCAGCACAGCCGACGCCATCGCGTCGGGGATATTGGCGACGCCGGCCGTGAGGCCAGCGATCATATCCGGGATCAGGTTGCCGCGTTTCTTGGTGGAATCTGTGGTCGTTGACATCACCCCTCCATTACTGGTCTGAAAAAAGCATCAACTGAACTTGAGTATAAGTGCTTCACTGCGCAGGGCAATGTGCTGCCGGTCTTGCTCGATCAAATTGCCTGCCTGGCTTTCCGCCTGGATCAGGCTGACATGACGCAGCAGTTCCTGGCGCGCCGCGGGCGCTTGCGCTGCCTGGCCAATCGCTTCGATCGTCTTCAACATGTGCAACAACACACTGGCATTATCGCAACTGGCATGGCGGAGCATATCGAACGCGGCGTCAAGCAGTTCGGCGAAGGCGGCCGATTCCAGCACCAGGCGCAGTTTCCCGTCTCCGTCGTAGTATCGAGCGTCAGGCTCACCTTGTTGGATGAAACGGACCAGGCCGTTGCTCATGTGATCCAGGCAGGTCATGGCTGTGAATGGGTCATTGATCGCCGGCGACATGGCGCGTACAGCCATTTCGGTCAGTTGGTTGATCGCGTAGACGATGTCCTGGGTCGGCGTGCGCCCGTTCCCAATCTGGACGGCGCGCCGGACCAGCTTTTCGAGCTGTGCATCGACCCGATCGGCCGGCCAGATCAGGGCGACCACAGTGCCGGGCCAGACAAAATGCCCCGGTCTTCGCAGCATGCGGACGACCAGGTTCTGTTCTCGACCCAGGGTCAGTAACGTCTCCGGATCAATGAATTGGATATAGCCAGTGTCGCGCACCCGCAGGGGGTAGCCTGTTGACTCCACCAAGATCTCCGGGGGGTCTTGGGAGTTGGCCCGGTTTTCAGACACACCCGTGCCGCCATTGGCATGTTCACCATCTTCAGCGTTTGCCGCGTCCAACACATCAAGCAGATCTGCGCCCGCCGCCGCTGCAATGTTCGGCGCCTGCAGCATGGTGCTGATGTGTTGGACCAGCACGATCAGCGTAGCGAAGGTCGCCAGCATCAAGTACAAGCCAAGCGTAGCCGTCAATTGTGGGCTTTCAGGTTCTACGTCGGCCGGCGGAATGGAAAGGGCCGCTGCGATGCAATAGACAAATGTCGCCACAAACATGCCCAGCACCAACTGGGTGGTGCGATCGCCCAGGAACAACCGCAGCAAGCGCGAGCCGTACTGGGCCGCCACAGTCGAAAGCGGCAGGGTGAGCAGCGTGAAGACCACCCCAGCGGTTGCCAGGACGGTGCCGGCCATGCTCAACAGGGCACTACGCATATCACCCGGCGTTCCAGCCAAGACGAAACGGCTATTCTGGAGGGCTGTATTGGGGACAAGACCGTCCAGCCAATACATGGCCCAGGCCAGCAGCACCGCGCCCAGCCCCATGAGCGCCGGCGCAAACCAGAAGCTCACCTTCAGACGATCCCAACGGTAGCGGGCTGCGACTCTTCTCTCGGCGCGAGTTCTCATGCGGCGCTCCTGAACTGACGCGCTACTTCGGTTCTGGCGCAGGCGCCGCCTGCTCCGCCGCGCGGCGCGCAGCTTGCAACGCCAGCAGCGCGGTCAGCAGCGCGCCGAGCACCACGGCGACGGCGATCACGGGCGAGGTCTCGACTTGCACCAGCGCCGACGTGAAGAGGGCGGCGTAGATCGGCGCCTTCAACGCCGCCACCAGCGCGCCGGCCATCGTCGCCGCCACGGTGACTGCCACCGGGATGCCGGGAAAGATGAGGTTCACCGCCAGGCCGATGGCAACGCTTGCAAACATGATCGGGAAGATGTAACCGCCTTTCCAACCGGTGGCAAGCAGCAGGGTGGAGGTGAAGAGCTTGGCCAGCCCCAATACGACCAGCATCACCACACCGATCTCCGCCGCATGGGTGATCAGGTCAGTCGTGCCTTCCTCGCCGGAGAAGAGCACCAGCGGCAAGAACGCGCCCATAATCCCCAGGGCCAGGCCACCGATCAGCCCGCGCAGCACCACGTGCTGCTTCATCGGCTGGAAGAGAATCTGCAGGCGTTTGAGGGTCAGCATGAACAGCAGGCCCACCGCCCCACCCACCAGACCGAGCGGCACGCCGTAGAGCAGATCCAGCAATTGCGGGGTGTAGGCCGGGAACTTGTACAGCGTTTGGAAGAAAGCGCCACTTAGCATCACGAAGACCACGGTGGACACCGCCGAGGCAAGCAGGCTGGGGAAGAGCACCCAGAAATAGGTCTGCTTGCCACCAGTGCCGCCCTGCGCCGATTCCAGCCCCAGGATCGGCCCGCCGAAAGGTGTCGTGACAAAGGCCGCGAGCATCGCGCTGACACCCCCAAAGCCCAGCGAGCGCGTCTCCTGCTCGTTAAGTTTGAGCTTGTCGGCCACCAGCGTGCCGAGGCCGCCGCTGGCGTCGGCCAGCGGCGCTTCGGGGCCGAGACTGCCGCCGGCAATCAGCGACACAAAGGCAGTGAGCACGATGCGCGGCGCGTTGCGATAGTCGAAGCGCCCCGTCTTGCCGAACTCCAGCATCACTTCGGCGAAGATGCCGGTGTGGTCGCCGAAGAGCTTCACCAACAGCCCGACCAGCAGGCCGCCCAAAGTGCAGACCAGCAGGGTGAAGAGGCGCGGGTCGATCCCGACCATGGCCGCACCCTGCTCCCAGATCAACGCCGTACCCAGGGTGACGAGGGCCATAAAGATGAAGGTGATCAGGGCGGTGACGACGCCGAGCAGGGCCACAATCCCCAAGAGCTTGAGATAGGCGGACGGTTTCACTTGTGGGTCGATCATGGTAGCACCTCGATGTTGATTCTCAGATTTCCCAGCAGACGATAGGCGCGGTTGTCCATGGCATAGGGCGTCCAGCCAAAGAATATCCCCGTCAACACGTCGAAAAGCGCCAGCGACGCGGCGAACAGAGTCACGACGATCAGGACGCCCTGCAGGAGTGGGTGATCGGGCAGCAACACTCCCGTGAGGATGACGAGCAGGAGGGCAAACGAAACCAGGGCCACGGGCAGGACAACCCGCAATTGCCGCCGCAGCAGCGCCCGCTCCCCGCGCCAGGTCTGCTCGTTGTGGCGCACCTGCGCCTGGCAGTAGCGCGCCAGGGCAGCCTGCGTTGCCTGGGCCAGTGCAGCCACAGCCGGACCGTCCGCCGGCAGTTCTGCCGCGGGCAACTGGATCGTCAGTTGGGTGGCGGAAAACGAGCGCAGCCAGCGCAGGCGGGCGCGCCGGTGGAGATACGCCAGGCCAGATTCTCCGCGCAGGTCGACGGGCTTGGTGGAGAAGGGGTTGATTTCCGGCGCGCTGAACAATTCGCTGAGGCGATTGAGCGCGAGGGTCAGGGTTTGGCCGGTTGCGGCCGGCGCAGTTGGCACAGACATGGGCGCTCCCTCACTCCTGCGCCTGCACGACGACGCGCATCTTCTGGATCTGGGCAAAGACGCGGTTCTCGCGCGTCGGCTCGACCCATTCGAAGAGCAGCGCCTCCAACGGATCCCACAGGATCACCCACGAGAAGACGCAGAGGCCGCCTGCGATCATGCCTTGCGCCAATGGGGAAAGGTCAGTGAAGACGACCGTCACCAGCACCACGACCAGCAAGATCGCGGCGATCACCACGCCGAGGACGATGGCCAGGCCAACGCTGTGCTGCAAACGCGAGTGGCGGATGTGGAGCAGATTGTCCTCGATGCGGGCGGCGCAGTAGCGCTGGATGGCCGCAGCCAGTTGCGGCTCCAGGTCGGGCGTGATCTGGTCGGCCGGCAGGGTCACCACCAGGGGCAGGCTAGCCAGATCGCGCCGCGGCTGCGCCTGCTGCTGCAACAGGAAGCGGTCCAGCGCGGCCTCGCCCAGAATGTTGCCTTCGCCCGCGGCAAAGGGGTTGATGTCGGGCGCGTTGAAGATCTGCTCGACGGCATCGACCCGCAAGACGATCGGTTCTTGTGAATTCTGAGCCATATTCGCACTTTTTCCTTACTGTTCATCCGGCAACGCGTGCGCCGCCTTCCAGGAAGCGGCTCGTACAGGTGGGCCTAAATGAGCCGGTAGTATTGTCATGCTGATCGGAACGGGC
>CAYRFV010000398.1:0-4290 GCA_964423545.1 uncultured Anaerolineales bacterium | reverse complement strand
CGGATCGGTCCTGTTGTACCATGCCACCAGCAACAGAAACCTGGTCAATGTGAGCCTGACGGCTTCAGGTGCTTCTGCGGACGCGATTCAAATGGCGGCCCTTTCTCCAAAAGACGATGCGCTGGCGGCTGTAACATCCAGGAGCCTGGCCATGTGGCGGATTGATGTGCCGCACCCGGAGGCAGCGGTTGCCTCCATATTGCGGCCTGTCTGGTATGAGGGATACAATCAGCCGGAACATGTGTGGCAATCCTCCAGCGGCACCGATGATTTCGAGCCCAAATATGGACTTTTCCCGCTCATTTTCGGAACCATCAAGGCGACGCTTTATTCCATGCTTTTTGGCGCGCCCTTGGCGCTTCTGGCAGCCATTTATTCCCGGGAACTGATGCATCCCAAACTGCGCGGTCCGGTTAAAACCATCATAGAAATGATGGCCAGTCTTCCCAGTGTGGTTCTGGGTTTTCTATCCGCGTTGGTGGTGGCCCCTTTTGTGGAAGACTATGTGCCGGAGGCGCTGACCTGCTTTGTGGCCGTTCCTTTTGCGTTGCTGCTGGGCGCCTATCTGTGGCAGCTCTTGCCGCGCAATCTGGCGACACGATGGGCCCGGTTTCGTTTGATCGGCATGATGGCCATGCTGATGTTTGGCCTTTGGCTGGGGGTTTTTTCCGGCCCATGGGTCGAGCGCTTATTCTTCAGCGGAGATATCATGGCCTGGCTGAGCGGCCAGAAGGGAACAGGCGATGGGGCATGGATGTTTATTCTGCTTCCCTTGTGCTGTGCAATGTCCGCGCTGGCAATCATGCGATGGGTGACGCCCCTGGTGTTGCGGCGGTTTCAACACGGGTCGGAAAAAAAGATGGCGGTTTTTGAACTGGCCAAATTCCTGACCGGAGCGGTCTGCGCGGCCGGCATGGCATGGATATTATCCCATTTTCTGGCCCAGGGGCCCTACGGCCTCTGGAATTTTGACCCTCGGGGCGGGTTCATCGACACCTATATTCAACGCAACGCGCTGATTGTCGGTTTTATCATGGGATTTGCCATCATTCCGATTATCTACACGCTTTCAGAAGACGCATTGTCCGCTGTCCCCGAACACCTGCGAAGCGCCTCTTTAGGGGCCGGGGCCACGCCCTGGCAGACCGCCATGCGCATCATCGTCCCCACCGCGGCCAGCGGCCTGTTTTCCGCGGTCATGATCGGCTTTGGCCGGGCCGTGGGTGAAACCATGATCGTGCTGATGGCCGCCGGCAACACGCCCATCATGGACTGGAATATTTTTAACGGCTTTCGGACATTGTCCGCCAATATCGCCGTTGAACTGCCCGAAGCGGTCAAAAACTCCACCCATTTCCGCATGCTCTTTCTGGCCGCCCTGACATTGTTTGTCCTGACATTTATGATCAACTCGCTGGCAGAGGTGATTCGACAGCGCTTTCGGAAAAAGGCTTTTGAGATATGAATGCGCCCGCACAAACCCGGTCCGAGGAAAAATTCGCGCATCAAAAGCGGCCCCCGGCATCCAAACGCGTGGCGGGTCCCTATCGCAGGAACCGAAGCGCCAAAAACATACTGGCCCACGGCGAGCCGATGATCTGGCTGACCGGCGGGGCCATGAGCATCTGTCTGGTCATGATTTGTGTGCTGCTCGTGTTTGTCGCCTATGAGGGGATTGTGACATTCTGGCCGGTTCCTGTGGTTCAGATCCGCACGATAGAAGGAAAAACCGTCATGGGCGAAGTGACCCGCCATGATCGTTTCCGGCCGGAACAAAGCGTTCTGGAAGCATTCCCCGCGGCCAATCAGAACGATCTGCAAAAACAGATCATGGATAAAGACGGATGGGCCGGGCGGCGGCTGATCCGTTCCGGCAATTTTGAACTGACCAATGAACATTTCACATGGGTCAGCGATTTTGAGATCGCTGCCGAAGGCGAATCCCGTCCCCGATGGGCGATTGTGTTTGAGCGCCTCTCCTGGGGGCGGTTTTACGGAATGCCCAAAGCTTTTTTGCTGGACGGCGCGGCCGTTGCCAGAGAGCCGTCACAAATTTGGGAGTTGTTCAAAACGCATCATCAGCCGGTCCGCAACCGCTGGGCGTCTGCCCGGGATATTGAAAAACATCGAATCGGAGAGGTCAATTATCAACTGGAAAAAGAAAGACTGAAACTTCGTGAAATCGAATTGACATTCGGCAAACATTCAACCCAATGGACGGAAGCCTCCGGCCGATTGAACCGGTTCCAGGAGGAACAGCAGCAGGTATTCAACCGCATCCAGGATGAAATTCGATCATTAGACGATGAAAACAGCCGCTATCAGATCCAGGTCGTCACCGCGGACGGCAGGGAAAAAGCGTTGGCCCTGGCCGACATTGTCCGGGCATACCCCGCCAACCAGCTCGGATGGAGCGAAAAAACCGGCATTTATTTTTCCCGGTGGCTGGAGTTTTTAACCGATGATCCCAGGGAAGCCAACAGTGAGGGCGGCGTTTTCCCGGCCATTTTCGGCACGGTGGTCATGACGCTGCTCATGTCCATCGCCGTGGTTCCCTTTGGCGTGCTGGCCGCCCTGTATCTGAGGGAATACGCGAAAACCGGTCCGGTGGTCAGCGCCGTTCGCATCGCCATCAACAATCTGGCCGGCGTGCCGAGCATCGTATTCGGCGTTTTCGGTCTTGGCTTTTTTTCCTATATCATCGGCGCGCGTCTCGACCAGTGGCTGTTTTCGGCCAAACTGCCCAGCCCGACTTTCGGCACCGGCGGCATTCTGTGGGCGTCGCTGACATTGGCCCTGTTAACGCTGCCGGTGGTGATCGTGGCCACGGAAGAATCCCTGTCCGCAGTGCCCAATTCCATGCGTGAAGGCTCCTATGCCTGCGGCGCCAGCAAATGGCAGACCATTCAGCGGATCGTGCTGCCCCGGGCCATGCCCGGGGTCATGACCGGCGCGATCCTTGCCATGGCCCGGGGAGCCGGAGAGGTGGCGCCGCTGATGCTGGTGGGCGCGGTTAAACTGGCGCCCGAGCTTCCCATCGACGGCCATTTTCCGTTTATCCATCTGGAACGCAGCTTCATGCACCTGGGTTTTCATATTTACGATCTGGGTTTCCAGAGCCAAAACAGCGAAGCGGCCAAGCCCATGGTTTTCACCACCACGCTGCTTTTAATCACGCTCATTTTTTTGCTCAATGCCCTGGGCGTATTTCTGCGCACGCGGCTGCGCCGGAAATTCGCGTCATCGGTGTTTTAGATGGAGAGGATTGCCATGACCGTAAACAAAGTCATCCGGAACTCGCCCATGCCGGCGGAGAATCCGCACCCGAACCGTCTGGCGGCCATTGCCGCCGGCCGGCGGTTTCCAGCGGAAATTCATCCTGAACTGGCTGATGAGCCGCCTGTTCTGGAAATATCAGGCTTTTCATTATATTATGGAGCCAGTCAGGCCCTGTTTGATATTACCATGACCATTCCCAAAGGCAAAATCACCGCCCTGGTCGGTCCTTCCGGTTGCGGCAAATCCACGCTTATTCGATCCGTCAACCGCATCAATGACCTCATCGATATCGTCCGCATCCATGGGGATATGAAAATAAACGGCGAGTCCATCTATGCCCCCGGCGTTGACGTGATCGAACTGCGCAAACGCATGGGAATGGTATTTCAAAAGCCCAATCCATTTCCCATGAGCGTATATGAAAACGTGGTGTACCCTTTGCGCATTGACGGAGAAAGGGACAAACGCCTGCTCGATACGGTCTGTGAGCGCAGCTTAAAAGGCGCGGCGTTATGGGATGAGGTTAAGGACCGTCTTCAGGACAGCGCCCTTGGCCTTTCCGGGGGCCAGCAGCAGAGGCTCTGCATCGCGCGGGCCATTGCGGCGGAACCGGAAATGCTGCTGATGGATGAGCCCTGCTCGGCGCTGGACCCCATCGCCACCAATAAAATCGAGGATCTTCTCCAGGAACTCAGGGGAGATTATTCCATCCTCATCGTCACCCACAACATGCAGCAGGCTTCCCGAACCAGCGATTATACCGCGTTTATGTACCTGGGGCATTTGCTGGAGTATGGGCCCACTGAAAAAATTTTTCAAACGCCGGTGCTGCCGGAAACATTGGATTACGTCACCGGCCGGTTCGGTTAGAGCTTGCTTGAAGATGGAGAAAACATAATGATTTAGTTTGTGCTTAAAAGACGATATTGGACTGTGAATCAAAACATCTACTTAAAAGGAGAAAAAAATGAAAAAAAATTATTTATTCGTTATCGTTGTCACTGTTTCATT
>CAYRFV010000397.1:0-4302 GCA_964423545.1 uncultured Anaerolineales bacterium | reverse complement strand
ACCTTAGCAGGTTTCCACCCCCAGGCAAATCTCAACCGATCGGGATACACTACCGTCGATTTGACGGAGTCGCCAACGTGTGGTAAAAAGCGCAGTGTCCTAAGGCGCTGCAAACAGGCGTCCGGCGGACAATGGGGACGTAGTGTAGCGGTTAACATGTCGGCCTGTCAAGCCGAAGATCGCGGGTTCGAACCCCGTCGTCCCCGCACGGAGTAACTCTGCATATACAGGCTTGATCGCCTGATGCAGACGCCGTATCGAGAGAGCCATCCCGAATGCCGCCAAGCAATTCAGAGGGATGGCTCTCGCCGTTTAAGCGCTACGGCGTCCGCACCTTGTTTGCTAAGGTGCAATTCAGATGTCTGTTGCTATCTTACTTACTTTCGTGTAGGTTGTCAAATCACCGTTTCCGTGCTTTTCCTCTCCTTCCCCCCTTATGCCGGGTTTTCCGACCGGCCAGCCGGGCACGTAGTTCCTCTGATATCCGCAGCAGTGACGGCGCCGATTGCTGCGCGGCCGGGTGAACGGCTAACAGCCTGGCGCTCAGCGCCAGCCCGCCCAGCCAATCGTCAGTGAACGCAGGCGGAAGCGCCGGCACTTCTCCGGCATCTGGGGCGCTGACGCGCCGATAGATCACTTCAGTCCTCCGCGCGCTACCAACCTTACTCATCTGCTATCTCCGCCGCTTCTTCGCCCGCCTTGCGGAAAGACGGCCTTCGCCGCTTCGGTTTCGGCTGCTCCCCTTTGACCGCCAGGATCTCGACGAGGGTGAACTCCGACCCGATCAATGTCGCCGCGCCGCGCCCTGCGGCTTCCGCGGCCAGCCGCGCCAGCCCCTTCTGAAAGGCTTCGTCGGACAAGCTCGCCAGGAGACCGGGTCGCTGTTGGGCGATGGCGTGAGCCGCGCCCAGGCTGATCGGCTGATAAAAGCTGTGCTCCTTGAGCTTGATGCCGAAACCCGCCTCGCGCAGCACCGTGCTGAACTTGTAGCTGGTCCACAGCGTGTCGCGCACATAGACCCAGGCGTCCGGAAAGTAGGTGAAAACCCAGTGCGCCGGCATCGCGGGCAACAGCAGATCCACGAAGCGCCAATAGCCGCCTGGCTCCAGGAGCGCCTGCACCTGGGGCAAAAGCTCCGCGAACTCGGCCTGGCTCGCCAGTGCCAGCGTCGTGTCCAGGCACGCCAGCGATCCTGCCGGCAGCGCCAACGTCTCGGGCAGGGACAGGGTGCGCAGGATGATATCCGGCCACTTGCGGTGGTCAACGACGAGCTCGGGCACGCCGGCGCGAGGGACAGCCACCACGGCGCCCCCCTCGTGCTCCCCCTGGCGTCGCCCTTTCAGGACGTCGCTCAGGGCCGGGCTGATGCGGGCGCTCGGATTGGCGGGCCAGGGCCAGGTTGGCAGAAACGGCAGCGTCACCGGCTGTTCGGGCAACACCGTCAAAGGCGGCAAGCCGGGGATGGTCAGGACCTCGGCCATGTCCGGCGGCCACACCGGCACGAAGCCGCCCACCTCGCGCTCGGCCAGCAGCGGGATCTTGCGGAAGAGCGGGACGAAGGGCGCGGTCGGATAGATGAGCTGCAGGCGACCCTGGGACACGTCCACGCGCGCCTCGCGCAACATCAACTGGGTGAGATCGCGCTGATCACCGACCTCGGCATCGTCCCACACTTCGGAGAGAGAGTCCAGGAGCTCGGCCGCCTGCTTCACCTGCTCCAGGTCTTCTTCGCTGGGCAACCCTTCCAGCTCGCGGCGCAGGCGCTCCAACTCGCGGCGATAGATATCCTCGTTCTCGGCGAAATCGCCCCGCACAAAACCCTCGAGGAGCCGCCGCCGCTCAGCCTTTAGCCGGTCGCGCTGGTTGGTCAGGGTCGCGACCTCGTCCCCTTCCCCGATCATCTGCGCCAGCTCAGCCTGCCAGTCCGGCGGCAGTTGCAGGAGCCGCAGGATGACGCCGATCTGCGCGTGCAGCGGCTCGATGCGGGTGCCCAGCCGCGCGTTGGGACAGTCGTCATAGCCCCGGTCATAGGACATCTCGCGGTAGTAGCCGCCAGTGTCCGAGGCCTGCGCGCGCAGGTTGCGGCCGCACAGGTGGCAGCGGGCGAGCTGGCTCAGCAGATAGGGCCGTGATACAGTGCTCAGGATGCGCGAGCGGTGCTGATGGCGCTGGCGCACACGCACGCTGGCATCCCACATCTCCTCCGAGATGATCGCCTCATGCTGGCCCTGGAACACCTCGCCAACGCCCCGCGCGCGCTGTCCGGCCTTGTAGATCACCTTGCCGGCGTAGAACGGGTTGCGCAGCATGTCGGTGACCGTGTCTTTGGAAAAGCGCCGGCCGGCGCGTGTGCGCCAGCCGCGATCGTTGACCATGTCGGCGATCTCAGCGAAGGAGAAGCGGCCGGTCACGTAGCGCTCGAACATGAAGCGCACCGCCTCGGCCTCGGCGGGTGCGACTACCGGCGCCACCCGCGCCGAGTCGCCAAACGCGTAACCGTAGGGGGTGACGGAGGCGTTGTAGAGTCCTTCGCGCGCCCGCTCCCGCTTGGCCTTCTTGGTGTGCATGCGCAAGATGTCGATGTAGTACTGGTTGATCGCCGCGATCATAGTCAGCAGGAAGCGGCCCGTCGGGCTGGAGAGGTCGAACTCCGGCTCCTTGACCGAGGTGAAACCGACCTTGCAGCGGCCCAGCCGATCAAAGATAGAGAAGGTATCGTAGACCGACGAGCGCGACAGCCGGGAGAGTTCGTGGACAATCACGACGTCGAACGCGCCCTGCTCAGCCGCGGTGAGCATATTCTGCAAGCCCGGCCGGTCGAGGGTCTGGCCGGTGATGCCGGCGTCCACGAACTCGCTGACCACGGTCCAACTGCGAGCCGTGGCGTACTCGCGGATTTCGTTCAGTTGGGCCGTGATCGAAAGGCCTTCCTCGGCCTGCATCTCGGTGGAGACGCGCGCGTACGCCGCGACGCGCTCGACCGCCAGTTTCTTGTCGCGGTAGCTTGTGGCCGGGTGACCTTTGCGGGCAGCAGAAGCCATCAATTACCTCCACATGGGTAAGCAGGCCGATTATACCCCAGGCCCGCACACCTCCGTAAATCGCACGGAACAGGGTGGCTTGAGACCCATCACAGGGGCAGGGTGGCGCCTCGCCCTGCCCCGAACCTCACTTTTTCTCGCGTTTCCGCCGCTTGCGCTTCTCCCACATCTCCTTGACCTTGCGCAACCACTCGCGGCGGATCGCTGCATCGGGTTTCAGACCACTTTTTTGGCCCATCGGGCGCACCTCCAGGGTTGAGATGGCCCGCCGGCGGGTGTTTTTGAGCTCTTAAGGGTGTCAATTCAGTGCACTGAGGGGTCGCGCGCCGCAGAATCGGGCAATGAAGGCTCCCTGCGCGACACTGCCGTAGCTGCGGCGGCAGGACACTGGCTGCTGCGCAAATCCTCTGGATTCCATTCCTTGCGCATTCCTGCACATGTAGGGTATCATCCCGCAGTTTGCCCTGCAAGGGGTCAGAATCCATCTACAGAGGTCCAAGAATTGACTGCGCACCCTACAACGCAGGCCGCCCCACGGACGCGGCCGCCCACACCGACCTCCTATACGGGCTTCGGCATCGCTCTGAAGGATTGGCTCCTCCGCGCCGACCGCAGCCAGAAGGAGTTGGCTCATTTCCTTCAGGTCAATCCCAGCACCGTGACCAATTGGGTGCAGGGTCAGAAACGTCCAGATGTCCAGTCGCTGGTCAAACTCCTGGCGCACTTCAAGGGCTGGTTCCGCGCCGGGTGGGATCCGCTGGAAGCGCTGGATGCCATCGCGTGTCTGGGGTATGAATGGTTCACGATTCAAGAAGTGTGCGCTCGGCACTTCCAGAAGGGGGGGATACTGAAGCCGTCCAGACCTGGTGGGAGCGTGCGCGGCCGGCCCAGCGGCGCTGCTTTCTGCCGCCCCGACCGGTGATTCACGTGCGGCGCGCCGTCGAGCGCGACCTGGTAGCCAGCCTTACGGCCTTGAGCGGCTATCGCCAGGCGCGCTGGCGATCGGTCATCCTCTACGGCATGGCCGGCATCGGCAAGACCGCCATCGCACGGGCGTTGGCGGACGACGACCAGGTCAAGCGCGCCTTCCGCGATGGCGTCGCCTGGGTGGACGGCAGCCGGGATCCGGAGGAAGAGGTGATGCGGCTGTGTCTGGGCTTCAGCCTGGAGCGCGAGCCGGGGGAACGCTGGATCGAGTGCTGGCGGCGCTGGGCCGGTGCGGCCCAGCGCCGTCTGTTGCTCATCGTTGTCGATGCGATCT
>CAYRFV010000396.1:0-4308 GCA_964423545.1 uncultured Anaerolineales bacterium | reverse complement strand
CACCAGCACGCCCGTGGAGATCTGCGAAAAATCGATCCCCTGCGTCTGGAACGTCACCCACCCCTTGACCATGTTGTTGCCGTCAACAAAGATGTCCTTCTCCGACCCCGTGAACCCGGCAGCGCTCGCCTCGCCGTCCTTGTGCGTGAACACCGGCGTCAGCATGCTCTGCGCGGTTGCCCCGGCCACCCACAACAGGGCGGCCAGCACGACCGTGAAACGCTTCATACACCCTCCTCGTGAAAATGAATGGTTTTGGAATGTGGTTCCCGACATGCGTGTCTTCGTTCTCCTACCTGACCGTGAACCGCACTACGTCGCTGCCATCCCCCGCCCTCACACGGGCCACATACGAACCCGGCCGCGCGTACACCGGCATGGTCAGCGCTCCCGCCGGAGCTGTCTGTCTGCTCACCAGGCGGCCGTTCATGTCATAAAGCTCAACCGCAAGGTCGGCCGCCGCGCCTGCCACACGCAGCGTCGAGCCGGCGAACTCAACCGAACGCTCACGACCCAGGTCAAATGACCGGGCCACAATCCCCGTCGCGGGCTCCCACACATAGTCTATCCGGTACGTCAGCGTCCGCTCGTCGTCGTAGTGCACTTCCACAATGCGGTTCCCGTTGACGTCATTGGTGTACCCCAGCGAGTCCAGAAGAGTGTTGCTGGCCCCGTTCCCCTCGTACTCGGTCCGGGCAATCAACCGGTTGCTCCCGTCATAGGTGAGCCTGGTCAGGCTCGTCTGGGACCATCCGCTCTGCTCCAGCCACTTGGCCTCAGTCAGCACACGGCCGTCGCCGGCGTTGGTGAACAGCGTGGCCTGCTTGGTGTAGGCTCTCGCATTATCCTGGCACAAGTTGAGGCGGTTTTCTCAGACTGAGCCGGCAAAGTAGATTTGTGGTGGGCCGACGGAGTTTGAGCACCCTCAACGAGGAAGGGAGTCCGCTGACCCGTTGTGTTTTGCGGCGCAATCGGTCGAACGGACTCCCCCATGGTGCCACATATCATAAGATACCTGCCAGAAGCCGTTGAGTACAAGCGCTACTGCGATCTGGGGCGTTCGTATCCGGTATCGCGACCGGAGGGCTGTCCGGTGTGCGGGAGTGCGACGTGTCGCATGATCGGGCACGGGTGGTATAAAAAAAAGGGCTCTGGGACCACGACCAGGAGCATCGTGGGTATCTGATCCGGCGCTATCGGTGCAAGCGCACGGGGCGTACGGTGTCGCTTCATCCGCGGTTTGTCCATGTGCGCAAGCGCTATTCGGTGGCGTTTGCATTCGGTTGTCTGCGGCTGCTGCGGACCATGGCACAGACCATGTACGCCGTGGCGCTGGCCAAGCGCGTAAGCCGGAGCACGCTGAGACGGTGGCGGCAGGGCCTGAGCGCGGGTGAGCCGACCAAGCGGGCGTGCTTCTTTCATACCGGTCGCTCGCCGCCACAGGGCCAACTGGTGGCGGCACTCTGGTCACTTCTGCTCGTTGCGGGCAACGGCGATATCACCACAGGCGCCGTCACGGCCATGGTACGCCTGCAGCACGAGTTTTGCTGCCGTTTGTACTGAATGCCCCCCTCCGCGGGCCAGCGGCGGACGCCACGACGATTCCCCTGCGCTCTCACGCTGCCTCGACATGACAGCGCCGGCGCGTTCTCACGCTCGTACCACCTACATGAAACGGTCGTAGCGCGTCCTGGGCCGGGTGGATACATTGACCGCCAGCGCGCCGGCGCATCACGTCCGCCGGCAAGGAGGCGCTCGTGGACCCCCGCAGAGACGAGACCATCGCCCTGTTCCGCTTCGGCGTCATCGGCTCACTGGTCAGCGGCGAGTTGCCGCACGGTCAGCAGCGGCTGCTGCTGCAGCAACTCAGCCGCCGCCGCTACACTATCCCCGGTTCGCAACGCACCCATGTGGGCGCCGGTACTATCCGCCACTGGCTGCGCGCCTACCGCCGAGGCGGCTTTGACGCTCTCAAGCCCACCCCTCGCCATGACCGTGGCAGCACGCGCCGCCTGTCGCCCGAACTGGCCGGGCTGCTGGTGCGCATGAAGCAGGACCATCCCCGCATGTCGGTCAAAACCATCTGCCGTCTGCTGCTGGAGCAAGGCCGCATAACGCCCAACCAGATCGCCCCTGCCACCGCCTACCGCTATCTGGCGCGCCACCTGCCGCGCCGGCCTGCCTCACCCACCGGCAAAGAGCAGCGGCGCTTCGTCCACCGCTACCCCAATGACTGCTGGCAGGCCGATGTCATGTACGGACCCGCCATCCCCGACAACGCCTCAGCACGCACCCGCAACACCTTCCTGCTGGCCTTCCTCGATGACGCGTCCCGGCTCATCGTCGCCGCCCAGTTCTTCTTCTCCGATACCGCCGCCAATGTCAAAGAGCTCTTCCGCCACGCCCTGCTGACCTACGGTCTGCCCGCCAAGCTCTACCTGGACAACGGTCCCTCCTTCCGCTGCCAGGACCTGCACGTAGCCTGCGCCGCAATCGGCTGCGCCCTCATCTATACCACCCCCTATTACCCCGAAGGCAAAGGCAAAATCGAGCGCTTCTTCCGCACCGTGCGCTCATCCTTCCTCTCCGGCCTCGGTTCGGTCACCTCGCTGGGCGAACTCAATCTGGCCTTCGACGCCTGGCTGCAAAACCTCTACAACCGCGCTGCCCACGAGGGCCTCGACGGCGCCACGCCTCTGGACACCTTCCTGCGCAACGCCGAGGGACGTATCCGCTACCTGCCCGCTCATCTGGACCCGGCCGGCCTCTTCTGCCTCAAAGCCTCCCGCCGCGTCGCCAAGAACGCCACCTTCACCATCAACAAGCGCCTCTACCAGACCGAGGAACACCTCATCGGCCAGACCGTCTCCCTCTCCTACGACCGCCACGACCCCTCTGGCGCGGTCAACGTCTACTACGACAACCGCTTCGTTCACACCAGCTATCCCGTGGACCTCAACGCCAATGCCATCGCAAAACGACGGCCGCTCCTGCCGCCAAACCCATAACCGAAAGGTTCGCTCATGCTCCGCGCCGCCTTTAACCTGTCGCTCGTGCCCTTCACCAAGAATATCGACACCCACAACATCTTCACCCATCCCCAGTTCACCGAAATGACCAAGCGCCTGCGGCTGCTGTGCGATACCCGCGGCATCGGCCTGTTTACCGGCGACGTGGGCTGCGGCAAATCCACCGCCGTCAGAACCGTTACCCAGACGCTCTCGGCCCAGACCCACAAGGTCGTCTACCTCTGCCGCGGACTGGACAACCCCGGCGCCTTCTACACCCTGCTGGCCTCACAACTGGATATCGTGCCCAAGTTCAGAAAGACCGATGTGGCCGCCCAGACCCTGGCCGCCATCACCGAACTCTACTCCCATCAGCGCGTCTGCACCGTGCTGGTCATCGACGAAGCCCACCTGCTCAAGCCCGATATCCTCGACGAAGTGCGCCTCCTGCACAACGCCAACTTCGACTCCACCGACATGCTCGCCACCGCCCTGGTCGGCCAGCCCTCCCTGCGAAAGACCATCGAACTCAACAAGTTCCTCCCCCTGCGCCAGAGAATCTGCCTCTCCTGCCACCTCGGACCCCTTTCACGCGATACCGCCTACAAGTACTTCCAGCATCACCTGGCCCTCGCAAAATCCGCCGCCAAAATCTTCATGGACAACGCCGTCGAAACCATCATCTCCGCCGCCAAGGGCGTTCCCCGCGTCATCAACGCCATCGCCCTGGCTGCCATGACCCGCGCCGCCGAGAGCAAAATGACCGTCGTCGACCAGGAATGCGTCATGGCCGTCATGGATGAAATGGGACTCAAGTAGTACTGGAGGTCACGCCTTGGCCGTCAATACCCCACCAGCCCCGGCCCAGCCACCACACGGGCCCCTCACCAACTCGCAGCTCACACGCCGCCTCTGGCTACTGTGCACCGCAATGGAGGACCTCTCCGCCTGGCTCTGGGATGCCTACTACGAGCAGTTCCTGCAGTTCTGCATCGACGAGGACCACCAACACACCACCCCTCCGCCTCCCCATCATGCCGATCCTACGTGAGACAAAATGCCGAGACAATCTGCGAGTCTACAGCGTTGACGGTCTGTAGATTCGAGGTGGTATCCAGCAGGTAGTAGGCGGCGTCCACGAAGCGATTGGAGGGATTGTTGTCGGCATCGTAGAGCGGCTGGCCCTGGCGGAAGTACCCGACAAGGGTGTCGAGAGCCCACCCGGGGTCCCTGATGTAGTACGTGCCATGGATGTCCTTCGGGTTGTCACCGCGCGGTGGATGGTGCGTGTATCCCTGGC
>CAYRFV010000395.1:0-4334 GCA_964423545.1 uncultured Anaerolineales bacterium | reverse complement strand
CGGCCTCGGGCGCGATGACGCCCATGCGCGGCAAGAGGGTGCGGTTGCCGACGATCAGCTCATCAGGGTGGATCATGATGCGCATCTGCTGCACGAGGTCGAACAGCATGCGAGCGCGGCGGACGGGCATCGGCTGGCCCTCGCTGCCGCGATAGCTGGCCGTGGTGTAGCGCGGCCGCTCGATGTCGATCCAGCGCGGGGTCTCCGCCAGACGCGCCCGGATGCACGCGACACGCGCATCCGGGCGCGTCGCCGCCCACGTTTCCGGCGGGAAGGCGCTCAGCGGCTCCACCGCATCACGCTCCTCGGCGGGCCAGCCAGCCACAGCCCAGGATGGGGCCATCGTCCTCTAGCTCCGAGCGGACGATGCGGACGCGGCTCGCCACCGAGTGATATGCGTGGTGCGCCACCGCCCGGCGCGCCGGTTCCAGCAGCAGATCGCCTGCTTTGGCGACGCTGCTGCCGATCACGTAGAGCTCGACGTCCAGGATCATGGCCAGTGTGGCGACAGCCGTCCCCAGCGCTTCACCTGCGCCGGCGAGGATCTCCACCGCCAGCGCCTCGCCGTCGCGGCCACGCGCTGCAATCGCTTCGGTCGTGATGGCGTCGACCGACTCGCCCCGCTCAGGACCACTCGCTGCGGCGAGGGCGCGGCGATAGGCGCGCGCGATGGCCGGCCCCGAAGTGAACGATTCGACGCAGCCGACATTCCCGCACGAACAGCGGTCCCCCGTCTCGCGGATCGCAATGTGCCCCACCTCGCCGGCCGAGTTGTGCCGGCCGCGATGCACCTGGCCGTCCAGGATGAGCGCGGCGCCGACGCCGGTGCCGACCACGATGTAGACCATGTCGCGCTCGCCCCGGCCGGCCCCGTAGTGGTACTCACCGAGCGCGGCGGCCTTGGCATCGTGCTCCAGAGCCACAGGCACTCCCAGCCGTTCGGAGAGCATTTGCCGCAGAGGGACGTTCACCCACCCGGTCAGGTTGGGCGGGTCGAGCACGATGCCGGTGCGATGATCGAGCGGGCCGGGAGAGCAGATGCCGACACCCGCCAGCCGGCTCCCGGCCGGCAGCCGCTGCTTCAGCGCCTCGATCCCCTGCGCCATGCGCGCCACCGCGGCGGCGGGGCCTTCCAGCGGCGCGGTGGGCACGCGGTGGCGTGCGACCACGCGGTTCTGCGGATCGATCAGGCCCAGCGCGATCTTGGTGGCGCCCAGGTCGATGCCGACCACCCACTCATCCATTGGCAGATTCCCCCGCGAACTTGTGCTAGCGCGCATCATAGCGCAACAGATTACGGAGTGTCAATTCAGGGCGTTTTGCAGTATACTGCATTCCCATGAACCATTCCGACCCCACGTCGCACGCGACGCCGCGCACGCCCGCCGGACGTTGGCTGAGGAGCGCCGTACAGCCGATCAGTCAGCTGCGCGGCTTCATTGCCCCGACCGGGCTCAGCCCCACCGAGACCAATGCGCGCTACCTCGAGATCGAAGTCTTCTGGGCGGGCCTGCTGACAGTCGCGGCCGCGTTCAACTCGGCCTATGCCCTGCGCCTCGGCGCTACGAACGCCCAGATCGGGCTGCTCAGCTCGATCCCCGCGCTGTTGGCGCTGCTGATCACCATCCCCGCCGGCCAGGTGCTCAATCGCCGCGCTCGCCGCATGCCGTGGGTGATCTGGAGCCTGGCGCTGACCCGCGTGGGCTACCTGTTGGTCGCGCTGATTCCCCTCCTGAACATCGACCAGCAAGGCGCCGCTGTCGTGTGGACGCTCATCCTCTTCACGGCGCCGGCGGCCGTCTTCGGAGTCGGCTGGAATTCGATGATGGCCGATGTCGTGCCGGAAGCGCAGCGGGCGCGGCTGTTCGCTGCGCGCAACATCATTGTGGCGGTCGTCGTCACGGGGGGCACCTTCATCGCCAGCCGCTGGCTAACCGCCGTGCCGTTCCCGCTCAACTACCAGGTGCTCTACCTCATCGGTTTCGTGGGTTCGGTCATCAGCACCGTCTACATCACCCGAATGCAGGTCTCCGACTCCGTCGTGAAGCCGGCCCCACAGCGCGCGAGCCTCCGTACGCGGCTGGCGGGCGCCAGGCACGCGTTCCGCCAGCAGCCCGACTTCATGCGCATCGTCGTCAGCACGTTGGCGCATGGCCTGGGCCTGTGGATGATCGGCCCGATCTACGTGCTCTACTACGTGCGGCAGCTCGGGGCATCCGACGGCTGGATCGGCGCCAACGCGACCGTCGCCAGCCTCACGCCGGTGTTGGGTTACTACGTCTGGCAGCGGGTCGTTGCGCGCCGCGGGGAGAACTGGGTGCTGATTCGCACGATCAGCGTCATCGGCCTCTATCCGATCCTCGTCGGCCTGACCCCGAACCTGGCCCTCATCCTCGTCTGGACGGGACTCCAGGGCTTGATCGCGCCAGGCGTCAACCTGGGGCACTTCCCCATGCTGCTGAAGGTATGTCCCGGGGAGGCGCGACCGCTCTACCTGGGGATTTACACGACGATCATGAATATCGGCGCATTCGTGATGCCACTGGTCGGGGTGTGGCTGTCGGATCGCTTCGGCTTCGCACCGGTGTTGATTGCAGGCGGCATGCTGTGCCTGCTGGGGTCGAGCCTGTTCCGCTGGTGGCCGCTGAAGACGGCCGACAGCCTGGCGGTTCGGGACGCGTGAACCCGCCGGCAGCCGTCAAGCCGGGCGCACGCGCAGCCGGCCATCGCGCCGCGCGCCGCTCTCCATCAGCACCCCACCGCGGGCGGTGATGTACTCGGTCAGCAGGTCGCGGACGGACAGCGCGGTATACTCGCAACCGGCAGCCCGAAGATCGAAAACGGGCCGGTCGCACTGCGTGCAAGCGGCTGACTCCCATCCGCCTGCGAGGCCCCGAACGAAACTGGTGGCAGCCACCACGAAGCGGCGATCCAGGCCGCGGTCGATGGGCTGGCCGTCCACGTAGATCTCCTCAGCCCAAGCCGAACTTGTTGTGGCATCCAGCCGGATCGTATAGCGCACTTCGCTGCTGAAGTGCAAGAAGCCGCGTTCGACATGCGGCTGCCCTGGCCGGTCGAGCCGCCGGGCATTGTCTTGCAGCAGCGCCTGGAGATCGCGGCCGGACAGGCGATAGAGAGCCAACGTGTCAGCATAGGGCATCACCTCGAACCAATCCCCGAAGGTCATGGCCCGTCCGATCGGCAGACCGCTGCACACGCCGGTCGCATCGATCATGGCGAACGCCACAAGATGGCCTGACGCGCGCGCCTGGTTCGCCAGCGCATCCGCAACGAAGTTGGCAAATGCCGACTCGCCCGAGGCGAACTCGCTGCGCACTGCATCTGTCCCCAGGTCCCGCTCGTCTGCGGCACGGCCCATCGAGCGCTCGCGATACGGACGCACGCGGCGCACCAGCGGCTGCACCACCTCGCGCTCGAAAGCTTCATCGGGCGGCAGATCGATGGTGGCAGTCAGCCGTGCGCCGGTGACAGTCACCGCATCGCCGATCATTATGTCTACCTCGCCCACGTGCTGCCCCCGCTTGCCGGCCTGGACGATCGGGATGCTGTTGACAATGTTGGCAGGACTCAAGCCCGATTCATTGAGCACGTTGTGGGTGTGCGCCCCGATGATCAAGGTGACGACTCCAGGAGGCAGACTGCGCGCCAACTCGACATCGCCCGCCTGCTGCACGACGGCGCTCTGCTGGTCCAGGCTGTAGCCTAGATGGCTCAAGACGATCAGCACATCGCAGAGCGGTCGGAGCGCGGGGATGAGTTGGTGAGCGGTGCGGACCGGGTCGGTGATGCGGCGCGCCCTGTTGGGCTCCGCATGGACCTGGGCCGGGGTGACCAGCCCGATGAAGCCGATACGCAGCCCACCCACGACGTAGATGGCCGCCGGCCGGCAGCAGGAGGCGAGTTCGTCGCTGCCCGACACGTTGGCCGCGAGCACCGGAAAGCGCGCATCACTGCGAATCGCATGGGCCAGCAGGGCGTCGCCCCGGTCGAGGTCGTGGTTGCCCAGCACCCCGATGTCGACGCCCGCCTCAGAATAGGCCCGGTACCCCGCGTGCACCTGGAACGATCCGGTCGACGTCCCCAAGAGCACATCGAAGATCGATCCCCCACAGTCATCGCCGCACGACACGGCCAGCACGGCGACCTCGCGCTCGCCCGCATAACGGGTGCGCGTGCTGCGTATCCACGAAACGACGCGAGAGAAAACCGGTGCGTCGCCCTGGGGTGTGAAGCTGGTAAGATGGCCGTGCAGATCGTTGAAGTGGAGCAGCGTGAGCCGAACAGGACGGCGCGCCGGCGCGAGGACGCTCGCC
>CAYRFV010000394.1:0-4335 GCA_964423545.1 uncultured Anaerolineales bacterium | reverse complement strand
TGGAAAAGTTTGGTGTCTATTCCGAAGTTGGCAAGCTGCGCAAGGTCATCGTGCATCGCCCTGGCCTGGAGATGCGGCGCTTGACGCCGACCAACTGCGTGGAACTGCTGTTCGACGACGTCATTTGGGCGCGCAAGGCGCGCCAGGAACACGATGCTTTTGTGGACCTGATGCGCACGGAGTTCGGCGTCGATGTGATGCGCGTCCACGAACTGCTGCAGGATGTGGTGAGCGATCCGGAGGGGCGAGCCTACATCCTGGATCGCAAACTGACGCCCAACGATGTCGGTGTGGGCGGCGCCGCCGAGCTGCGGGCGTGGATGGATGAGATGGACTCGGCCACGCTGACCGCCTACCTGATCGGCGGCGTGACGGTGATGGAACTGCCGGCGGACTTCCGCAAGCTGGCCGAGAAGGCCTACGCGGGCACGGACTTCGTGCTGCCGCCCCTGCCCAACCAGCTCTTCACCCGCGACAGTTCCTGCTGGATCTACGGCGGCGTCACGGTGAACCCCATGTACTGGCCGGCGCGGCGCAAGGAGACTTTGCACTTGACGGCAATCTACAGGTATCATCCCAAGTTCAAGGGCGGCAATTTCACCATCTGGTGGGGCGACCCCGACGTGGACCATGGCAGCGCCACCCTCGAGGGGGGCGACGTGATGCCCATCGGCAACGGCGTGGTGCTGATTGGCATGGGCGAACGCACCACCTATCAGGCGGTCAGTCAGGTCGCGCAGCAGCTCTTCAAGCACAACGCCGCCGAACGCGTCATCGCAGCCAAGATGCCGGCCGACCGGGCCAGCATGCACCTGGACACCATCTTCACCTTCTGCGATCGGGACTTGGTGACGATCTATGAGCCGGCCGTCAACAACATCACGCCCATCAGCTACCGACCCGGCGCCAGGGAGGGCGCGCTGGACGTGATCGACGAGGAGAAGGGCTGGGTGGAGGTGGTGCAGGAGGCGCTGGGCCTGGATCAGTTGCGGGTCGTGCCCACAGCCGGCGACGCCTTCGAGCAGGAGCGCGAGCAGTGGGACGACGGCAACAACGTGGTCGCGCTGCAGCCTGGCTATGTGGTGGCCTACAACCGTAACGAATGGACCAATGCCCGGCTGCGCAAAGCGGGCGTGACCGTGCTGGAGATCGAAGGCTCGGAACTGGGTCGCGGCCGCGGCGGCGGCCACTGCATGACCTGCCCGCTGCTGCGCGATCCGGTCTAATGAATGGAATCGCCTTGCGGCGCCGCGGCCAATGCAGGGGAGTTTCGATGCGATACTCCGCACGGCATCAAATCGAGCTTTTCTGTGGCGCAAGCAGCTCGATTTGTGGCTGTGGGCAGGTTTTTTGAATAAGGAGATGAGAACATGGGCAAGAAGAAGAAAGCAACCAGCCAACACCAAGCTGAGGTGAAATCCGGCGTTCGCGTGGCATCTAGTGAAGCTGCTGCACCAGAGGACAAGCCCAAGCTGAGCAGCAAGGAATTCGAAAAAGAAATGGAGAAGCTCCAGGGTGAGCTGGTCAAGATGCAGGAGTGGGTGAAGGTCAGCGGCGCCAAGATCTGCGTGATCTTCGAGGGGCGCGACACGGCTGGCAAGGGCGGCGTGATCAAGCGCATCGTCGAACGAGTCAGTCCACGGGTCTTCCATGTCGTCGCCCTTTCCGCGCCCACCGAGCGTGAGAAGTCGCAGATGTATTTCCAGCGCTACATGCCCCATTTACCCGCCGCCGGTGAAGTGGTGATCTTTGATCGCAGTTGGTACAACCGGGCGGGAGTGGAGCGGGTGATGGGTTTCGCCACGGAGGAACAGGTTGACTATTTTCTCAAGAATGCCCCGGGCGTTGAGCAGTCAATCATCCATTCCGGGATCATCTTGATCAAGTATTGGCTGGAAGTGAGTATGGACGTTCAGGACGAACGGTTGCGGGCGCGTGACCAGGACATCCGCAAGATCTGGAAGCTCACCCCCATGGACCTGAAAAGTTACAGTCATTGGTACGACTACTCGCGGGCGCGGGACGCCATGTTTGCGGCAACCGACACCCCTGTCAGCCCCTGGTATGTGGTGGACGCCAACGACAAACGCCGGGCGCGCCTGAATTGCATCAGCCATCTGCTCAGCCAGGTTCCGTATGAAGAAGTGCCGCGCGAGCCGGTCAAATTTCCCAAGCGTCAAGCCAAGGGTGACTATGTTGAACCGGATTATCCGTATCGCATGGTCCCGGCAATCTATTAGTCTTTGGTCGCCAGAGAGGAAACGATGATGACAGAACTCACCACAGCACAACCGAAATGGTACGCGATGACGACCGAGGCAGTTGCCCAGCAACTGAAGGTCGATCCGTCCAGGGGGCTGAGCGCTGCCGAGGCGCAGCAGCGCTTGCAGCAGTATGGCCCCAATGAGTTGGCCGCCAAGAAGAAGGAATCGGGCTGGCAGGCCTTCCTGCGCCAGTACCAGGACTTCATGCAGTGGGTCTTGCTGGGCGCCGCCCTGCTCAGCCTGGTGGTGACGCGCGAAGTGGGCACAACGCTGGTGCTGGTGGGGCTGACGATCTTCAACGCGGTGCTGGGCATGCGCGGCGAATCCAAGGCCGAGGCCAGCCTGGCCGCGTTGACGAAGATGATGAAGAACATCACCCGCGTGCGTCGCGACGGCCAGGCCATCGAGATTGAAGCGGAGCAGCTCGTGCCGGGCGACATCGTGCTGATGGAGGCGGGCAACCGCGTGCCCGCCGATGGCCGCCTCTTCATCACCGCCACGCTGGAGATCGAGGAAGCGGCGCTGACCGGCGAGAGCGTGGCCTCGTCCAAGGACGCTGAGACCATCGATAAGCCCGATGTGCCCCTCGGCGACCGCCATAACATGGCCTTCATGAACACTGCCGTCACCCGCGGGCGCGGCGAGATGATCGTCACCACCACCGGCATGGGCACCGAGATGGGCCACATCGCCGACCTGCTCAACAAGACCGAGGCCGACAAGACGCCGCTGCAGAAGCAACTCGACCGCCTGACCGTCATCATCGCCGGCATCGCCGGCCTGGCCTTTGTGCTGATGGTCATCATGGGTTTGCGCAACGGCGACTCCTTCCAGACGATCTTCATCGCTGGCATCGCCCTGGCGATCTCGGCCATTCCGACCGGCCTGCCCGCGGTCGTGACCACGATGTATTCCATGGGCACGCGCGCGCTGGCGGCTCAGGGCGCCATCGTCAAACGGCTGCCGTCGGTGGAGACGCTAGGCTCAGTCTCGGCCATCTGTTCGGACAAGACCGGCACGCTGACGCTCAACAAGATGACGGCCGTCGAGTTCTCCATCCCCGGCCAGAACCGCTACCGGGTGACCGGCGAGGGCTACGGCACCGCGGGCGAGCTGCACCTGACCCACGGTCTGGCGGCCGGTCAGCCCTGGCAGAAGGGCAGCCCGCCCTACACCACCGAGGGACAGATCAAGAGCGCCGGCGGCGCCAAGATCGACCTGGAGCAGGTGATGCTGGCCATGGCCCTGTGCGCCGACGCCCGGCTGGACGGCGAGGCGCTGATCGGCGACCCGACCGAAGGCGCGCTGATCGTGCTGGCCGAGAAGGGCGGCGTCAGCGTGGACGACGCCCGCGAGCTGCACCCGCGCGTCGCGGAGCTGCCCTTCGACTCCGACTACAAGTTCATGGCTACCTTCCACAACATGACCGACAAGCAGGGCAAACCGGTGGTGCGCGCCTTCGTCAAGGGCGCGCCCGATGTGTTGATCGCCCGCGGCGGCTATTACTGGATGCCCGAAGGGCCGGACGTGGCCATGACCGACGAGAACCGCAAGCTGGCGTTGGCCGAGAACGACCGCATGGCCGCGGCCGGCGAGCGCGTCATGGTGGTCGCCTACCGCGACTTCGACCCGGCTGCGTTCGACCCCAAGGCCAACCTGATCGAACTGATCAAGGACCTCACCATCCTGGCCATGGTCGGCATCGTCGACCCGCCGCGCGCCGAGGCCAAGGACGCCATCGCCAAGTGTCACAGCGCCGGCATCCAGGTGCGCATGATCACCGGCGACCACGCCGTGACCGCGGCGGCCATCGGCAAGCAACTGGGCATCACCGGCACGGCGCTCACCGGCGCGCAGTTCAAGGCCAAGAGCGACGATGAACTGATGAAAGATCTGCCAAACATCGGCGTGGTGGCGCGCGTGGCGCCGGAGGATAAGATCCGCCTGGTGGACCTCTTGCAGCGCCAGCAGAACATCGTCGCCATGACGGGCGACGGCGTCAACGATGCGCCGGCCCTCAAGAAGGCCGACATCGGCGTGGCCATGGGCATCACCGGCACCGAGGTCTCCA
>CAYRFV010000393.1:0-4345 GCA_964423545.1 uncultured Anaerolineales bacterium | reverse complement strand
AGACAAGGCCGCCGTGATGAATTCTGGCAGCGCTACTGCGGCTTCTTCGACCTGTCCGCTGACGAGTTCATGGAGATCCAGAATCGACGCCTGACCGAGCAGCTTCAGCTGTTGGCGTCGTGCGACCTGGGCAGGAGGATCATCGGTGAACCGGCGCCCCTCACGCCGGGCGAGTTTCGAAGGGTGGCGCCCGTCACCACTTACGGGGACTACGCCGAGTTCTTCCAGGAACAGCGCGAGGACATCTTGCCGGTCAAACCTGTTTGTTGGGTGCGAACGTCGGGTACGACCGGTGAGTACCCTTCCAAATGGGCTCCGGCATCTCCCACCTATTACTCGCACATCGCCAAGGGGATGATCACCCTGCTTACCCTGTCGAGCGCCAGCTTCAGAGGCGATATCGCGCTCGCGGAAGGCGATACGTTGCTCTATACCGCCGCGCCGCCTCCTTACCTTACGGGGGTGGCAATGCACGCGTATCCTCAGGAGTTCCCTTTCAAGGCTGTGCCGCCGGTCGAATTGGCCGAGAAGATGACATTTGCGGAACGGATTCAGCGAGGGTTCTTGAGTTCGATGGGTTCAGGAATCGACTACTTCATCGGGATTGCCTCGGTCTTGTTGCGCATGGGGGAAGCCTTCGGCAGCGGCGCCCGTCACATGTCGTTCTCAGCTGAGCTGCTCCACCCTGCCGCCATCTATCAGTTGGGCAAGGCCTTTCTGACCAGCCGGATCAACGGCCGGGCGATGCTCCCCAAGGATATCTGGCACCCCAAGGGGATCGTGGCGTCGGGCATGGATGTGCAGGTGTACAAGAACCGCATCAAGGAGCTTTGGGGGCGCACGCCTCTCGAAGCCTATGCCTGCACCGAGTTTGCGAGCGTAGCATACCAGGCATTCGGAGATCAGAAATACGGCCTGACCATGGTGCCTGACGCCGCCTTCTGGGAGTTCATGCCGGAGTCGGAGTACCATTTGTGGCGGCAGGATCGCAGCCGGCGACCCAAGACACTGCTTCTCAATGAGGTGCAGCCTGGGAAATACGTGCTCGTGGGCACCAGTCTGGCGGGCGGAGCCTTCATCAGGTACATCATCGGTGATCTTGTTCGGGTCGTAGCGCTGGCCGATGAAGCGTTGGGGATTCGGCTGCCTCAGATCGTCGTCGAATCGCGGGTGGATGGGGTGATCAGCCTCGGCTCGATGGCCACGTTCACCGAGCGCTCCCTCTGGACAGCCCTGGGCGCCCTCAATGTCGGAACGGTGAATTGGACCGCGCGCAAGGAATATAGTTCGGAGCGCGGAGAACCGATGCTGCATCTGTTGATCGAGGGTGCAGGGTTGGAACCGGAGCGCTTCAGGACCGAGTTTCACGAAGCGCTTATTGAGACCGACAAGGAGTACGCCGGCTACTACGATGTGATGCAGACCAATCCGATCAGAATCTCCGTGCTTGCGCCGGGCACTTTTCAGGGCTATTTCGATGAGAGGCAGGCGCAGGGCGCCGAATTGGGCCAGTTGAAGCCCCCCCGGATGCAGCCGACAGAGCAGGCGATCGCCAGTCTGTTGGCCGTCAGCACCCGGCTGAATGGCAAGTCCCAATAGAGTCGTTCCGGCGACCTACGACGTCCAGCCGTTCGCGTTTCGATCGGCTGCCTGTCAGCGGGACCACGAAGCGCTGCCGTGACTTGCTTTCCCGTGTCTCGACCTGAAGGAGATCAGCCAACCCCAGGCGGCGTCTGAGTCGGATCGCACCCGTCTGCGGCCCGTGGTTGGATGCCCCGAACGTCCAGATGAACCGAAGGAAGCGGTCGTCTGGAATTCTGCCTGTGCACCCATCGTGACGCCTGCACGGCCGGCGCCGGCGGTACAGGCGTCACGACGAAGGCGCGCTCACCCCCGCTTCCGATTCTTGCCAACCCTCGCGAGACCGAGTATAATGGTCTGGCGATCCAGACATCTCAATCGAACACCGAAGAACAGACCGGTACGGATTCTTGCCCGAGCATCCATCAGTCGATCTCCGATGCAGGCCGCCCGATCGGCTTGTAAGGACTGCAGCGCTCCTGAGATCGACCGCAGACGGCGAGGGCATTCTGACCATTTAAGGTCAGCCACGGATGAAGTGACCTGCTGAGGCCCGAAAGTGATCCTGGCCAGCGTAGTGAGTCTCGCGGCCCTGTTGGCCTACGCGTTTCTGCTCTTTGCCGCATACGGAAGTCTGCGACGCAGGGAAGTTCGCTCCTTTGCCCTGTTTCTTGTCGTGATGCTCGTGTGGCAGATCGGAGGAGTCGGCGTCAGCTTCACTTCAGACGCCACCGTCGCCCGCGGCTTCTACATCCTCCTTGTTGGCCTCGTCGGCTGCATCGGAGTCCTGTACGCCCAGTTCGCGCGGAGCTTCCTGGGGATCCGCACCCGGGGGTGGCTGATCAGCCTCGGGTACGGCATGGCCATTCTCTTCGCGATGTGGACCCTCCTGGGCGGACCAGGTGTGATCGAGAAGGTCTACCCCTCCGAATACACCGGCTTGCTGGTACCCGAGTTCGGTCTGCTGTTCATGACCTGGGCGGCGGCCACCTACGCCTACTTCGCCTATAGCGCCGGCATCTTGATACGGCATCACAGACACTCAACCTCGACCCTGACGCGCAGTCGCATCGAATACCTCGTGCTTGGCCTGATCATCGTGTTTCTCGGCACGGTCGCCAACTTCAGCGAACGGCTAAGAGGGTATCCGATTGACATCGCAGCGAACATGCTCAATGCGCTGCTCATTGCCTACGCCATTCTGCGCTACCACCTCCTCGACATTTCCATCGTGATCCGCAAAGGGCTGCTCTATTCCACCCTGACCGCTGTCACCGGCATTATCTATTTTATCCCGATCTTCCTGGCCACGAACATCCTCCACTTGGCGTTCGGTTACCAGGTCTTCCTGCTCTCGCTGATCCTGGCCCTCCTGACCGTGCTGTTGGCCCAGCCGCTCCGCGACCGGGTGCAGGGCGTGATCGACCGGCGCTTCTTTCGCGAGAAGTACGACTCAAGCCGCATGCTGCAGCGGCTCAGCCGCACCGTGGCCTCGTTCCTGGACATCCACACCGTCACCGAGATGATCCTGGCCGACGTTATGCAGACGATGCATATCGCCAGCGGCGCGTTCCTGATCCGCCGCGACGAGGATGGGACCTACCGCGTCCAGACACAAAGAGGCGACGCGCCGATCCCGCGCGATCTGTCGCTCTTCAGGCCCGATGCGCCGATCATCAGTTGGCTGGCGCGCCACCAGACTTGCCTGTCGAGCCGGGCGCTCGACACCGACCCCAGCTTCATTGGCTTGTGGACGCGCGAGCGCGAGGATATCAAGCAGAGCAAAGCAGAGCTCTTCGTACCTTTGTTAGTGCGCGGCAAGCTCATCGGCATCCTGGTGCTGGGCCCCAAGCTCTCGGAGACTGCCTACACCACCGAAGAGCAGCAGGTCTTGGGCACCCTGGCCAACCAGACGGCGGTGGCGATCGAGAACGCGAGCCTGTTCTCGGAAACGCTCGCGGAACAGGAGCGCACCGCCACGATCGTGGAGCAGGCCTTCGCCGGCATCGTGCTTCTCGATTCGGAATTCCGGGTGACCGGCCTGAATCCTGCGGCCGAGGCCATCCTCGGGCGACCGTCGGTGCAGATCATCGGGCAACCTCTCAGCAGCGCCATCGGCCCCGGCATCACGGACGAGGGCAGCTCGCTGCACCAGGCTGCACGCACCGGCCAACGCGTGGCGCCCAGGGAGGAGACCTTGATGTGCGCCGGCAAGCCCTGCGATGTCCTGCTGGGGGTCGCGCCCATGATCGACGGCTACCTGCTCAGCCTCGCTGACATCACCCAGATCAAGGAGGCCGACCGGCTCAAGTCGGATATCGTCGCGACCGTCTCACACGAATTCCGCACGCCTCTCGCCATCATCAAAGCTTACGCAGAGCTGCTGGCGGATGAGCAGAGCATGGAGGATACGGCGATGCGTCGCGAGTTCCTCTCCGTGATCGACTCCGAGGTCAACCGCCTGACCGGGTTGGTCAACGACCTGCTCGATCTCGCCCGTCTGGAGGCCCGGCGCGAGGTGGAGGAGAGAGCGCCTCTCGCCATGACCGAGATCATCGACGAGGCGATTGCCGAAGCCCGCTTCCAGGCGCACCAACATGAGGTCTCCATCGACGTCAGCGTAGCGCCCGACCTGCCCATGGTGCTGGGGAACAAGAAGATGCTGGTCACCATGCTGCGCAACCTGGTCAACAATGCCATCAAGTTCAGCCACCCCGGGGGCCGCGTCGAGGTGTCGGCCGAACAGGTCAGCAGCTCACTGCTA
>CAYRFV010000392.1:0-4350 GCA_964423545.1 uncultured Anaerolineales bacterium | reverse complement strand
GCAGGCACGCCGGTCGTGATCGGCGGGGGGGACGGCGCCTGCGCGACCGTCGCCTCCGGCGCGGCCGCCCGGGGGGATGCGTACGCCTACATTGGCTCATCTGCCTGGATGGCGCTGAGTGCGGCCGAGCCGCTCACCGATACGGCGCAGCGGACGATCACCATGGCGCATCTCGATCCGCAGCTCTATTTCGCGCTAGGCAACATGCAGTCGGCCGGCGGGGCCTATGGCTGGCTGGCGGGCTTGTTGGCCGGCAGCAGATCGGCAGACGCCTTCCGGGAGCTCGATGAGCTGGCAGCCGGTGCACCGGCCGGCGCAGGCGGACTTCTCTTCCTGCCGCATCTGCTGGGCGAACGCGCGCCGTACTGGAACCCGCACGCGCGCGGCGCGTTCGTCGGGCTGGCCATGCCCCACGGCCGCGCCGAGATTGCTCGCGCCACACTGGAAGGGGTGGCGCTCCACCTGCGGCTGATCCTCGATGCGCTGCGAGCCCAAGGCGCGGAGATCGCGGCCATGCGCCTGATCGGCGGGGGTGCGAGGAGCGCCCTCTGGCGCCAAATCTTTGCCGACGCTCTCGGCTTGCCGATCGTGCTGCCCGCGCTGACCGCCGAGGCGACGTCACTGGGCGCAGCGATCGCGGGCGGCATCGGCGTGGGCATCTATCGCGACTTCGGCGTCGTCAGCCGGCTCATCCCTGCGCGCGAGGCGGAGCGCGCTGATCCCGCGACGGCGCGGCGCTACAATGAGCTCGTTGTGCTCTATGCCGAAACCTATCGCGCTTTGGCGCCGATCTTCGACAGACTGAGCCAGGTCGCCCTCAGCATGACGTAGGAGAATCGAAATGCCCGAATCCCCCTGTTCGTCTCTGCCAAACACAATGCGGGCCGTCGTATGCCACGGTCCAGAAGACTACCGCCTCGAAGAACGGCCTGTGCCCCGGCCGGGGCCAGATGAGGTGCTCCTGAGGGTCATCTCCGCGGGAATCTGCGCCAGCGATCTCAAGTGCTACCTCGGCGCGCCGCTGTTTTGGGGCGATAAGCAGCGCCCGGGCTACTGCCAGCCGCCTGTCATCCCTGGCCATGAGTTCGTGGGCCGAGTCGTGGCGCTGGGAGACGACGCAGGAGAGAAGCACGGGCTGGCGCCGGGCGACATCGCGGTCTCCGAGCAGATTGTGCCGTGCTGGCACTGCCGCTTCTGCAAACGGGGCCAGTACTGGATGTGTCCGAACGGCAGCGTCTACGGTTTCCGCCAGGACGCATTTGGCGCGATGGCCGAATATGTGCTGCTGCCCCGAAATGCGCTGATCTACAAGGTGCCCGATGCCGTGCCTGCGGAGCAAGCAGTCTTCGTCGAGCCGCTGTCCTGCTCGATCCACGCGGTGCAGCGCGGCAACATCGAGTTCGGGGACGTGGTGGTGATCGCCGGTTGCGGCCCGCTCGGCCTGGGCATGGTGGCGGCCGCTCGGCTCAAGCACCCCGGGCTGCTCGTGGCGCTCGACCTGCGCGCACAACGGCTCGCAGCCGCAGCAGCGTGCGGAGCGGATCTCTGTCTGAACCCGACCCAGGTCGATGTCGTAGCTGAGGTGCTCAAGCTCACCGGCGGCGATGGGTGCGATGTCTACATCGAAGCGACCGGCAATCCCCAGGCGGTCCCGCAGGGGTTGGCGATGATCCGCCGCCTGGGAACCTTCGTGGAGTTTAGTGTACTGCGGGAGCCAGTGACGGTCGACTGGACGATCATCGGGGATCAGAAGGAGCTCACCATCCACGGGGCGCACCTGGGGCCCTACTGCTATCCCCTGGCGCTCGACATGCTGGCTAAACGCCTCCTCCCACTGGAGCAGATCATCACTCACCGCCTGGCGCTGTCCTCCTTCCAGGAGGGAATCGACCTGGTCAGGGTCGGCGACCGTTCGATCAAAGTAACGCTGCAACCATAGGAGCGGCATGCGATGTCAGACATGGTGTTGGAGGTCCAACCGATTCTCGACCGCTTCCGGCTCGATGGGCGGGTGGCGTTGGTGACGGGCGCGGGGCAAGGGATCGGCCGCGCGTTCGCCCACGCGCTCGGTGAGGCGGGCGCGGCCGTCGCCGTGGCGGACATCAGCCCGGTGCATGCACAGACCGTCGCCGCCGAACTGAACGCCAAGGACATCGACGCGCTCCCGATCGTGGCCGACGTGACACAGCCCGCTCAAATTCAGGCCATGGTGGAGACCGTGCTGGCGCATTGGGGTCGGCTGACCATCGGCGTCAATAATGCAGGCATCGGTCTCTGGGCCGATGCGGAAACGATGGCGGTCGAAGAGTGGGATCGAGTCATTGCACTGAACCTGCGAGGAGTCTTTCTCTGCGCCCAGGCCGAGGGCCGCGCCATGCTGGCCGCCGGTTATGGCAAGATCATCAACACCGCGTCGATGTCGGGCGCCATCGTCAACACCCCACAGAACCAGGTCGCCTACAATGCGTCCAAGGCCGGCGTAATCCACCTCACGCGTAGCCTGGCGGCCGAATGGGCGCGGCGCGGCGTGCGCGCCAATTGCATCAGCCCCGGCTACACGCGCACGCTGCTCGTGGAGAAGCTGCTCGACACGCCGGTTGGCGGGTCGATGATGCCGACCTGGATGCGCATGACGCCGATGGGGCGCATGGGAGAGGTCACCGATCTTCAAGGCGGCGTAGTCTACCTGGCCTCAGCGGCATCCGACTTCATGACCGGCCATGATCTGGTCATCGACGGCGGCTATAGCGTGTGGTGAGGACTGGAAGTGGAATTCGGAAGCTCGCCGGAGAACGCGGTCGCGGCAGGCACGCGACCGGTCGCCGGCTTCCAGCTTTACAGCTCAGGAGGATCTCGCATGTCTCAAACTACCATCTATCTGCAGCCCGCTTTTTTCGAGGGCAAGGAGCGCACACTGGTCGAAGCCGGCCCGCTGAGCGCGAGCGCGTTTCGCTTCGACAGCGGCGTCGCCGGCCTGCGACTGCAGAACGAGCTCGGCGAGCTGGTGCTGCTGCCGTTTCAGGGCCAGCAGATCTGGTCGGCGAAGTTCGGTGGCCGCGAGTTGGCGATGCGAACGCCATTCGTCGAACCGCGGCCCACGCGCGTCTATCTAGAAACCTATGGCGGCTTCCTGCTGCACTGTGGTGCAACCGCCATGGGCGTGCCGACCGGTGCGGACACGCATCCGCTCCACGGCGAGCTGCCCAATGCGCCGTACCAGAGAGCATGGATCATCGCGGGCAATGATGCACAGGGCAGCTACCTGGGGCTGAGCGGCGAGTATGAACACATCGTCTTCTTCAACGACCACTACGTCGCGACGCCTGAGGTTCGCCTCTACGCCAACTCGTCCGTCTTCCCGGTGTCTGTCTCGATCACCAACCTCAAAGGCACGCCGATGGACTTGATGTACCTGGCGCACGCCAACTTCCGCCCCGTAGACAACGCACGCCTGATCTACACCGCGCCGTGCACGCCGGCGACCGTGCGCGTGCGCAAGAGCATCCCGTCGCATGTCAAGCCGCTGCCCGGCTATGCCGAGTTTCTGGCCGAGTTGACGGAGCATCCTGAGCGCCATAGCGTCCTGAAGCCGGGGCTGGCTTTCGATCCGGAGGTGGTCTTCTTCGTCGATTACGTGGCCGACTCCGACGGATGGGCCCACACCATGCAGCAACATCCCGACGGCACGGCCGACTACATCGCTCACCGGCCTGCGCAACTCAACCACGGTGTGCGCTGGATCTCGCGCACGCCCGACCAGGACACGCTGGGGATGTGTTTGCCCGCCACCGCCGAGCCGGAGGGCTACCATGCAGAGAAGGCGAAGGGCAACGTCCGCTCGCTGCCTGCCGGCGCAACGGTGCGCTTCGATATGCAGATGGGCTACCTGAGCGCCGCGGCTGCTAAGGAGATGGAAGCGCGCATCGGGCGGCTGATGGAGCGTCGCTAGAACACCCCGAGGCCGGCAAGCTCGGCAGCGCGCGGCTGGCCCTGGATGCCGCCGCGCGCCTGAATGCTGGCTCGGCCGCACGCATTCCCCACGGCCGCGCACGCCACCAGTCGCTGTCCGGACAGCCATGCGACGACAAACCCTGCATCGAAGCTGTCGCCGGCGCCGATCGTGTCGGCGATGGCTTCGACCGGCTCGACGGGGATGACCAGCCGTTCGGCGCCTGCCGCCACCAGCGCGCCCAGCGCTCCCCGCTTCGCCACGACCACCGGCCCCGCGTCCGTCAGGCTGGACACAGCATCCTCCAGCCGGCTGGTGCGGCCGATCGCCAACGCCTCCTGCTCGTTCGGCAGGAACAGATCGCACAACGCAAGCGCCTCGAACAGGCCGCCATCCCAAAG
>CAYRFV010000391.1:3126-4376 GCA_964423545.1 uncultured Anaerolineales bacterium | reverse complement strand
TCTTTCACGGCGGCGCCTCGCTCCAGGAATGGGTCATCCCTTGCATAACAGTAGAATGGCCGTCGCAGGCCCAGCCCGTCACCGTCGAAGTGGAACCGATGGCCCAGGTGCTCAGCCAACGCCCTCGCGTCACACTGGTGGTGCGTCGCGCCAGCCTGTTGGTCGAAGATGCGATCGCGAGGGAGGTCGATGTCGTCATTCGCGATGCCAGGAGCCGAGCCGTCCTGTTCCGCTCGTCCTCTGTGGCGGTAACGCCGGATCGTGAAGAAGTGGCCGTCGCGCTGATGGCTGTGGAGGGTAGCGCCGCGCCGCGTGGCACGCCTCTGCAGGTCGAAGTGCGTGACGGTCGGACCGAAGAAATCCTGGATGCGACGGACAGCCTCTTGTCCATTGAGTTGCTGGCCTGGTAACATAGGGCAGGCCATGTGTAATTCGCGGGATGTTGGCGGGATGCCCACCCACGTTCGGAGCGTCAAATGGCTAACGATGAAAAGAAGTTTGTGCCCGACGACCTGGATCGCCTGCTGTTCGCGGCGTTCCCCGGCTTGGTCATGCGCAAAGACCTGACCCAGAAGATCCGCGGGACCACCAAGGCGCCCTCCTACGTCATCGAGTTCATGCTCAACAAGTATTGCGCCAACATCTTCGATGACGACGACGTCGCCGAGGGTTTGCGGCTGGTGCAGGAGGAAGTTGCGGCCTACATCCCGCGCGGGGACGAGACCGAAGTCATTAAGGCCTCCGTCCGCGAGCGCCCCCCCCGGCGTCTGATTGACCTGGTCAAGGTCGAGCTAGATGAGAAGCTCGAAGAAGGGGTGTACTGGGCCAGCCTGGTGACCGCCAACATCAACCATGTCAACATCGCACCACAACTCGTCCAGAAGTACGAGCGGCTGCTCACAGCAGGCGTCTGGTGCAACGTCCTGATGCACTACGACGACAGCATCCGTTTTCGCAACCGGACCTACCCCTTCGTGATCTCCCGCCTGGAGCCGGTGCAGGTCGGCGGCGTGACATTGGAGGAGTTCTGCGCTGGCCGGGGACAGTTCACTACCGAACAGTGGATCGACGCGCTGATCCGCACCATGGGCTACGAACCCACTCACCCCGCGCTGACCCCGCGCGTTAAACTGCTCTACCTTGTGCGTCTGATCCCGTTGGTCGAGGCTAACTACCACCTGATCGAGCTCGGCCCGCGCCAGACCGGCAAATCGTTCTGCTTCACCGAGTTCAGCCCTTATGGCACGCTA
>CAYRFV010000391.1:0-3116 GCA_964423545.1 uncultured Anaerolineales bacterium | reverse complement strand
AAGCTCTTCGTCAGCAACACCGTGCCCCCGCGGCCCGGCCTCATCGCCCTACGCGACGTGGTCGGCTTCGACGAGATCGCCGGCCCTGCTTTCAATGCCGAGGAAGACAAGAACCTGTACAAGAGCTACATGGAGAACAACGGCATCAACCGCGGGACGATCACGGTGAAGGGGGATGCCGGCTTCGTCTTCAACGGCAACATCAACTTCGATCCGCGCCAGGGGATGCAGGCCGAGCATCTGTTCAAGCCGCTGCCGCCGTCGATCAGCGATGACTTGGCGTTCCACGACCGCTGGGCGGCCTACCTGCCGGGTTGGGAGCTGCCCAAGCTGACGCCGGAGCTGCTCACAACCCATGTTGGGTTCATCCTTGACTACACCAGCGAGCTGTTCCACCGCGAGCTGCGCCGCATCGCGCATTACGGCTCACTCTGGGAGCAGTGGTTCCAGGCGACGCCCGGCCAGTGGAGCGCCCGCGATATGCGTAGCATCAACCGGACGTTCTCCGGGCTGACCAAGCTGATCTTTCCGTCGGGAGTGATGACCAAGGAGGATTCACGGATACTGCTGCGTCTGGCGCTGGAAGCGCGGCTGCGCGTGCGGCTGCAGTTGCACACGATCAGCCCGCAGGAGTTCCCGCTGACGGAGTTCACATACTCGGATCGGGAGACGGGAGAGGTCGAGCAGATGGTCATCTCAGCCTGAAGTGGGGAGATCATTCAATCAGCAGTGATGGCCGCGGTGACCGCCAGCTTTGGGAAGAGTGATCGAGTGGAGAAACCTATGCATCAGATTGACGACGATGTCTTTGTCATGGACAGCCAGAACTTTTCGGGACTCGTGGTGTCCATGTTGCGCGACAAAGATGTCGTAGGGCTGACCTTGCTGCTCGACAGGCTTACATCGAAGGCGACGACGATGTGGCGAACAGCAAGCACAACAAGCCCCGAGGCTGTTCGAAAAGCATGGACAGAGACCGTTGAACTCGCTATCGAGAGGATCGGCTGGATTGGTCTTAACTCTCTCCACCTCCGTTCTTCCGACGGATGTCAAGAATCAGTCGAGCGCTTGGGATGGCTCTATGATCTCAAAGCACTTACCGCTCCGGCTCGCTTCCTGGGTGAAGACAGCTTTCTTCCTCAACGTGCTGTCCTAACCCAACTCTATGCCATCGGTGCCTATGCTGTGTTTCGCAATCGAGTGGAGTCTCTACGCGATGCTTTATTACTACAGGTTTATCGGTACGGGAGCCGACAACGCACGCCACTTTGGTCCAGAGACGGGTTGCCTGATGCTCTCGATAGTTATGAAGATGTCAAGGAATACGTCCGAAACCGAGAAAGTATCTTCGGTCTCTTCCTGGCAGATGACAGAACAGTGAGGATATCCCTCTGTCAGTTCCGTCTCTTGGCAGCCTACTTCTATTGGTGTGAGTCTGAACCTCGTGACCTCTGGATTTCCGACTGCCTCGCCGGCGATCTGGATAACCTGATTCTGCGACTATTGAAGCCAGGATTCGGCAATGCACTCTACGGTTTCTTCGATCTCGACCAATTCGCCCGATTCCTGCGGCATTATTCGAATCACTTGCAGTGGCAGGCTGGACCGATCGCCCAATTTCTGAAAGAACACGCAACGTGAGTCGAGGAGCTTGAAATGCTGGAGAACAATCGGCCTCTCTTGGTTGATCGAGTTACGCCTGTGCAGCGACCTTCGCAACGCCAGGTTGAGCTTTGGGCGCACAACCAGAGCATCTTCGTCAGTTCCACAATGGTCGATCTGGTGGAGGCTCGCGAGACCGCGCGGAAAGCGATATCGGAACTGGGAGCGCGTCCGGTGATGTTTGAGAACCTAGGGGCGCGGTCGGATGATAGCCGTCAGGCATATCTCAGTGAAGTCCGTCGCTGCACGATCTACTTGGGTATTCTCTCTCGGCGCTACGGCACTCGACTTCCATCGGGGTATTCAGCTACTCAAGAAGAGTACGAAGAGGCACGCCGCCAGAGAAAGGAGATCCTCATCTTCCTTGACTCCGGCGTGCCAACCGAGGAACGAGACGGGCACCTGAATCAGTGGCTGAACGAGCTATACCAGTTCCACGTCATAGGTAAGTACAGAGAGATGAGCCAGCTTGCTGAGCTAGTGGTGAGGAGTCTCACCCATCTCGCGAGTCAGCAGCTCACGCCTTGGGTGAAGCTCGATCATCTAGTTTTCCAGGCGGTACGCATCACAAAGAGTACGTCACCAGAGAAGAGTGAGATCGAGGTGACGACGGCCTGCGAGGATCCACGGATCGTGGGTGAACTGTCTGCCGCGGGACAAGAACGTTTTGGTCAAACGATTCGTCGACTAACCTTTCGACGCGAATCGACATCCGTGCAAGTTACGGGTGTTCGGCAGATTATCGATCCTCTGGCGGGCAATAGCCTGGTGCTCACATGCAAGACCGCTGATGATCGGTATGGTAGTATCAGCACAGCAACGCCCCTGAACACAATCGGCAGCTACCGCACGGGAGACCGAACATACACGCGTCGCGACCTGGTTACCATCGCCTTGCAAGCGGTAGCACTGGGTTCACTGCCGCCGCAAGACCCATTCCTGGCATCGACACCGGTCACGAACTTCAAGACACTATACGAGGCATGCGGCCGCGATGACTCGATCTTCCCGATGGTGACGCAACTGATAATCGTAGAGATGGCCCTTTCGATGGGACTGGTGGAGATGATAGCACAGGTGTCAGTTGATGCAGTTCGCCACGGGAGTGTCCGGATCAGCCTCCAGGCCCTTCTGCCTCAGCTCTACCGAAATGCTGAAGCGGAGGAGGTCGACGTTGCAGGCATCGTGAGTCTGCTTTGAGGCCACCGGACCTTGGGAGTTTTGAGCCGAAGTAGAAGGATGTTATACTATAAAGTCTTTGTGACACACGCAGTCATCGCCGGTCATGTGCAGCAAGTTGTCCCAAATCAAGCCAGACGGGAACACATTGGTCAGAGCTTTACCCAGCTCTGACGCCTTTTCCTTGTCGGCAGTCGCGCACTAGGCACCGACCGATGGCACCGCCTGTTGAGCGACCGGCAAAAACATGCAGCTATAGGCAGGCCTTCCGTGAT
>CAYRFV010000390.1:0-4394 GCA_964423545.1 uncultured Anaerolineales bacterium | reverse complement strand
AGGTAATCGACCGGGGACGAGAAGCCGCGGCTTCTCGTCCCCGGTCGATTACCTGATCAGAAGTAGCTCGAAAGAATCTTGTACAGCTCGCGGATCGTCTCAGGTGCACCGACCCGCACCTGGCCGCCGCTGACCGCCGCCAGGTTCTCCAACAGCTTCATGTCAGCGTCGCCGCCGTACGCCACCGAGAAGATGATCACAGGCACCTTCTGATTGCCGGCGCGCACCTCGTCGACCAACTGCTGGAGCGTCGTGCGCGAGGCGTTCTCGCGGCCGTCAGTCATCGCCACCACGGCGTTGATGCGCTCCGGATCGCCCGTCTGCTGAAGCCGCCGGTAGGCGGTGCGCACGGCATCGAGAAACGCCGTATTGCCGACCGCCTGCAGACCATCGATCTCGCGCGTCAACGCACCGCGGTTCTTCGCCAGTGTGTCCAACTCGATCACGTTGGTGACGCCGCTGTTGAATTCCACCAACCCCAGTCTTTCCTGATCGCTGGGGATCTGCGCCATGAAGGTGCGCAACGCCGCCTGCATGTTGCTCAGCTTGTCGCCGCGCATCGATCCGGAGGTGTCGACCACCAGGATGATATTTGCCCGGCGTTTGGCTCCCGCCCATGCATTCTGCACCACCGAAACGACATCGGGCGGCGGCAGTTGCAGCGTGGTCTGTGGCTGCGCCGCATCGACCCCGTTCGCAGCAGTCAGCGGCGAGTCAGGCCCGGCCAGAGAGACGCTCAGATCAGCGGGACGATAGCCGGCGCGCAGGATCTCTTTTTGAGCATCGGCCGAAGCCAGATGCTCGCGAAACGCCTGGAAGGTCCGGCGCTGGTTGGCCGTCAAGTCGGGCGTTTCGAGCAAGGCCAGCGGATGATCGGCCCACAGGGTGCCCTCGGCAGGGTAGAGCGCGATCAGTTTGGCCAGAGGTTTGCCGAAAGCGCCGGTGTTCAGCGCCACAACCAACTGCTCGGGCGTCACGAAGGCATCGAGGTACTTCTGCCCTTCTTGCGCCGCGCGCTGGATCACCGGCAGCTCTCCCTCGCCGTAATAGCGCACCGTCTTCTCGATCGCATTGACGAAATCGAGCGTCTTCGGGTTCTGCGCCATTTCGGCGGTGAGGCCGCGCTGCACGCCTGCACCGGCGTAGAACTCAGCCAGGGTTGCCAGCAAACCGCTGGCATGGGCGGTGCTCGGATGATTCCACTTGAAGTTCGGATCTTGCTGCGCTCGCGCTTGCAGCGCAGACCAGCCCACCGGTTTGGCGGGCCAGCCGAGGCTCCTGGCGCTGTTCTCCCACGCAGCGATGACGATGGGCGTGACCGCGTAACGCACGCCCTCACCCGCCAGCCGAGGCGGAATGCTGCCCGGCTCGGCCTGTTGCGCCTGTGCGTGACGGCTGTTGAGTTGATCGAGCCACAGCGACGAATCGGGCGTCATGGCCTGGAAGCTCGCCTGGCCTGCCAGCGCCTTTTCCACCATCTCATCCGGCTTCATCTCGACCAGATCGATCTTCATTTGTTGGCGGTCTGGCGTACGCAGATTCCTGGCATTGAACTTCTCCACCAGGCTCTTGAGCAAAGCGGCCTTTTCCGGCGAGTAAGCGATGGTCAGCGCGGCGGTGCGTACGTCCGCCTGGGGGGTCGAGACGGCTTGCTGCCCCTGGTTGCTACTGCGGTCAACCAGGAAGGCGAAGACGACGAGCACAAAGCACACGACCAGGATCGCAGCAAGCGCTGCGCCGAAACAGCCGATGGTGGTCTTGCTCGTGCGCTGGTTAGTCTTTCGTCTGCTCATGGCATCCTCCCGGACGATGAACGGTGGACGATCAGCGATGTCCGTACACACTGCCCCATCGCCAATGGGCTATCGGCCATCGTCATTTCCCCACATTCAGATCGAACCAGCGCAGAAGCGCCTGCAGCACATCGCGGCTGGGGGTTGCCATGCGCGTGGTGCGCGGCACCACGGCCTCGATGCCCTGAGCCTTCCACTGCGTGAAGAGGTTATCACCTTCGGTGATGCTGACCTGGTTGTTGACCGGCCGCAAGCCCTGCTTCACGGCGAGCTGCTGCATCTCGGGCGAGAGAAGGAATTGTTGGAATTGCAGTGCGGCATTCTTGTCAGCCGCCGTGGTTTCCGGCCCGACCCAAATCGAGTATGGAAAGTCGAACCAGGTGACATACTTCGGATACCGGATGACGAGCGGATCGGACCAGCGCTTCTGGATGCCGGCCATGCTGTTGAGCAGATCGCTCTCCAACAGCTGGCCGCCGTCTCCCGCCGAATAGCCGAACAGCGCAAAGTCCTCAGCCGTGTAGGCGCTGGCGCCGCTGACGTCGGTCAGTGCGCCCATGAGTTCCTTCAACCATTTCTGGAACTTCGGATCGGTCACCTCCGCCACCGAGATGTTGGGCTTGTCGTAATACTCGCCTGCTGCGGCGATCATGGCCGCCAAGCCGCCGACGTTGCGCCGGGGGTTCGGCACGACAAGCTTGAAAAAGCCCCATGCCGGATCGCCGCCCAGCTCCGGCCAGCCACCCTTAGCGATGGCTGCATCATGAATCGCCTGCCAGTCGATCCTGCCGTACTTCTTCTCCAGAGCGGCCGCGCGCGTATTGTAGAGACCCCAGGTGAAGAGAGAGATGGCCGTAGGTTTCGCACGATACTCGCCGTCGGTTAAGAACACATCGCGGCCGAGACGCTCCTTGTAAGCGGCATTGGCCAGCTCGACCAGATAGCGGCTGTCGGGGATCCAGACCGTCGGGAAGCCGGTCTCCAGCTTCTGGCGCTCCTGCGCCGTAAGCTGGTCGCGCGTCTTGCCCTGGGGCAGAGCGTTAAACTCGTCGCGGTCGAACTTGCCCAGCGCGGTCAAGCCATCCATCGCAGTCACCTGGATCTCGACCGGCTGGCCATCCTGGCGCACGCCCTTCTCGTTGAACTGGCGCGCCGCCTCGCGCACCCAAGGCTCGATCGGCAGAGCGGCCAGCACCCGCACCTGAACCGGGCCGCGCGGCGTCGCCACCAGAGCTTGCTGCTGAGCGCTCGGGTTGAGGCGCTGCCAGCCAAGCCCCGCTGCAACAATCAGCAGCACCACCGCGAGGATGGTGAAAAAGACCGCCTGGGTGCGCCGGCCGCTGCGCCCGGCCGACACCCAGAAGTAGATTGCGAGGACGAGCGCCAACAGGCCGCCGCCAAGCGTGATGATAATCGGAGCCAGGTTCATGCCTTTCTCCTTCTCATGTGCACACTGCAACGCGCCGGCGCTTCAGCGTGCAGACTGGTGGCATTCGTTATAACCCCAGGCGCGCCTTGCGCGCCTCTAGCTGCGCCTCCAGCTCTTTGCGCTTCAGCGCCTCAGGGGTGTCGCCGCGCGCCAGACTGCTCTGCTCGAGCATCGCAAGCTGCGCCTCAGCTTCTGCCAGCCGCGAGCGGACCGCGCCGACTGTGCCGGCGACATCAGCATCGCCCACCCCTTCCAGATCATCAAGGGTGCGGATCGCTTGTGCGGTCAGCTCCTTCGCCCGGCTCAGCCCCATCATACCGGTCACACGCGGCTCACTCTGGATCATGACCGCGATGCGCGCGTCAAGCTGGGCCTTAGCCTCCACCATGCTAGCGTACTCGGTCTCCATCCGTTCAACTTGCTCGCTCAACTGGGCGGCGATCGTGCGCGAGGTATTTACGCGATCTTGCGCCGCCAGCGCGTCTTCGTGTAGGCCGGCCTGAAGCAGCTGATCGACTTCGACGTCCTGCCTGGCAACCAATGCCTGCTGCTCCGCACTGCGTTTGCGCAGCTTATCGAGCTCCACCCGGGCGCTGATGAGCTGATCGTTGACCTGCTCCTGGGTCCTTTGGAGCTCGCGAATCCGTTGCTGAAAAACGGCCGGCTCATTCGACCGCAACGCACGGTCAGTCCAGCGATTCAGGTCGGCCGAAACCAACATCTGAACCTTTTCGAGAAAGGATGCCATAGGAACCTCCGCTGCACGCCGATACGTTCAAGCGCCAGGACGTCATCACGCGCAACGCGCAAACCCCATCAGCCCGCCTTGGTTGCGGACAGACCGAGCCGCTGCTTGCGGGCGGCAAGCTGCGCGTCCAGCTCGCCCTTGTTCAGGATCTCGTCCATCTGCTTGTCAAGAGACTGTGCGCGCATCTCCGTTTGGGCCGATGCCTTGTCCAGGCGGGAGCGGATCGAATCCGCAATCCGGGCCACATCGGCGTCGCCCACCCCCGACAGATCGTCGAGCGACTTCATCGTCTTCGCGGTGAGCTCTTTGGACTTCGCCAGCTCGAGCAATGCCTCAAGCTCCTCCCGCTCCTGCTTGATGGTGGTTAGCTTGGCCTCGAGCTTGAGACGAGCGTTCATCAAGCTCTGGTACTCGCCCTGCATCT
>CAYRFV010000389.1:0-4401 GCA_964423545.1 uncultured Anaerolineales bacterium | reverse complement strand
GCGAAAGCACCTGGGTGACCGTCAGGACATAAAACGTACGCAGATGATTGCGCTGCTCCGGCACGGTCGCAGCTTCGGTCGCAACGCCGCTCATAAGCTTCCCTCTGTTTGTCCGACCATAGCGAACCCCCCGTATCCGGCGGTTGGCATCGGATTGGGACGCGGCGGGCGTGCTTATCCCCCGCTGATCATGTGAAGCGCCTGCACCTGGGCGCCGTCCGGCACCTCGGTGCTGGCAAAATCACGGCGCAGCACCGGTTGACCGTTCACTCTCACCGCGATCATGCGGAACGTAAAGTTGAGCGCGTCGAGCACGTCCTGCACGGTCATGCCGGGCTGCCATTCGACATCGAACTGGTTGTTGACACGGATCATGGGCAAAGTGGAAACCAGGGACAGCAGGCGACAGGCTGACGACGAATCCTTAGGGGCCAGGCGGCGCCGTGAGCACCCCTTCATCTTCCTTCCTGGTCCTGCGCCAGGCTACAGATGCGCCTTGACGACCTCCACAACCTCCGGGAAGTCGATCTCGAGTCTGCGCAGCGTTTCCAGGGTCGGCACACCGTCGGGCGTCCAGCCGCGACGTGCGTAGACCGCATCGATGAGCCGCTGATACTGGTCCTCGCGATAGGCGCGCAGCGCGGCCATCTTCTGCCCGGTCGTCATCCCGACCGGGTCGAGGCCGACCTTCTCGCGCAATTGCTTGTCGTATCGTTCGGCGCGGCTTTCATACTCCTCCGCCGTCACCGGGCCGGCCGAGCGGTAAGGAATGGCATCGTGTCGGCGCCTGCCGCTGCCCATGCGCAGGTTGAACACGCGCTGAAAATTGTAGACCCGCTCAGACATGCGAATCAGATCCTCTTTGGTGACCTCGACCCCGGTGATCCCCGAGAAGAGATGGACGTAGTTTTCCACATGCTCCGGCACCTTGGCCGGCTCCGCGGTCAGTGCGTTGTCTTCCGGCTCGATGTCGTTCCATGGCAGCTTGCACAGCCCGTTCAGCCCGAACCAGGTGCGCCACATCGGGAAGTAGTGCAGCGCTTCAGCCTTCTCCTCAAAGGTCGGAATCTGGTTGTTCACCATGTCCATGAAGATCAGCCACGCCTCGTCGTGCTGCGCGCCCTTGTTGGTCATGCCGTAGCCGCCCTGCTGCGCCAGGCTCTCCTTGGTCATGTACTCGGAATACTCCATCCCCTTGTTCTCCATGCCGATGTCCTGGAGGAAGGCGGGATCGGCGCCGTAGTGCTCGACAAAGTAACCCTTCATCGCCCGCACGCCCATGCCGGCGATCGCTCCGAAACCCTCCCCGGTCGCCATGCGATGCAGCAGCTCGATGGCCGCCTCGGCGTTGCCGAAGCGCAGCTCCAGTCCACCAGTCTTCTCGGAGTCGAGGATGCCTGCTTCGTAGCACTCCATGAGGAACGCCGTGAGGGTGCCGAAGGAGATCGAGTCGATGCCGTACGCATCGCAGTAGAAGTTCAGCTCGATGATCGGCGCCGGTTCAAAGATGCCGAGATTCGATCCGCAACCCGCAATCGTCTCATACTCGGGTCCATCGACAGTCACGCACTGGCCCGCGTAGGGCCCAGTCTTCAGCTCGAACCGGTCCACCCCCTTCGAGCAGGCCATGGTGCAGCCGTAGAAGCAGGCATCTGGGATGCCCTGCGTGAAGGTCGCTTCCCACACCTTGGAGTTGATCTTCGGCGTGTCGGGATGTGAGCCGAACTTGAAGTTGTGCACCGGCAGCAGGTCATAGTCGTCCATGATCTCCACCAGGTGCGCCGTGCCCACCCTGCGCATCCGGTTCTGAGCATCATCGAGCTGCGCGATCTCCCTGTTGATCCGCTGGCCATAGGGCCGGATGCGCTTGAGGTCGGCCGGGTTGTTCGAATCGGCCTTCATGCCAGTGAAGCGACAAACGATCGCTTTGATCTTCTTGTCGCGCAGCACGGTGCCCAGGCCGCCGCGACCCGCCTGCTTGACGCGCGCCTGGCCGCGGCGCACATCGTACCAGCTGACATTCAGGCAGCCGATGCGGGTGTGTTCGCTGCCCATCCCGGCCGACACAACCGAGACGTTGCGGCGATCCGCTTCATCCCTGGCGTACATGGCGGTAAGTTGATCGGTCAGAGGCCACGTATTGATCGGCTCCAACAGCGCCTCTTCGATCGTTATGCGTCCTGCATCGCCATCGATGAAGACGATCACGTCGCGCTCGGCTTTGCCCTGGATTTCGAGGGCGTCGAAGCCCGCGAACTTGAGCAGCGGCCCGAAGTAGCCGCCCACGTTGCTGTCCACCACGATGTGGGTCAGCGGCGAGATAGCAACCACCAGCGATTTGCCGGCGCCCGGGTAGAGCGATGTACCGCCGATGGGACCGGATGCTATGACGAGCTCGTTCTCCGGGTCGTCCCACTGCGTCTGCGGTGTGACCGCATGCCACAACCGCCACAGTCCGAACCCTTTGCCGCCGATGAAGATGCGCTTCATCTCTGCCGTGACCGGGCGAATCTCGATGCGCCCGGTTGACAGGTTGACGTACAGGGTCTGGTTGGCATAGCCCCGCTGGACCGCAGGCACGCGGTAGGTGATTTCGGCCAGAATACGATGCGCCTGTTTCATCTCCTGGATGGCTTCCAGCATCATCGGCGACACCTCCTTGATAGCAGACAAGAAGTGGCAGGTGGCAGCACTTTGCTCGGGTCGATCGCCTTCGATAGCGCGTCAGGGATCATCCGGGCCAGCGCTCTCTCATTGTAGCAGGGAGCACGGCGGACGACCATGACAGGCATCAGGATGCAGACCTGCCGGTGGCAACTTCTTTGACGAGCCTCCCGAAAGGCGGTAGAATGCCTGCCGCTGTGGACGGCAGCGGCAGGTGGGAGGGATCAACCGTGATCAGCCTCGGCGTGTTGGAATTGCTGGCCCTGGCGCTGCTCCTGGCGCCGGCAGCTTTGCTGATCGGCGCCCTGGCTCTCATCGTTCACAGGAGAAGGAACACGATGGAGGCGCCTCGTGATCAGTGAATCTCGTCTGGTTCAGACCTTCCTCGACTTGGTGGCCATCGACAGCCCGACAGGCCAGGAACGCGCCATCGCCGATGAGCTCGGGCGACGCTTCGCCGCGTTGGGCGGCGAAGTCGAGCGCGATGGTCACCATAACCTGATCGCTCGCTTCGCCGGCAGCCGCGGCGATTGGCTGCTGCTCAGCGCGCACATGGACACAGTCGGCGCGGACGTCGGCATCAAGCCGCAGATTCGCGACGGCGTGATCTACTCCGATGGCACGACGATCCTCGGCGCCGACGACAAGTCCGGCGTCGCGGTCATTCTGGAGGTCATCCGCTCGCTGCGCGAGGACGGCGCGAGCCACCCGCCCGTGGAAGCAGTCATCACCGTGGGCGAAGAGCAAGGGTTGGTGGGCGCCAAGTTGCTGGACAAGAGCCAGTTGCGCTCGCGGCGGGGCTACATTCTCGATGCCGGCGGCCCCCTGAACGAGACGGTCGTCAGCGCGCCGAGCCAGGATCGCCTCACCGTAACTGTGTACGGCCGCAAAGCCCATGCCGGCAGCGAGCCAGAGCGCGGCATCAACGCCATTCGCGTGGCGAGCGAGGCGATCGCAGCCATGCCATTGGGCCGCATCGACGTCGAGACGACCGCCAACATCGGCGTCATCCAGGGCGGAACGGCAACGAATATCGTGCCGGATGAGGTGTTCATCCGCGGGGAAGCCCGCAGCCGCGACGACGAGAAGCTCGCCCGGCAGACAGCAGCGATGGTCGCGGCTTTCGAGGAAGCTGCCGAGCGCAGCGGCGCCCGCGTCCAGGTCAAGATCGAACGCTCCTACAACGCATACACCCTGACTGCAGAGACCCCGGTGGTCGCCCGGCTCATGGCCGCGCTGCGGGAGCGCGGCATGGAGCCATTGCTGCGGGCCAGCGGAGGGGGCACCGATGGCAACATCTTCGCCGAATACGGCATCTACTGCGCCATCTTGAGCACGGGCATGAGTGAGGTGCACACGAACAACGAGCACATCGCGATCGCCGACATGGTGGCGTGTGCGCGGCTGCTGCAGGATGTCGTAGCGAACGCGTGAGGGTCGAAGCCGGGTTTCACGGCATGGCTGCCCCTGCGCCCACCGCCGTGACGTCCTGGCCACAAGGAGATCCCATGACCCGCCCCACCCCGGTGATGTTCGTCCATGGTTTCAACGGCGATCCCGGCGATTGGACCGACAGCGGGTTCCGGCAGTGGCTGCTCGCGCAGGGCGACCTGGACGCGGATATGGTGCGATTGTTCCGCTACGGCATTGCGGCAGATGGCACCTACAACAACCGCGGCGACCTGCGGGAGATCGCGTCGCGCGACGGCCCGGTGAAGTAGAAGATCTCCTTCTGCC
>CAYRFV010000388.1:0-4407 GCA_964423545.1 uncultured Anaerolineales bacterium | reverse complement strand
GCCGGGCGCCCGGTCGCTGCCCGGCTCCCGATGCATCCAACCTGGGCCGCCGCCCTGCGCCGGCGGCGTCACTGGACCGGCCGCCATGACCGTCGTCGCCAACAACATTACCAGGATGGCGGCCACGGCCGCGATCAACATCCACCGTTTCATGGTCTTTTCCTCCGCAAAGATGGAGCTCCGTAAACAGGGAGCTGCTCCCCGTCAGCGTTGTGACGGCTCACCTGACGCCACTATAGCGGGCAGATGTGAAGATCCTGTGAATTCCCCGTGGGACTGCGATGAAGGGGGCCGGCAACGCGAGGGCGATGGGCGTCTCGGCGTCATGCGCCGGCCGGGCATCGGCCTCTGTAGGCGCTCTCGACAGGGTCCGGTCATTGTGCGAGTAGGCCATTTGGCGCGTGCGCGCCCCGTCATCCTGCGCTGGCCCTCGACGTCGTTTCCCGCTAAAATACGGAGATGATCGTATTCATCGCAAAGGCGTCCTGATGTCCGAGACCAGACAGCTCACCCTGCCCATCACCGGCATGACATGCGCCAACTGCGTCGCCACCGTCGAGCGCAACCTCAAGAAGCTGGACGGGGTGCAGGGCGCAGCCGTGAACCTCTCCTCCGAGCGCGCAGCCGTGGAATTCGACCCGGTCAAGCTCGGGCTGGCCGATCTGATCGCGCGCGTCGAGCGCGCGGGCTACGGGGTCGCCACCGGTGAGGCGGACCTGGTCATCCAGCGGCTGAGCGATGACAGCGACGCGCGGCGCCTGGAATCCGCCCTGCGCCGGCTGGAAGGGGTGCTCGACGCCCAGGTGTCCTATGCCGCCGAAAAGGCGCGCGTCCGGTATGTGCCGACGATCATCAGCCAGGCGGAGATCCGCCGCGCGGTGGCCGGGGCAGGCTTCGAAGCCATCGAGCTGGGCGGCGCCGCGGAGGATGTCGAGGCGGCGGCCCGCCAGACCGAAATCGCCACGCAGCGGCGTCTGCTGATCATCGGCGTACTGTTCACCGTGCCGCTCGTCATCCTCTCCATGGGCATGGATGCCGGGCTGCTGCCCTCGTTTTTCTATGTCTCGACCCCGTCGGTGCACGGGATGCCCGAGCCTCAGCCGTGGTTCAACTGGCTCCTGTTGGCGCTGGCGATTCCGGTCCAGTTCTATGTCGGCTGGCAGTACTACGTCGGCGCTGGCAAGGCGCTGCGCAACCGCTCGGCCAACATGGATGTGCTGATCGTGCTGGGTTCGTCGGCCGCGTTCTTCTACAGCCTGCCCATCGTTTTCGGCTGGCTGGAGGGGCACGTCTATTTCGAAACCGCCGCCGTGATCATCACGCTGATCAGGCTGGGCAAGTACCTCGAAGCGCGCGCCAAAGGGCGCACGAGCGAAGCGATCAAGAAACTGATGAGCCTGCGCGCTAAGACCGCGCGCGTGGTGCGCGCCGGAACCGAGCTCGAGATCCCGGTGGATGATGTCCGGGTGGGCGACGTGGTGCTCGTCCGGCCGGGTGAAAAGATCCCGGTGGACGGCGTGGTCGTCGAGGGGCGCTCCGCGGTGGACGAGTCGATGCTCACCGGTGAATCGCTGCCGGTGGAGAAGAAGCCGGGCGATCCGGTGATCGGCGCGACCCTCAACAAGCTCGGCCTGCTGAAGTTCGAGGCGACGAAGGTCGGCCGGGAGACCGCGCTGGCGCAGATCATCCGCCTGGTGGAGGAAGCGCAGGGCAGCAAGGCGCCGATCCAGAAGCTGGCCGACCAGGTCTCGGCCGTCTTCGTGCCGATCGTGCTCGGCATCGCCGCGTTGACTTTCCTGGGGTGGTATCTCTTTGGCCCGCCGTTGCCCGTCAATTCCGATGTCACGATCTTCACGCGCGCGTTGATCAACGCGGTCGCCGTGCTGGTGGTGGCCTGCCCTTGCGCCATGGGCCTGGCCACACCGACCGCGGTCATGGTGGGGACGGGCAAAGGCGCGGAGCTCGGCATCCTCTTCCGCAGCTCCGAGGCGTTGGAGCGGGCCGGCAAGGTCAATGTCGTCGTGCTCGACAAGACGGGCACCATCACGAAGGGCCAGCCGGCTGTGACCGACATCGTCACCGACGCGGCGATCACACCCGACGAGCTGCTGCGCATTGCGGCCGCGGTGGAAAAGGGCAGTGAGCATCCGCTGGGCGAAGCTATCTGGGCCGAGGCGACCGGTCGCGGCCTCTCGCTCGCCGAGCCGCAGGGCTTTCGTGCGGAGGCCGGGCTCGGGGTGGAGGCTGAGGTGGAGGGGCGCTGGATCGCTGTGGGCAACCGGCGGATGATGGATGCTCGCGGTTACCCGGTGAACGGCCTCGCGGCGGACGTCGAGCGCCTGCAGGCGGAGGCCAAGACCGCCATGCTGGTCGCGGTGGATGGCAGGGTGCGCGGGGTGATTGCCGTGGCCGACACCGTCAAGGACGGGTCGCAGGCAGCGGTCGCGGAGCTGCGCCGCCTGGGCCTGCGGGTCGGGATGATCACCGGCGACAACCGTCGCACCGCGGAGGCGATCGCCGCCCGGCTTGCCGGCGACGCCGCCGGGGCCGGCGTGGACCCGGTGCTGGCCGAGGTGCTGCCTGACGGCAAAGCCGCGGCAGTGAAGAAACTTCAGGGCGCGGGCGCGGTGGTTGCCATGGTCGGCGACGGCGTGAACGACGCGCCGGCCCTCGCCCAGGCGGATGTCGGCATGGCGATCGGCACCGGCGCCGACGTCGCAATGGCGGCTGCGCCGGTCACCCTGATCAGCGGTGACCTGCGCGGGGTGGCGCGCGCCATCTCGCTGTCGCGCAAGACGCTGCGCACGATCAAGCAGAATCTTTTCTGGGCTTTCTTCTACAACGTCATTCTGATTCCTGCCGCTGCGCTGGGCCTGCTGAATCCGATGTTGGCCGCGGGCGCAATGGCGTTCAGCAGCGTCTTCGTGGTCAGCAACAGCCTGCGACTGCGCAGACAGAGAATCTGATAGAGGAGTTTGGCACAGGTCTATGTTTTCACCAATGGGGTGGCCGGTAAAGGCCCGTTCGGCTTCCAGTCGGACGTATTCCCCAATCCGCCCGGCACGGCAGGCTACAGCCCGCTCCGCAACATCAACGCGGTGACCTGGACCAATCCGGCCAAGGCGCGCGAACTCAAATCGGCGGCCGAGGTGATGGCTGCGAGGGACGCCGGCGAAATCAAGATCGAGCAACCGGGAGTCGTCGTCAACATGCCGTTCGTCGTCTGGAATGGGGGCAAGCGGTAGACATGGAACAGATCCTTCTCGCCTTTGTGACCGGACTGACCACGGGCGGCTTGAGCTGCCTGGCGGTCCAGGGCGGCCTGCTGGCCAGCTCGATCGCCCATGAGGTCGAGCAGTCGGTGCAGAAGCAAACGGCGCTGATACAGCGCGGGAAGCCGGGCACGGCGTCGCAGCAGCTCCAGGTGCGCGCCGGCCGGCCGATCCTGCTCTTCCTGACAGCCAAGCTGATCGCCTATACCTTGCTGGGGTTCGTATTGGGGTGGGTGGGGTCGGTGTTCCAGCTCACGCCGACGATGCGTGCGATCCTGCTGGTGGCCATCGGTGTCTTCATGGTCGGCAATGCGCTGCGCATGCTGAACGTCCATCCGATCTTCCGCTACTTTGCCCTGGAGCCGCCGTCGTTTGTCACGCGCTACATCCGCCGCAAATCGAGGGATCAAGCCAGCGCCCTGACACCGCTCTTCCTCGGCGCGCTGACGGTGTTCATCCCGTGCGGCGTGACGCAGGCGATGATGGTCGTCGCGATGGCGACCGGGAGTCCGACAGCCGGCGCGACCATCATGTTCGCTTTCACCTTGGGGACCAGCCCGGTGTTTTTTGCCGTCGCCTATCTGGCAACCACCCTCGGCTCCCGGCTGGAGAAGAACTTCGTGCGGATCGTGGCGGCCATCGTGTTAGTGCTGGGGCTGGTCTCCATTGACAGTGGCCTCACGCTGGCTGGCTGGCCCTATTCCGTCTCTAATCTGCGGATGGCCGCTGCCGACACAGATTCGAATTCACCGCCGCTCGCGGCCGCGGCTCAACCTGCGGCGCAAGTGGGCGCGCTACCGAGACCGGCCCAGAATCTACAGTCGGCGCAGGGCGCAGGGTCAGCCGATCTGCTGAACAGGGTCGGCCCAGTCGTATCCGCCAGCAGCACTGTCACCATTACCGTGACCAACGACGGTTATGTCCCTGCAACGACACGCGCCAGGCCTGATCAGCCGGTCCGGCTGGCGTTGGTGACCGAGAACACCTATAGCTGTGCTCGGGCATTCGTGATCCGATCGCTGCGGATCGAAAAAATGCTGCCCGAGACGGGCACGGTGCTGATCGACATCCCGCCGCAGCGCGCGGGCAGCAAGCTCTTCTACAGCTGTTCGATGGGCATGTACAGCGGTGTGAT
>CAYRFV010000387.1:0-4423 GCA_964423545.1 uncultured Anaerolineales bacterium | reverse complement strand
GTACTTGCCGCCGCTGCTGTGTCCGTGCGGCGCGAGCACGGCCGGACGGCGCTCGCCTGCCTGCATGCCGTCGGGAATCAAGGCGTAGAACGGCATGATCACCCCCGGCTCCGTCTGGATCAGCACGCGTTCGCGCGTGTAGCCGGCGCACGGGACGCGCTCGGTGATGACCGGGTCGAGCGGCGCGGGCCGCATCGCGTCCAGGCCGAGCGCGCGCCGGATCTGCACGGCCAACCCGCGCTGCCAGATTCGCAGCTCGTCTGCGGTCTCGGCGCGCAAGCCGAGCTGGCGGCCAAGGGCATCGAAACGGGCGGCAAAAGCATCTTCGGACGTGTAGAAAGCAGCGTTGTCTGGCATCTTCATCCTTCCCAGCATATAATGGTCAGCTTCGCCGTCGAAATCCGCCGGCTGACTGGCGTCATCATAAGTCCGATCCGCGGCCGTGTCAATGGTGCGAACTGGAAAGACCGCGCTGCGGCCCGGCGCGTTTTCCCGGCAATGGTAGGCGTGGTTACGGAACGGAGCCGGGCCCTGAGATATTATTTTGACATTGAACAATTTGACATCAAATGGACTGATGCATGCCGACGCACTACGTTGGAACGCCGGAAGAGCGGCTGGCGCTCGACACCTGGATCAAGCTCACGCGAGCGGTCGATTCCTTCGGGGCGCGGCTGGCGGCTGCCGACACTTGCGGCGACCTGACGATCAGCCAGTTCGGCGTGCTGGAGGCGCTGCACCACCTGGGGCCGCTGCGCCAGGGCGAGATCAGCGCCAAGCTGCTGCGCAGCGGCGGCAACACGACCCTGGTGGTGGACAACCTGGAGCGCCGCGGTCTGGTGCGCCGCATCCGCGAGGCGCATGACCGTCGCGCGGTGACGGTGATGCTGACCGGGGACGGCGAAGCGTTGATCGCCGAGCTGTTGCCGCGACATGTCCAGGCGATTGTGGCAGAGATGAGCGTCCTGACTGCCGAAGAACAAGAGACCCTCGGACGCCTGTGCCGCAAACTCGGCAGAAAACTGAAGACGTAGGAGATAATTGTGACTCACAGCGATAAGTTGATCGTCGTCACCGGCGCAACCGGCCAGCAAGGCGGGGCGACCGCAAGGCATCTGTTGGCGCAAGGGTGGCGCGTGCGTGGCATGACGCGCGATCCCCAGAGCGCAGCCGCCCGGGCGCTCGCCGCGGCGGGCGCAGAGGTCGTCGCAGGCAACATGGACGATCGGTCCTCACTGGACCGTGCGTTTCAAGGAGCCTATGGCGTGTTCAGCGTACAGAACTTCTGGCTGCCCGGTGTGGGCGCCGAAGGCGAGGTGCGCCAGGGTATGGCGGTCGCCCACGCTGCCAGGGCTGCCGGCGTCCGGCATTTCGTCTACACGTCGGTGGGCGGCGCGGAGCGCAAGACCGGCCTATCGCACTTCGACAGCAAGTGGCAGATCGAGGAAACCGTTCGCTCGCTCGGCCTGCCGGCTACGATTCTCCGCCCGGTGTTTTTCATGGAGAACCTGGCCTCCCCCATGATGGGCCCGCGTGACGGCGTGCTGGCGAATGCGCTGAAGGCCACCACCTCGCTTCAGATGATCGCCGTTGATGACATCGGCGCGTTTGCCGCAATGGCGTTCGCCCGGCCGGACGAGTTCATCGGCCAGGCGCTGGAGCTGGCCGGGGATGCGCTGACGATGCCGCAGGTCGCGGCTTCGCTGGCTCGTGCGACCGGCCAGCCGGTCACTTTCGTCGAGCTGTCCGTGGCGCAGGTGGCGGCCTTCAGCAAGGAGACCGCGGATATGATGGCCTGGTTCAACGAGCATGGTTACCGGGCCGATATCGCCGGGCTGCGCAAGCTGCATCCCGGGCTGATGACCTTCGAGGCCTGGTTGGGCAAGACGTATTGATCGCGCCGATGCCACGGGGCGGGCGGCATGGGGGGGCGGGGGACGAGGGCGGGGAAACCCCGCCCCTACCCTGATGGGAGGATGGAATGGCGGTTCCTGGCGCAGCTAACCAGATTCATGCGGCGGTCACGGAGTGGCCCGGCGTCGAGTCGCATCCTCACCGGTTCGGGGGGACCGAGTACCGCCTGGGCCGGCGCGAGATCGGGCACATCCACGGCGATTCGCTGGTCGATATTCCGTTCCCCAAGAGGGTGCGGGATGAGGTCGTGGCGGAGGGCCGCGCGGCGCCGCACCATGTGCTGCCCGAGAGCGGCTGGGTGAGCTGTTATCTGGCCGCGCCGGCCGACGTCTCGCGGGCCATCGATCTGCTGCGGCTCTCCTTCGATCTTGCGGTGAAGCAGAAGGCGGCAGTGCCGGCCGCGGCAGTGCCGGCCGCGGCAGTGCCGGCCACGGCAGTGCCGGCGACGGCAACGCCGGCATCCGCGGCGCCGGGGTCGGCGGCGCCGTGAGCGCCAGCGCCGTGAGCAGCGGCAGCGGGGGCAGCGGGCTTCGCTCCCTCGGGATCGCACGCCGGAGGTTTCATCACGCCCGGCGGTTGGAAACCGCGGCAACCAGTGCGAAGCCGACCTGCGTCGGCTGGCAACCAGTCGCCGGAGGGCGACTTCGCAGGCGTTGCAGCGACCTCGGTCGCCCCGAGCGGATTACTTGACCGATGTTCTAGATGCGCACCCGCTGCCAGCGTCCCTGCCGGAAGCGCAGCGTCATCAGCAGCGCCTGCACCCCCATGCCGACCACCAGCCCCCACCAGATGCCGTCCACGCCCCAGCCCGCCTGAGTGGAGAGCAGCCATACAGCCGGGAGCTGCACGGCAAAGAGCGCAATGAAGTTGATCACCATCGGCGACACCGTATCGCCGGCGCCGCTCAACCCGCCGTCCATCACGACGCCCAGGGTCATCAGGATGCGGTAAAGAATCAGCACGCGCACGGCGTGGACGCCTGCCGCAAGGGTCGCCGGGTCATCCGTGAACAGCGAAAGCACCGGTTCGGCGAAGAGCGCCAGCAGACCGAGGAGGCCGGCCGCGAGGAGGACCGCGGCCCGCGCAATCAAGCCGACGGCCGCTGCGGCCCTGGCCGGCTGCTGCGCGCCCAGGTTCTGGCCCACCATGGCCGGAGCCGCGCTGCTGACGCCGCTGGCGGGGACGAGCAGGAGCATCGCCTGACGGCCGAAGAGGCTGAAGGCTGCCAGCGGCGCCGCGCCGTAGCCGGCCATGAATCGCATGAGAATGGTGTTCGCCAGGTTCGGAATCCCGCGCTGCAGGATGCCTGGCCCCGTGATGCGCAGGATGCGTTGGATCATGCTCCAATCGGGCCGTGCATAGCGCAGCTCGATCCTGACCGCGGCGCGACCGCTCGAAAGCAGATACAGCCCGAAGCACATTCCGGCCGTGTTGGCCAGCACCAGAGCGAGCGCGGCGCCCGTCACACCCCAGCCCAGGCCGATCAGCAGTGGCTCCAGCGCCAGGAACGAGAAGAGGGTCAGAAGGTTCATTTGGAGCGAAAGCTGGGGGTTGCCGGAAGAGCTGAGCATGTTGCCCATGCTGGGCACCAGCTCCATGGCGATGAGGCCGGCAAAGATCACGCGGCCATAGGCGGCCGTCGGCGCGAGCAGATCGCCGCTGGCCCCGACCAGCATCACCAACGGCTCGATGAAGATCAGGCCGAGAATGCCCAGCGCGCCAGAAGCCACGACGAAGAGGATCACCGACTGAGTGGCGGCCCGGTTGGCCAGCTCATGATCGCGCGCGCCGACGTAGCGGCTGATCACCGCCGCGCTGGCGCCGCTGAGCGCCATCAGCACACTGATGAGGGTGATGCGCAGCGAGATGGCCAGGGTGGCGGCGGCGAGCGCATAGGGTCCCAGCCAGTAGGCGTCATAGAGGCCAGGGAAGAACGAAAGGCCCTGGCTGATCATCAGGGGCCAGCTCAATTGCCAGATGTTGTCTCGCAGCCGGCCGTGCGTGATATCGAGCGTTCGTCCGCCCAGGCCGATGCGGTGGGTCAGCGCACGCAGGGACATACCCAGCCTCTCTTCTCAGCCGCCAGCCGCGGCGTCGTCCGCAGCGGTCGTCTCGGTGGGGGGACGGAAGTGAACAGCCGTACTCTGAGGCGATGCCGAATCAGCGCCGGCCGGCAGCGGGCCGGGCAGATAGCCTGGGGTGGCCGCGGCCGGGCCGATGCGCACCCGGTGGACTGCGCGGGGGCGATGGCAATCGCCGCGATCACCATCGCCGCTGCGATGGCCCGCGCCCCGGAAGCCGTGCGGGTCGAAGACGGTCAAGGTGAGCAGGTTGTCCACGCCGTGCGCCCCGACCGGCGCGAAGCGGAAGTCGATGTCGATCTGCGCGCAGCCCGCCGGCGCCCCGAAGCGGTGCGCGATGTGCCGCTTGCAGTCTCGGCCGGTGAGGGCGCCCTCGAAGCGGATGTGCATAGCGCCGCCTTCCGTGATCATCCCTGCGCCTCGCCGTC
>CAYRFV010000386.1:0-4437 GCA_964423545.1 uncultured Anaerolineales bacterium | reverse complement strand
ACTTTCCTGACCTACGCCTGGTACAATGCGCAGTTCGTGCAGCACCAGGGACGCTACCTCTTCACGGCGCTGATCCCGATCGCGCTGGCGTTTGCGCTCGGCTGGGAGGCAGCGCTCTGGCCGCGCGCCGGTCGCATCCTGGCTGTGGGCCTGGCCGGCTTCGCGGTCATACTGGCGGCATGGGGCGTGTTGTCGCACACGGGGCTGCCGAAGTGGCCGCTGCTGATCACGGCGGCCCTGGCCGCCGGTCTGCTCCTCGCCTCGTGGCTGCCGCGAAAGCTGCAACCGCTGCTGTTCACTGCGCCGTATGCCTCGTTCGTGCTGCTCGATCTCTACGCGCTACTCGGTGCGATCGGGCCGCAGTTGGCGCGGTGATCTCGCCGGACGCTCCCCTATTTGCGCTGATCCATGGGCGTCCAGGGCAGTTGGTGCTGCCCCGTGTAGTTGCCCAACGGGCGGATCAGGCGATTGTCGGCCTGCTGCTCGTAGACGTGCGCCGTCCAACCGACAATGCGGCTCATGGCGAACATGCAGGTGAAGGCGTCCACGGGGATGCCGATCGAGTAGAGCAGTGGCGCCGAATAGAAGTCTACATTGGCGCTCAGGTTGCGATCTCTGAAGTACGGATCCTGGGTTGCCACCGCTTCCAGCTTGTTGGCAATATCGAACCATTGCCGTTCGCCGGTCGCATCGACCATCATCTCCACATTCCTCATCAGCGCGCCGGCGCGCGGGTCGCGCACTTTGTACACGCGATGGCCGATGCCCATTACGCGACGGCCCTCGGCGCGACCCTTGGCGAACCACGACTCGACATTGTCCGGCGAGCCGATCTCCAGGAACTGCACCATCGCTTCCTGCACCGCAGCACCGTGCGCCGGCCCTTTGAGCGCGCCGAGCGCGCCGGTGATCGCCGAATGGAGCTCAGAGCCGGTGGAGGCAATGACGCGTGCCGTGAAGGTGGAAGCGTTCAACTCATGCTCGGCCAGCAGTAGCAAGTACTGATCCAGCGCCTTGGCTGCCAGCGGTTCCGGGTCTTCGCCGGTGAGCATCCAGAGGAAGTTGGCGGCATGATCCAAATCCATGCGCGGCTTGATCGGCTCCTCGCCGCGCCGGAGGCGCTCGTAGGCCGCCACGACATCCGAGATCTGGCCCAGCAGACGACATGCCTTGTGCTGATGCGCGATTGGCGTGTTCTCTTCCGATTCCGGGTCGTAGTGCGCCAGCATCGAGACCGCAGTGCGCATGACAGCCATCGGGTCGGCGTTCTTGGGCAAGATGCGAAGGGCGGTGACCACCTCCTGCGGCAGGAAACGGCATGCGCGCGCCTGGGCCTTCATCGCCTGGAGCTCGGGCGCCGTCGGCAGCCGTCCGTTCCACAGCAGGTATGCCACCTCTTCGAAAGCGCTGTTCTCAGCCAGCACGCGAATGTCGTAGCCCCGATATTCGAGAATGCCCTCCGCGCCGTCCACATAGCTGACGCTGGTGTCGCCCACTACGATGCCGGCCAGGCCCTTGGCGGCGGCCGGTTTCGATGCGTCTGGAGTGCTCACTGGATCCTCCCGCTTCCACAGTGGCAGCGCCGGGTTGTTTGCCGGCCCGGCGCTGCGCGTTTCCCGTGTGCCGGTCTCAAATATAACGTATGGTTCCAGCGACGTCAAATGCCCATGCTCAACCTAGTTGCCGAGCACCTTGGCGAACTCCTGCATGAGCCACGGCTCCGGCACGGCGCCCTCGATATGGATCGTCTCGTCGATGACGGTGCGCGGCACGCCCATCACGTCATATTTCTGGCCCAGGTAGGGAAACTCGGTGACCTCCACCATGTCGGCAGTGATCAGATCGCTTTCGACAGCCAGTTGGTGTGCGAGCATCACGGCTCGCGGGCAGTGCGGTCAGGTAGGGGTGCTGAAGACCTGGATGCGAATCGGCTTGGTCAGCTTGGCCACAGTGTCTCGCGTCTCCGGCATCAGACCGGAATCACCTGCCGACACCAGCCGGATATCCTCGATCAGAACGCCGAACTCATAGCCGGCCGGAATGCCGTACAGCCGGACGCCATAGTCCTTCTTCCCGATGATGGCGACGGCAGGCACCTTGTCGATGCCATAGCTCTCCGCCACCTTGCTGTCCTTGAGGAAGTCGTAAACCTCGATCGACAGGTTGGGCGACAGCACAGCCACCTCTTCGACCAACTCGCGCGTCTCCCGGCAGTACTGGCACTCGAAGGTCTGCGTGAAGACCTTGAGGGTCACAGGCTGCTGCACGTCGGCCAGCGCCGCAGCCACCTCCTTGCGGATTCTATCATTTAGCAATGCCATCGGTTCTCCTTCCGGTGATCCTGTGAGCCCCATGTGGCCCATGCTGTGGTTGGATGGCGCGCGCCGTCGCGGAGTTACAGTGCTGTGCCCGGCAAATGGTTTTTTTGCGGCGCGGCGCGGCATGGAGTATAATGGCGTTCGGTCAGAGAGGACATCTCGTTTTCATGTTTCTCCCCGATCAGCCCCGGCAGCTTGACGGCGCCATGTCGATCACCGGCTGATGGGGATCGGATGCTGAACGGACTGTGTGCGACGTGATCAAGGGCGAGCACGCCGGATGCAGGCCGCTCCGCTGGCGACCCTCGGTTCCTCTGCCTGACTTCGTTTCTCGCCCACATTGTCACACAGGAGGAGGCTCCAACCATGCGCAACCGTTTCCTGATCGTCCTCACATTGTTGACCCTGGCCTCGCTGGTTCTGGCTGCCTGCGCAGAAGCCCCCGGGGGCGGCGGCGCAGCCGTCGCCAAGAAGAAGATCGGTCTGGTGACCGATGTCGGTGGCGTCAACGACAAGTCATTCAACCAGTCCGCCTGGGCCGGCGTCCAGAAAGCGGCCAAGGAGTTCGGCTGGGACGCCAAGTTCATCGAATCCAAGCAGCCAACCGACTACGAGAAAAACATCGACCAGTTCGCCACTGAGAAGTATGACGCGATCATCTCCGTCGGCTTCCTGATGGGCGACGCCACCGCTGCCAAGGCCAAGCAATACCCGAACATCAAGTTCGCGATCATCGACAACGCCTATTTCCCGACCAAGGGATCGCCGGCGTGCGATGACACCAAGAAGGACTGCTACGCCGACGGCGGCCTGAAAAACGTCACCAGCTTGATGTTCCAGGAAGATCAAGTGGGCTTTCTTGCCGGCGTTCTGGCTGCTGGCATGACCAAGACCGGCACCGTCTGCACCGTGTCGGGCATGGAGATCCCACCCGTGGTGCGCTTCGTCGTCGGCTTCCAGAATGGCGCCAAGTGGGTTAAGCCGGACGTCAAGACGCTCAACGTCTACATCCCATCCTTCACCGACCCCGCCAAGGGCAAGGAAACCGGCCAGAGCATGATCGGCCAGGGCTGTGATGTCGTGTTCGGCGTGGGCGGCAACACCGGCAACGGCGGCCTGCTGGCGGCCAAGGAAAAGGGGCTGATGGCGATCGGCGTCGATGTCGACCAATACAACACCTACCCCGAGGTGAAAGACGCCCTGATCAGCAGCGCGGCCAAGAACGTCGACGCAGCAGTCTACGAGTATCTGAAGTCTCTCAATAGCAAGACAGACAAGGCTGGCATATTCACCGCAGACCTGAAGAACGGCGGCATCGGCCTGGCGCCCTATCACGACTGGGACAGCAAAATCCCGCAGGCCGTGAAGGACAAGGTGAAGCAGGCCGCGGAGGATCTGAAGAGCGGCAAGCTCCAGACCGGCTACAAGCCGTAACAGCGCAACGCCCAGCGCAGACTCGCTCGAATGAAGGGTGCTGTACGCGTGCCAGACGTGCAGCACCCTTCGTCATAGAGGGGATCCGCCATGACTCCAGCGCTCCAGGCCTCAGGCATCACCAAGCGATTCCCCGGTGTGCTGGCCAATGACCACGTGGATTTCACCCTGGAGAAGGGGGAGATTCACGCGCTGTTGGGCGAAAACGGCGCAGGCAAGTCCACCTTGATGAACATCCTCTACGGCTTGTACGGGCCCGACGAGGGCCAGATAAGGGTGGACGGGCGACCCGCTCGCATGGTCACGCCGCACGATGCGATCGCCCGGGGCATCGGCATGGTGCACCAGCACTTCATGCTCGTCCCACCGCTGACCGTCACCGAAAACATCATGTTGGGGCAGGAATCGCTGGTGGACGCGACGAAGGCGCTCGGCGGCCTGGCGACGCTGGACCGTCGCACCTCGGCCGCTCGCATCCGCGCATTGAGCCAGCAGTACGGGCTGGCGGTCGATCCCGATGCCTACGTCAGCGATCTGACGGTCGGCTCGCAGCAGCGGGTCGAGATCATCAAGGCGCTCTATCGCGCGGCCGATATCCTGATCCTGGATGAACCGACGGCGGTGCTCACGCCCCAGGAAGCGGACGAGCTGTTCGTGATCATGCGCGGGATGGTGGCGCAGGGAA
>CAYRFV010000385.1:0-4438 GCA_964423545.1 uncultured Anaerolineales bacterium | reverse complement strand
CGATTGTGGTGGTCGACGCGCGGTCATGTTCGAAGTGCGGGATGCGCAGGCCCATGGGTGGGTGCAGGGCGCGCGAGTGGTTAGCTGCGGTTGGCCCATCACCATTTCTGGCGGTCATGTGCGCTACTTCGGCGGCGAGGCGGACGGCGTCGATGGCGTCGTCGCAATGGTGCGCAAGGTGGTCAGCGCAGGGGCCGACTTCGTCAAGGTGATGGCATCAGGCGGCGGCACACCGGGCAGCATCTCGCACCTTCCGAGCTACAGCGCTGAGGAGTTGAAGGCCATCGTTCGCGTGGCGCACGGCCTGGATCGCAAGGTTTCCGCTCACTGCACCAACACGGCCGCGATTGCCAATGCGGTGTCGGCTGGGGTGGACCTGATCGAGCACGCTTCGTTCACCGCTCCAGACACGTCCTTCCGTTTTGATGCCGAGGTCGCTCGCAAGGTAGCCGATGCTGGCATCTACGTGACCCCTACCCTGCAGGTCTTTAGAGACATGACGGATATCCTGCCGGACGGTCCGGACAGGCTGCGCTGGAGGAAGATGCGCGATGGCCAGCGCGAGGGGGTGCAAAGAATGCGGGAGTTGGGCGTCCGGTTGTTAGCGGGATCAGATGCCGGCTGGCGGGCCACTACGTTCGATACGTTCTGGAAAGAGCTTGATGAGTTGGTGATGTGCGGCTTGTCGCCGGTCGAGGTGATCCACGCCGCGACCGGTGCGGTCACCCAAGCCTTCGGATACGATGGACGATTCGGGACAATCCGCCCCGGTCTGGCAGCGGATCTGGTCGCCGTCGATGGGGATCTGGCCCACGGACAGATGCGTCAACTGGCTCAGGTCCGCGCAGTCTTCCAGGCCGGCATACGCGTACTCTGAGCGCGCCCCGGCGCTTGTCCGAACGGAGCTTCGGGTCGGACAAGCACCGGGCATCCGTCGGACCGGTGCAGTAACTTAACCGCACTGACCAGTGAGCCGGTGTGGCCGTTGGCCTGGGCTGCTAACCGCTTCTCCGCAGAATCAGCACCTCGCTTGGCCAAACCTCGACAGCAAGGGTCCGAACAGGGCCGTGAGTGACCTCCCCATTGGCTTCATGGACGACCAGAGCATCGCTCGTCCGTTCCACGACCGTCATCTCGGTGCTTCTGGCTCGATCTCTCTGGTTGCTGTACAGCGTGACATAGTGCGTGCCGGCCGGATTCATGGCATAGTCGACGATCACATCGCCGCGCCAGGCCAGGTTGGCGTCGGTGTTGGCGACGATCAACACTTCCTGATCATTGAGAATCCGGGAGAAGGCCAGCACGCCGTTGCGGAAGGTCGACAGGCCGAAGTGAATGCCGTCGCCGGATATCGGCCGGAAGTACTGCCGGCCGTAGCGCAGCGCCGGCTGTGTGGCGCGCATCTCCGCCAGCCGATGCATCGCCTGATAGAAGGGATGCTCCCGGTCGAAGGCGTCTGGCTTGCCCCACAAGGCTTCGCGCACCGCCTCCGGCGAGGCGCCTGCGCCGTGCAGCCCCTGCTCGGTGCCGTAGTAGACACACGGGATGCCCTGCAGCCCGAAGAGACAGCCCAGGGCGAGGGTCGTCTGATCGTCATAGCGGTGCGGGTCGCCAATATCGCTGTAGTGAAACCGGCTGTGCTGATCGTGATTGTCTAGAAACGTGACGAAGAAGCGACTCGCGTCACCGTGTGAACTGACAATGCCGCGCTGGACCTGTTGCCGTCTGGCAAACACGTCGCGGATGGAGCTCGGCGGCAGCAGGCCCTTTGCAACGCCCGGCAGATTGTAGAACAAGGGAAAGTCGAGCGCAGCGTCGACGCCGGTCAGATCGCCGGACTCCAGCGCGTTGCGGCCGATGAAGCGTGCGATCTTCGTCTCGTCATCGTAGACCTCGCCGAAGGTGAAGAAGTTCTTCTTGCCGATGCTCTGCGCATACTCGCGAATGGCGTTGCCGAACACGCGGGCGAATTCCGGCTCGATATACTTCAATGTGTCGATGCGGAAACCGTCGACGTCGTACTTCGCGATGAGGAATTGGTGGGCGCGGATAAGCGTATCGCGCACCGGGTGGTAGACGCCGCGCTCAGGCGTCGTCTCGCGAAAACCGGTCACCAATTCTTTCAGCGTGTAGAAGTCGCCGGCAGCCTCCTGCTCCCACGCCGGCCGGTCGAAAGCGTTGCCGCGCCGGCGCAGAAACTCGGTGCGCTGCAGCTCTCTGGGCCAGATCGCTGTGTCACGCGGAGGGTTCGCCGGCAGAGAGGACCAGTCGGCCCGGCCGCGACCATCCGCATCACGCCAGCGCACCGCGTAAGGAGGATCGTCGCGCCACGGCGCCAGGCCACTGCCTCCGTCTCCAAGCACGTATTCGAACACATCGCCCACATGATTGAGCACGATGTCCAGGATCACATAGATGCCGCGCTCGTGCGCCGCGTCGACCAGCGCTCGCAGCTCGCGTTCGACCAGGGCCGGGTTGCGTTTCGCCTCCACAGGATCCGATGCCAGCCGGGGATCGATCGCCACAAAGTCATGAATGCCGTAGCCGTGGTAGCTCTCCTCAAACTGGCAGTTCTTCATGACCGGTGACAGCCACAACGCACCGGCGCCGAGTCCTTGCAGGTAATCCAGTTGCGCCCGGATGCCGTTCAGCGTGCCGCCCTGGAAGGCGCCGTGCGCGCCATCCCAGGAAAAGCGCGGCGGCGCGGCCGGATTGTTGAACCGATCCACCATGATGAAATAGATCCACGAGTCACGCCAGTCGGCTGGCGATGGGAACGGCGCCGGCGTCGCTTCCATCGCCAGCACGTCGCTGGTCCCACGGGTGCGCACCGCGTCCAGCGCGGTCTGAATGTCCAGATCCCAGATCGAATCTCGCATCAGTAAGCTCCATGAAGGATTTTTCATGGAACGAGTGTAACACAGCAGCCTTGCAAATGTCTATTCGCGTACCCCGCGTCGTTGCACACCGGGCGGCCTGGGGCGCGCGTCGGCATGTTGGCGCATCTGGCGCATTTGTACGAGACGTATTATGATTGGCGCGTACAATCTGACTGTAGAGGAGCAGGAGGCTCTTTTGGAAAAACGCACGCTCAGCCCATCGGGGATTCAGCTTTCAGCGCTTGGCTTAGGCTGTTGGTCGTTTGGCGGTCAAGAAGGTGATTACTGGGGGCCGCACGATGATCGCATCGCCGCCCAGATCATTGCAGAGGCGCTCGATCGCGGCATCAACTACTACGACACCGCCGAGGGGTACAATGAGGGGCGCAGCGAAGCCGCATTGGGCCGGGCGCTCGCCGGTCGCCGTGCCGAGGCGGTGATCGGCACCAAGGTCAGCCCGCAGAACGCCGCACCAGCGATCCTGAGGGAGCATTGTGAGGCCAGCCTGCGACGCCTGGGTGTTGAGACGATCGACCTCTATATGGTGCACTGGCCCATCACCGACTATTCTGCGGCGGAGGCCTTTGCGATGTTGGCGAAGCTGCGGGACGAAGGAAAGATACGGGCGATCGGTGTGAGCAACTTCGGGCCAATGCAGCTGACCGAGGCGCTCGCCACCGGCGCGCCCATCGAGGTGAACCAGCTCGGGTACAGCCTGCTCAACCGGGCTATCGAGTTTGAGATCCTGCCCATGTGCCGCCGCCGCGGCATCGGCGTGGCAGCCTACATGCCGTTGATGCAGGGGCTTCTCACGGGGCGATGGCGCAGCGCAGACGAGATCCCCCTCACGCGGCGGCGCACGCGTCACTTCAGTGGTGACCGGCCCGGCACGCGCCACGGCGAGCCCGGCGCCGAAGCTGAGGTGTTTGCTGCGATCGACGGCATGGCGCGGCTGGCTGAGGCCCAGGGAACAACGATGGCCGACCTCGCTCTGGCGTGGGTTGCAGCGCAGCCGGGTGTGACCACGGTCATTGTTGGCACGCGCACGCCTGACCAGCTGGCCGAGTCGCTGCGCGGTATCGAGCAGACGCTGTCGCCTGACGTGCTGGCGGAGTTGGATCGCTTGACCCAGCCGGTGAAGGCGAAACTTGGTCCGAACGCGGACTTGTGGCAGTCGAGCGCGAACAGCCGAATTCGGTGACGCCCGGCGCGCCGCGGGTGGCGCTTCCTGATCGAGCAGACAATCGCGGGAGGTGGGCTTTCGATGGGGACAGCCGGCGGTTCGACGCCGCGGCGCACGCGGCTCACTTTGGTCGCCCGGCGCCTGGCGGCGCTGATGTGCGGTTCCGGGGATGACCTCGAACAGGTGCTTGCGGAGGGTGGACAGGATGCGGCTGCCGATTCGCGACCGCATCCACCCACGCCGGTTCATTCGCACCCCAAACGAATGCGGCCGGCGCACCTGCCGGGAGAACACCCCCTGCCTTTCGACTGGGTCACGATCCCTGCCGGCGACTTCCAGATGGGCAGCGATCCGGTTCTCGATTTGTGCGCCCTGG
>CAYRFV010000384.1:0-4454 GCA_964423545.1 uncultured Anaerolineales bacterium | reverse complement strand
GAGCAGGTCAACGCATTGATCGCCACCGGGTGCGTGTGACCGACCCAGTTGATGCCGGGCAGGTTCAGGCACAGCCCGTGGAGCAGTGTCTCCACCGAGGGATGGCCGGGCGCCTCGGGATCGACCTTAGCTGCGGCCAGCCCGGCCTTCACGTCGGCGTCAGTCAGCCCATCGCGTTCCAAGAGGCTGAGCACGCGATCGAACGCGACCTGCACGAAGCCGCGCTCGGTGATGGTGCGCAGTTCGGTGCCGCTGGCCTTGACGTAGAAGCTTTTCTCATCCAACCGCGTGGAGGTATTGCCCTCGCCCAGGATCACATAATCGTTTTCCGGCCGGCCCAGGCTGTTGGAGAGGGCCACAAGTTGTTTCAAGGTGTCGTTGCTCACGGTGTCCATCCTCAGTCCAGATGAAAGACCTCTTCCAGTTCGACCATCGCCTCGTCGGCGCGCCTGCCGCCCAACGCTTCGAAGTAGGGCGCCATGAACGCCTGCCACCTGGCGTTGACTTCTTCCTTGCTCATCCCATCCAGGGAAGCCTGGAAGCTTTCGTCCGCCTCGAAGTAGCCGAAGAGCAGCCCATCCTCGCGCATGAAGAGCGAGTAGTTGCGCCAGCCGGTGCGACGCAGCGCGTCCAGCATCTCCGGCCAGACCGATTCGTGGCGCCGCTTGTACTCGGCGATCTTGTCCTGCTTCACCTTCAACAGGAAACCAACACGTTTCATCGAACCTCCTCCATTAGGGTCAGCTGATCACCGCCAGCTCGATCCCCATCAGACGTGCGAGCTTGCGGATCTTGCCCAGTTGATGCCCGACGCCGAGCGCGCAGTGATGCGTCGGGCCCTCCTCCGACCACCGGTTCATGAACTCCGCCGGATCCGGGCCGAACTTGAGGCGCGAGTTGGTGTTGCCGATCTCCAGGCGGGGGCCGGAAATCGACTGACCCTCGGCCGCCAGCAGCTTGAGCCGGCCTTCGGCGGTCTGCGTCATGCCCAGGATGGTGATGGGTCCGGTCACCACGTTGAACTCAACTGAGACGCCATAGCCGCGCTTGCCGTGGTAAAGCCCCAACCCGCGCAGCACAGGCCTGCCGTCACTGATCGCGATGTGACCCGGCCCGTCGTGGCCCATCAAGACGAAATCCTCGACGAAATCCATCGCATAGAATTCCGTGTAGGAGCCGCCTGCACCCAGGCGATCCATCACCAGCATGGCGACACACGTCTTGAGATCGCCTTCCCCGGACGCAGGAATTCCCCGCGCGGTCAGCAATGAGTTGCCGACGATCACCCCCGCGCCGAGCTCTTCGTTCGGGTTGCCGTCCAGGCCGCGATAATAGTAGGTGAGGCCATCCAGGTCAAAGTCAGCCACCAGCCGGTCAAGGCCGACCGCCACCCGCGCCGCCCAGCGCAACGCCTCCTCCGTCACCGGCATCGAGATCCTATCGCGGCCGGGTCGGGCGATCTCAAACACGCGGTGGATCTCAGCGGTCTTGGCTGCAATCTCGGCATCGGTGGCCTGGCGCACGCGCGTGTCCAAGTCATCCATCTCCAGCACCTCGACGTGCGCGCCGAGCTGGGCATGGTGCATGGTGAAGTCGGAGTACATATCGAGCATGCCGGGGTAAGTGTGGCCCAGGAAGCCGATGCGCGCAGCGTTCAGGGCCCGTTTGACGCGCGCCGCGGCCACCCAGTCGGCGATCTCGCCCCACGCCCGGTCGAAGTAGAGACCGGCGCGCCCCTCCGCCGGACCCAGCAGCCCGCTGACCACGTTGAACGGGATACGGCTGCGGGCGAAGGCGTTGGAGATTTCGGGCACGCAGCACGCCGAGCAGTGCGCCAACCACTCTCCCGTATCCGTGTTGGGGTAGTCGAGGGCGGGAGCGGGCTGCAGGTTGAGGATCAGCACGGGCGCCTTGCCGCGCTGAGCCGCCGGCAGCACCTGTGAGGCCGTGGCATAGGTGCCCACGTAACAGATGATCAGATCGACTTGCGCGCAGGCGAACATATCGCCCGCGACCGCCGCCAGGGGGGCGGAATCTACTAACCCGGCAGAGACAACCTCTGCACCCATGCCCGAGAGACGCGACGCGACCTGCGCCTGATAGCCCTCCAGCCGCTCCTTGAGACCAGGGAATTGGGGCCAGTAAGCCGCCAACCCTATCCCGAACAGACCCACTTTCGCCAGCGCCCTTCCCGCATCCATCTCGTCACCTCATCATCGCAAAAAGCACCCGGTCTCTGGCGAAACCGGGTGCCGTCACCGACAATCACGCTCCGTCCCTTATACCACAGGCGGCGGGATGGAGCAATTCCGCAGGACTTTCGCGGTCAGGCGGAGGTCCTGCGTCGCAGCAAGAGGCCAGCCACGATCAGCCCCACACCCGCAGCGAGCGCCAGCGCCAGCAGCGCGCCGTCGGCGCCGGTGGCGGGCAGCGCGGCCGGGGCTGCGGGCGCCGGTGCGCCACCCACCGCCTGCACAACGATCTCGATCCCGCTGGTCGGCGCGCCGCGCGTGATCACGGGATACCGCTGAGTGCTGGTGAACAACAGCTTGTCGCCATCGCGAATGGTGGCGCGCACCGCGTAGGTGTTCTTCTCATCGATCTTGGCCGGATCGTAGGTCAGCTCGAAAGGATAAGGCGGCGCCTTGCCCGCCGGATCGATCGTCTGTGTGGCGATGGTCGGCGCCGGGGCATCGACACGCGAGACGTCTTGCAGCTCCACGATCACGCGCGCCGCAGGCGGGAGGCTGATTCGCTCCCGGTAGGTGACCGAGCCGGTCACCTTATTGCCGGCCTGCTGCGCAGATGCGGCAGCAGGCAGCAGCAGAACGAGGACAAGCAATCCGAACATCAGACGTTTGAGCACAGGCCACCTCCCTTGCGATGCCAGCACGCAGGCTGGCAGGATAGTCACCGGGTAGACGGAACGCACGTTGCTGTGGTTCCAGCCATCACTGAAGACGCGGCGCACAGGGTTGCGTGGCAGGAGTCTCCTGCTGCTCCAACACTGGGCGCGGTGTCAGATCCTTCCTTTGCTGTCGATCAGCGCGTTGAGCCGTTCGCGGTAGTACTTGAACTGCTCCCAGCTCACCCCCGGCGAGATCAGATGGTCGCCGAAAGGCACGTAGCCGCCTTGTTCGAGCAGCCAGCCGACCGGCTCCAGGAATTCATCGATGCGCGCCTTGCCGAGCGCCATATCGTATTTCGGGATGCCGCCCAGGAGCTGCAGCTGCGGATACTGCTTGCGCGCCTTTACCACATCCATCCCTGCGCTGACCTCCATAGGGTAAAGACCGGTGACGCCCACATCCAACAGCCAGGGGATGAGCGATTCGCAGTTGCCGTCCGTGTCCACCAGGATCGTTTTCACCCCCTTGCCCTTCAGGAAGTCGGTGACGCGACGATAGCAGGGCGCCATGAAGGCGTTGAAGATCTTCTTGGAGATCATCACCCCTTTAGTGGATGACATATCCTCCCAGATGTGGCAGCAGTCCACCTCGACGTCCGCCAGGATCTCCTCCCAGATGGCAATCCATAGGGTGGTGAAGTGATCCAGGATGTCGTGCACCAGATCCGGCGCGTCGTAGTACTTCAGGAAGACGTTCTCGTAGCCGACCAGGTGGACGAGCGTACCGAAGAAGCCGCACGGGTACCCGCCGACAGCCAACGGGTAGTCGCGTGTCTTGTAGGTCTCGACCCACTCCGACCAGTTCGCCGGAAAACGCGCCCGCACCTGATCCAGCCGCAACCGCTCTTCCTTGATCCGATTCCAGCTATCCCAGTCTTTGATTGGCCAGTCAAGCGCATTGGGGATCACCCCTTCGTCCTTTTGATAGCGCCGCTTCACCCCGTCCACGTCTGTATAGACGACATACGCCTCAGTCTCCTCCAGCGTCGCCGGCTCGAACATCGGCCAGAACACTTGCTCCACCGGCACCTGGGCAGTGGACCTGTCGAAGCCGAAGTAGTCCAGGATATCGAGCGCCAAAGGGAAGCCCTGGCTGGGCCAGTAGAGCGCGCCGCCCCAGACGCCGATTCCCTTGGGCAGCGGAATCTCCTGCTCGCGCTCGCCGTAGTACTGCTCAAGGTAGGTGCGGCCCTGGCGCCAGTCGTGCGTCCACGCGGTGGTGTAGACCGATGCGTTGACGGTGGTCAGCCGGGTGGGGATGTTCGTTCCGATCCTCTTGGGCAGACCCTCCGCATACCAGCGGGTCATATTCTCGCCCCAGAAACCGAACTCCCACTTGAGTGAGCGGACATCGGTGTTGAAATTCATGACCTCAAGAAAACGCTCGCGGCTGTTCATGGTTCTTTGACCTCACAAGGCGACGATTGACAACTGACGGAAACGCGGGTAACCCGCAGCCGGGAAAGGCATTCAGTGGCTCCCGGCCTCCGCGCCGGATGACCGATAGGCGCCATGCCGTTTCACGGCGGCGATGAACGCCTCCATA
>CAYRFV010000383.1:0-4514 GCA_964423545.1 uncultured Anaerolineales bacterium | reverse complement strand
CCGATGAGCTCCGCCGCGATCTCGATCTGACCTACAGCCTGATCCCGGGCAAGCATCGGCTGGCGCTTCACGCCATCTACCTTGAGGCGGACCGCAAGATCGAGCGCGATGCAGTGCGCCCGGAGCATTTCCGGGCCTGGGTGGACTGGGCGAAGGCCAACGGTCATGGACTGGACTTCAATCCCACGCTCTTCTCACACCCGATGGCCGCGAGCGGCATGACGCTGGCGAGTTACGACGCCGGGGTCCGCCAATTCTGGATCGATCACTGCATCGCCAGCCGGAAAATCGGTGAGTACTTCGGCAAGACCCTCGGCACGCCGTGTGTCACCAACATCTGGATTCCGGATGGCTACAAAGACACGCCGGTGGATCGGAAGACCCCGCGAGCGCTGCTGAAGGCATCGTTGGACGCCATCTTTGCCGAGAAAATCGACCCGCGCTGCAACCTGGACGCGGTGGAGGGGAAGCTGTTCGGCCTGGGCGCTGAAAGCTACACCGTCGGCTCGCACGAATTCTACCTGAGCTACGCGGTCGCGAACCAGGTGCTCCTCTGCCTGGATTCGGGCCACTTCCATCCGACCGAAACGATCTCCGACAAGATTTCGTCGGTATTGCTCTACCTGGACGAAATCCTATTGCACGTCAGCCGGGGCGTGCGCTGGGACAGCGATCATGTCGTCGTGCTTTCCGATGATCTCCAGGCGATCACTCAGGAGATCGTGCGCGGCGACTTCGTCAATCGTGTGCACATCGGGCTGGACTTCTTCGATGCCAGCATCAATCGTGTGGCGGCCTGGACCATCGGGACGCGCTCTGCGTTGCGCGGGCTGCTGATCGCGCTGTTGGAACCGTTCGGGCAGCTGCGTGAGATGGAGGTGGCCGGCGACTTCACGGGCCGGCTCGCGCTGCTGGAGGAGATCAAGGGCCTGCCGTGGGGCGCCGTATGGGATTACCACTGCTTGAGACAGGAAGTCCCGGTCGGCGACGCGTTCATGGATGACATCCGGTCGTACGAGAAGCGCGAGCTCGCCCATCGCGGGTAAGGGGTGTTCTCGGCCGCGGAGACGCGGAAGACCAAGGAAGGGTCCCTGGGCAGTCCCAATCACCCGCGCCTCCGTGGCTCGCTTCTCCGATTATCTGTGTGGAGGATCCCATGCCGGATGAAAGCGGCGGACGGGTCGGACGCAAAAAGCTCGGCCTTGCGCTGGGCGGCGGCGGTGCGCGCGGTCTCGCGCACATCGGCGTGCTGAAGGTGCTCGAGCGCGAGCAGATCGCCGTCGATGTCATTGCCGGCACAAGCATGGGGGGCATCGTCGGCGCGCTCTATGCCACCGGCTATTCTGCGAAGCGCATCGAGGACGAAGTGCTGCGCATCAGCCAGTCACGCCGCGAGATCATGAAGTTGATCGATCTGCGGCTCGGCGCGGCCGGACTGCTCGGCGGCAGCCGGATCACCGACATGTTGACCGCGCTGCTCGGCGCCGAACTGACTTTCGCCGACCTGCGCCTTCCGTTCGCGGTGACCGGGGTGGACATCCTGACCGGCCGCGAGGTCGACCTGGCGGAGGGTAACGTGGTCGAGGCGGTGCGCGCCACCCTATCGGTGCCCGGCGTTTTCACGCCCGTGGAGATCGGTCCGTATCGCCTGATGGACGGCGGAGTGCTGAACAACGTGCCGGTTGACGTCGCCCGAAGGCTCGGCGCCGATGCCGTGATCGCCGTCGACGTCCTCCCCAACTTTCGCGCCAACCGACCTGGCCTGCCGCCGGTCGTCGAGCCGATCCAGGCTCCCGGCCTGCCCGTCCAACTCAGCAACCTGTGGCATGTCGTGTTGGTCATGATGGCTGCTTTGACCGAGTTCCGGCTGAAGGACGCGCCGCCCGACCTGATGATCCGACCCGATGTGCCGAGAGACATCGATATCCTGTTCGGCTTCGAGCAGGCAACCCAGGCCATCGCAGCTGGCGAGCAGGCCGCCGAGGTCCTGGTAAACCGCATCCGACTGCTACTGGTCGAAGGGTGATCTGCACGTGGATCTGAGCCAGCTCACCACCGAACAGCGCAATCCCGACACTTTCGACCTGGACCGCATGTCCAGCCTCGAAATCGTCACCGAAATGAACCGGCAGGACGCCCTGGCGCCCCAGGCGATCCAGGCGTGCCTTCCGGTGATCGCCTCATTGGTGGATCGGATCGTCGACGCGATCTCGTGCGGCGGCCGGCTGATCTACATCGGCGCGGGCACGAGCGGCCGGCTGGGCGTGCTCGACGCCTCTGAGTGTCCACCGACCTTTGGGGTCGATCCCGGGATGGTGGTGGGGATCATGGCAGGGGGCGAACGGGCGCTGCGACACTCGGTGGAGGGTGCGGAGGATGACGCCAGCCTGGGGGCGGCCGATCTCGCGGCCGTCCATGTGAGCGCTAATGATGTCGTGGTGGGCATTGCTGCCAGCGGACGGACGCCCTATACGCTGGGCGCAATGCGCTTTGCCCGGGAGATCGGCGCAACGGTTGGCTGCATCGTCAACACACCCGACTCGGCGATGGCGCAGCTCGCGGATTTTCCCATCGTCGTGCGCTCCGGCCCGGAAGTCGTGACCGGCTCCACCCGGCTGAAAAGCGGCACGACACAGAAGCTCGTCTTGAACATGCTCTCCACGGCCTCCATGATCCGGCTGGGCAAAGTCTACAGCAACCTGATGGTCGATGTGCAGGCATCCAACGCCAAGCTCGTCCAGCGCGCGACGAATATCGTGCGGGAAGTGACGGGCGTAGGTCACGATGAAGCCCGCCGCGCGATCGATCGGTACGGTTCGGCCAAGTTGGCGATCTTTGCGCTGATGTCCGGGATCGAAGACTACGACGCGGCGTACGCCGCGCTGGATGCGCACGGCGGTCGTCTGCGGCAGGCGCTGGAAGCAGTGAGCGCCAGACCTGCGCGACCGCCAACCTGAGCACGCTGCCGCGTACGGCATTCACGAGCCATCTCGCAACCCGACAGGCTGGGAGCTCCATCTCTCGCGAAAGGCCAGGCTGGGAGCGGGCCGGCTGTCTCGGCTCACCTGAGCTGGCGGGGAGCTCGCTTCCAAACTCTTTTGACTTTTCCCTCCTCCCGTGCTACAATCAGAACAGTTGTTCTTCACTCCGCGACGCGTCCGCCGTGACCGGTGAGGAGGCATGCGTGATCGATTCTCTTGCAGCGTTCTCCGCGCCCGTGCGCGCGTGGTTTGAGAGGACCTTCGGCGCGCCAACCCCGCCCCAGGCGTCCGGCTGGCCCGCCATCCAGCGCGGCGACCACACGCTCATCCTCGCGCCCACCGGCTCGGGCAAGACGCTGGCCGCGTTTCTGTGGGGGATCGATCGGATCTTTCGAGAGGTCATCCCATCGTCGGATGAACCGTCATCGATCGGACGCGGTCCGCAGCCCCAGGGGGTGCATCTCCTCTATATCTCCCCCCTCAAGGCGCTCAACAACGATATCGAGCGCAACCTGGCCGCGCCGCTGGCAGGCATCCGCGAGACGGCGGGCCAGATGGGCATCGCCCTGCCTCCGCTGCGCGTGGCCGTCCGCACCGGCGACACGCCCGGATCGGCGCGCATGGCGATGATCAAGCAGCCGCCGCACGTCCTGATCACGACGCCCGAATCGCTCTACCTCTTGCTCACCAGCCCGCGCGCCCGTGAGATGCTCCGCACCGTGCACACGGTCATCGTGGACGAGATCCACACGCTGGTCGGCGAGAAGCGCGGCGCGCATCTGTCTCTGAGCCTCGAACGGCTGGAGCAGCTGGCGGGGGGCGCTGCCATCGCCCCCATCCAGCGCATCGGACTGTCGGCCACCGTGAGACCGCTGGAAGAAGCAGCCCGCTTCCTGGGGGGACAGGCATGGCAGATCGCGGGCGAGCTGCCGGAGACAGGCGGCGAGGCCCGACCAGCGGCTCCCGATGATGGGCCGCCCGCTCCTGCGCGCCGCCTCGCCCCGCGCCCCGTCACGATCATCGACACCGGCTACCGCAAACCGCTCGACCTGCAAGTGGTGACGCCGGTGGACGATTTCCGCAGCCTGCCCGGCGAGAGCGTCTGGCCGACCGTGATCCCGCATGTGGTCGGTGACATCATGCGCCACCGCTCCACCCTGATTTTCTGCAACAACCGGCGCCTGGCCGAACGGACCGCCGACCGTCTCAACGCGCAGATCAGCGCCGAACGATCCGAGGAGGTGGAGCCGGGCAGCACGGCGGTGCTGGCGCCGGGAGGCGTCATGCGCGATCGCGGCCTGTTCGCCATCGGCGCGGACGGGCCGATCCGGGCGCACCACGGCAGCATGTCCAAAGAGTCCAGGCGCCAGATGGAAGAAGAGCTGAAGGCGGGCAGGCTGCCGGCGCTGGTCGGCACAAGCTCCCTGGAACTCGGCATCGACATCGGCGCCGTGGACCTGGTCGTCCAGCTCCAGTCGCCGAAGAGCGTCAGCCAGGGCTTACAGCGCGTGGGACGTTCCGGTCATCTGGTCG
>CAYRFV010000382.1:0-4536 GCA_964423545.1 uncultured Anaerolineales bacterium | reverse complement strand
TACGCCGGCCACGGCAGAGGGTTCAGCCAGCGGGTCATCTACGGCGAGAAGGGCTCCCTTGTCTGTGGCGGCATCCGCAACGGAGCGCCGCCGATCCTGACCCTCGATGACGGCTCCGATCTGACGGGCGACGCGCTCCTGGAACTTGCGCCCAACTACCGCCTGGACGCGATCTCCGAGCGTCTGTACGGATCGCCTCGTCCGGCCGCGTTCAGCCTGCCCTTCCAGGCGTGCGACCGCAAGCTCCTTGCCATCGAGCACCATGAGTTCGCTCGATGCATCCTGACGGGGGAGCAGCCCGAGGTCGATGGATTGGCCGGCCGCCATGCCCTGGGCATCTGTTTCGCCGGCCTGGAATCGGGCGTCCTGGGCGGGCCAGTGACGGTGGATGCGGTCGAGACCGAACAGACCGCGGTCTACGAAGCCGAGATCAACGCACACTGGGGCCTGTGATCCCCAAACGCCGCAGCGCAGGCTCTCGCAGGCTCTAGTGGGGAAGGGAAGAAGCCATCGAAACGCGTCGCCTCGGGCGCACCGGCCTCCAGGTGTCGCTGCTAGGCATCGGCGGAGGCTACATCGCGCTCCTCGACGATGAAGCGGGCCGCGCCATCTATCGCCGCGGCCTGGACCTGGGCGTGAATTACTTCGACGGGCGTTACGGCAACTCGAACGCCATGCTGCGTCCGCTCATCGGTGGCCGCCGGGATGCGCTGGTCGTGGCGACCAAGACTGCGGAGCAGACCGCTGCAGGCGCAATGGCCCGCATCGAGGAGGACCTCCGCGAGCTCGACACCGACTACCTCGACATCTTCTACCTCCGCACCTACACCCAGGAGATGCTGGCCGGGCACTTCTCCCCCGGCGGATCGGTCGAGGCGGTCCTGAAGGCGAAGACGCAGGGGAAGGTGCGGGCGTTGGGATTGGCGGGCCACAGCGATCTGACGGCGCTGGCGCAAGGGATCGAGACCGGGCTGGTCGATGTCTGCATGGCGCCGCTGAACATCGTCCGCCGCGAGGCGCTCGATCAGGTCATCCCGGCCGCGCAACGGCGCGACGTCGGCCTCACGGTCATGAAGCCGATGTCGGTGGGCATGGCGCCGGCCAACATCGCTCTGCCCTGGCTGGCCACTCAGCCCATCCACACGATCGCGCCGGGTGTGAGCAGCGTTGCGCAGCTGGAGCTGGATGCCGCCGTGCTCGACCGCTCCCCCATGGCGCTAACTCCGCAGGAGGAAGCAGAGGTCGAAGCCTGGCGATGGCGCCTGGACACGGCCGCCTGCCGTATCTGCGACCGGGGGTGCCAGCCGGTGTGCGAGGCGGAGATTCCGATCGATGTCTATCTCTATCACGACACCTTCTACAACCAGTACCGCGCCCTGGGCCTGGACGGCTTCCTGGCTGCGCCGGTTGCGGCCTGGATGCGCGCCGCGGCAGAGGATCATTTCGCCCGCGCCGTGCAGAGCATCCAGGCGTGCACCCACTGCGGCAAGTGCGATCGCGCCTGCCCATACGGGTTGCCGGTCGAGGCCATGCTCGGAAAGATCGCCCGCGACTTCGAAACGCTGCGGGAGGCCGTGAAGGAGGCGGGCTGGAAGCAGCAGTACGGCGGCGCGGCATCCCCAACCGCGAAACCAGCCGGCCGCCTCAACGGCGCGACGCCCTCGACGCCGCCGGATGCGCGTCCGGCGATCCCAGAACGCCGTCCCTGAGGCGGCTGCAGCGGCCCGCACGCCCCGCGGGGATCGCATCCCGCGGCGGGCAGGAGGTGCTCTTGGCGCTCGATTTCCCCTTGATCGATATCCATACCCACATCGGGCGCCTGCCCGGGGTGGTGGGCGAAGTGTTCACCGCCGCTGACTTGTCCACGATCGCCCATCGCGAGGGCGCGCGCTTCATGCTGGCTTCCTCCGCAACGGCGACCACCGTGGGCCAGGCAGCCGGCACGCGCGAGGCGATCGCCATGGCGCAGCAGCACGGCGACCGGTTGGGCGCGATGCTGTGGATCAACCCGCACGATCCGGACTGGCGGGCGGATGTGGCGCTTGCCGCAGAGCACGGCTTCTACGGCATCAAGATCCACCCGGTGCTGGATCACTATGCCGTGGAACCGCAGGCGCTGGACGAGGTCTTTGCCGTGGCGCGGGCGCACCGCTGGCCCATTCTGACGCATGCCGACCATGACGGCACGCCGATGTCGGCAGGCGCGTACACGCCGCTGATCAGATCGCACCCTGACGTCGTCCTGATCCTGGCGCATCTGCGGCTGGAGGCAATCCCGCTGGCGAAGCGCTACGATAACGTCTTCGTCGATACGACTTATGTCGACCCGGCCCGCGTGGAGTTGGGCGTGGATGCCCTCGGGCCCTCGAAGATCCTCTTCGGATCGGATGCATGCGAGGGCTTCGATGTCGGCCATCCGGTCGGCCGGTCGCGGCCGCCGCGCAGTTACGCCTCGCTGCTCGCGGGGCTGCGCGAGCGGGGCATCGGCGATGCAGCGCTGGAGCGAATCCTGTACGGCAACGCGGCCCACCTGTTCGGCATCAGATAGCTGGCCGGCCGCTGGAGACCGGACCTGGCTCATGGATGGCACGGATTCCGCCTGGCGAGTTCGCCGCGCATCTGTGCACCCCCTGCAAGCCCGCGTCGCGGCCCGGCCGCCGGTCCTTGAACTCTGTCCTGGAGGAGCCATGCGTCTCAGCTATTGCACCTGGGGGATGATGCATGTCGGCATCGAGGAAGCCATCCCGGCCATCGCGAAGATCGGCTATCGCGGGATCGAGCTGGCGGTGACCCCGCGCTTCCCCACCGACCTCCACCGCCTCGACGCCGCCATGAGGGCGCGCATCCGGACGCTCTGCAGGGAGCACGACCTGGTCATCTCGGCGGTGGCCGGGCATACCTCCATCTGCGAGGATGACCCCGATCAGAACGCCGCCAACTTGCAGCGGCTGCGCGACACCATCGACCTGGCGGACGAGCTGCGCCAGGAAGGCCAGCCCCCGATCGTGTGCAGTCTCCTTGGCGGCCACGTGGACGACTGGGGCCGCGTGAAGGAACGGGTGGTCGAGCGCGTGGGAGCACTCGGCGACTATGCCGCGCGCAAAGGCGTGATCTTGGCGTGCGAGCCGCACTCCGGCACTGCGTTCGATCTGCCGCGCAAAGCGGTCTGGCTGATGGAGCAGCTTCGGCACCCAGCCGTGCGCATCAACTTCGACATCAGCCATTTCGATATTCTTGCCATTCCGATCGCTGAGTGCGTGCCTCAGATGGTCCCCTGGAGCGTCCATACGCATGTCAAGGATCAGCGCGGCATCTACCCCTACCATGAGTTCCTGACCCCCGGCTCAGGCCCGTTCGACTTCATCGGCTATCTGCGGGCCATGCATGCCGCCGGATACACCGGCTGGATCGGCATGGAGGTCAGCATGATGGTGCAGCGCCAGCCCGGCTATGATCCCTTTGTTGACGCCGCGCTGGGTTACTACGCACTCAAGCACGCCTTCTGCCTGTCGAGCGTGCCGCTCGACGCATGAATCACCCGTGGCACGGAGAGGAGCCCATGGCGAAGAAACAACTCGGCCCGACGACCCATCTGTTCCCGATGCCCGCCGTGTTGGTGGCGGTCAAGACGGGCGCTGATTCCACCAACATCCTCACGGTCGCCTGGTGCGGCATCGTCGGCGGCAGCCCGCCGCTGCTCGCGCTCGAGATCGGCGCCAGCCACTACTCCACACCGTTCATCGAACGCGAAGGATGCTTCACCGTCAACGTGCCGCACAGTTCGCAGGTGGTGGGCGTCGATTACTGCGGCATGGTCAGCGGCTCAACCGATCCCCGCAAAGCCGCCACGTGCGGTTGGACGATGGCCCCCGCCGCACGGATCAGCGCCCCGTTGATCGCTGAATGTCCGCTCAACCTGGAATGCCGCATCGTGAAGAAAGTGGACACGGGGGCCGGCGTCTTCTACCTGGCCGAGATCGTGGAGACGCACGTCGACGAGGGGGTGTTGGCCGGGCCCAAAAAGATCGACGCGGCGGCGCTCGACCCGCTCATCTTCACCCCCGATGGCTTCTACTATAAGCTTGGCGACCGCATTGCGAAGGCGTGGGACGCAGGCAAGGCGCTGAGGTAGTCACCAAGCGGGCTCGACTGCGACAGTCGTAACCGCCGCAGTCTAAGCCGTCACGGTCGGGCCCGTCACAGCCCGGCCGCTGCGCGTGGCCGGGCCGGATCGAGGCGCGCCGCCCTGACGGCGTCACCCCGGGAGCGACCAACGATCGAGTCCGAGGCAAGGATCTCAAGCGCCGCACGCCTCGGCGACCTGCGCCAACGCGGCCAGCGGCCCCTCCGCCTCCACCCCCGCATACTGCGGGGGCAGCGATTCCTCCGGTCGGGTGTCGAGGATGGCATACGAGGTGGCTTCGGCCACCTTGGCGCCGAACGGCAGGATACCGAGGCAGAGCGCGCTGACGGCGATGCCCGGACTCGGTTCCGGATTGTGTTGGTCACATACGGCAGAGCGCACTTTGACAAAAA
>CAYRFV010000381.1:0-4537 GCA_964423545.1 uncultured Anaerolineales bacterium | reverse complement strand
ACGACGTTCAGCAGCAGGGCGGTCGGCGTGGCCTCGGCCAGTGGCACTCCCAGGTAGTAGAACAGCGGCACGAACAGGAACGCTGCACCCAACCCGGCCATGGCCAACAGACCGGAGAAGGCGAACACCAGCACGGCGCTGAGCAGATAGAGAAGTGTAGTCGGCATCAGAAAGGCCTTGTTTCTTGTTGCTGAGGTGGCAGGTCATCACCAGATTCGGATTCCCAAGAAGGCGGTGATGAACTTCACCGCTACGTACAGGAAGTACAGGCCGAAGATCAGCTTCAGCGTGGCGGGCTTGAAGCGCTTGATGATGGCTGAGCCGACCTGGGCGCCGACGATGGTGCCCAGGGCCAGCAACAGCCCCGCGCCCACGACCACAAAGCCCTGGATCAACTTGATGCCGCCGCCGACCACAGCCAGCGGAATCATGGCCGCAAGTGAAGTACCCATGGTGATGTAGACCGCGGCGCCGAACAGGTAGATCAGGCCCGGCACTAGGGCATAACCGCCACCCAGGCCGGCCACGCCGGTGAGCACGCCCACCGTAAAGCCGAACAGTGCCAACCCCCATGCCGGCCCAGGAATTGTGTTGCCCTTGCGTGTGGGCATCTGGCGCTGGGTGACGCCCTCCCAGATCATGCGAATGGCTGGCCAGAGGAACACCAGTCCCAGGATCAGGCCGAGCAACTGGGTGTGAACAGCGAGCAGCGCGAAGAGCCAGGAGCCCAGCAGCACCCCCACGATGCCCGCGCCACCCAACCAGGCTACGGCCCGCTTGTCCACGTTGCCGCGCACCAGGTGACCATAGCCACCGCTGATGGCGGTGAAGATGACGGCAAACAAGGTGGTGCCCACGGCGAGGGGCGCCGGGTAGCCCATCCAGAAGTGCATGATCGGCAGCATCAGGCTGCAGCCACCGGTGCCGATCAAGCCACCCAGTACGCCGGCCGCGAAGCCGACAGCTACCAGGGTGATCGCGCTGCCAGCATCCACGGCTGGCGCGCCGCTGACCCCGGAGTTGGCTGCTCCAGACAGAAAGGTCCACAGGGCGATCGCGAGGATGACCAGGAGCAGCACCAGGGTCGGAACCTGTCCCCTAAGCATCGGACCAGGTCTTTGAGACATCGTTACACCTCCTTGGAACGATTCGTTATCCCAGGTCATGACGCTTCCGTAGATCGAGCCGTCAATGGCGAGGCGGTGGGCGCTTGATGCCGGGCCCACGTCCCTCCTGACACAAGCAGCAGTTACGCCGTCCCAGACAACGCGGGCTTCGCATAGGATTTGCTCCTTCAATGGCAGGCTAACTCAGAAATCCGGAGGACTTCTGGCTGGCACAAGCCAATATTAGCGATCGTATCCCGAGCACGGGATGCACACCTTGCGGTCACCCACCAGCCGCACGTAGGCATGCGCTACCAGCTCGCCGCACGACTCGCACTTGGTGAAGCCCATGACCTCAGGCAGCCAGTTGTGCTCGCAGGTGAATACCTCGCCCACTGTCAGGATATCCGCTTCCGGCGCGTTCCACACCAGGTCCACCAACTCCATCTGGTCGGCCTCGGGGATCTCGTCGGGCTGATAGCCGGCCGCGCGCTGCTGCATGAAAGCCGACGCGGCGATCTGCTTCTGCAGCGTGGGCTTATAGCTGACGCGCACGGCGCGATTGCTGTCCTTGTCGATCAGGGTGAACGCCAACTTGCCCAGCGGATGCTTGCGGATGTTGCCCTTGCCGAGGGTGCAGCCGGTGGTATATTGCACGCCATCGCCGTAGCACATGCCGCCGTGCTCCTCGCCGGTTTCCAGGATGGCGTAGAGCTGCGTGCCGCCTGAACGCTTTACGCCCAGCGTCCGCAGCGCAGCCAGACCGACGCGCACGCCCGCCACGCTGGCCCAGCAGCGGTGGCCATGGAATTTCAACGCGTCCATCAGGATGTCACGATCGTCCATAGGAAATCTCTCCTTGTCACATTGCCCGACTTACAGGATCAGGTTGAACAGATAGCCGGTGAGGATGATGGCCAGCGCCAGCACGCCGATGAAGACGGCGATCAGTTGCGGTTTGAGCACCCGGCGCAGGATGATCATCTCGGGCAGGCTCAGGCCGACCACCGCCATCATAAACGCCAGCCCGGTGCCCACGCTGGCGCCCTTGTCGATCAGCGCGCCGACGATGGGGATGACCCCGGCTGCATTGGAATACAGCGGGATGCCCAGCAGCACGGCCGCCGGCACGCTCCACCACGCCTGCTCGCCCATGATGTTCGCCAGGGCGCTCTCGGGCACGAAGCCATGGATGGCCGCGCCGATCGCGATGCCGACGATGACGTAGGGCCAGACTTTGCCGACGATCTCCTTGACGCTGTCCGTGGCACGGCTGATGCGCTCCGGCCAGGTGAGCTGCTCTTGCGGGCCGCTCGCGCCCATCTGAATCTGCCAGACGAAATCCTCGACGTAGCGCTCCAGGTGAAGCCGGCCGATCACGATGCCGGCAACGATGGCAATCACCAGGCCCGTGCCGATGTACAGGGCTGCTACCTGCCAGCCAAACAGGCCGCCCAGCATGATCACCGCCACCTCGTTGATCAGCGGCGCGGCGATCAGAAAGGAGAAGGTCACCCCCAGCGGAATACCCGACTCAACAAAGCCGATGAAGAGCGGCACCGCCGAACAGGAGCAGAAGGGGGTCACGATGCCGAGGGTGGCCGCCAATACGTTGCCGAGCCCCTGGCGTTTGCCGCCCAACAGCGCCCGCGTGCGCTCAGGGCTGAAGAAGGTGCGCACGATGCCGATCAGGAAGATCATACCTGCGAGCAAGAGCAGGATTTTGGGCACGTCGTAGAGGAAAAAGGCCACCGACTCACCCAGTTGTGAGCCACGCTCCAATCCTAGCACGCTGTAGGTCAACCACTGGCTGACCGGCAGCAACACCGAATAGGCCGCCCACCACAACAGGGCGATGCCGGCCAGCTTGGCGTAGATCGGCAGATCGGCGCGCAGAGTGCGCCGCGCGGGCGTTGTTTCTTGGATTGCCATGTTGCCTCCCCCTGATGATTTCGACTTCCTGACCGAACGTTGCGCTCTACCTCAGCCGGACAGCGTCGCGGCCCGCAGCCAATCAGCGATGTCTTTTTCCGCGGGCACGCGACCGGCCGCGACCAGCTTGCCGTCGATCACCAGCCCCGGCGTGGCCAGGATGGCGTACTTCATGATCTCGCCCAGGTCGGTGACCTTCTCGATCTGCGCCTCGATCCCCTGCGTCGCTACGACCCGACGCACGCTGGCCTCCAACCGCTGACAATTGGCACATCCCGTGCCGAGCACCTTCACGTTGACCATGTTTCACCTCACAAGTTTTCGGATTGCGGGCCGCCGATTGTCAGCCAATCACATTCGACGCCCTGAATGTGCTGGGCCAAAAAAGAGCGCCCTGAAAATCACAGCGCCGGCTCAAGCTGGCACTTGGGGCAGGGGCACGCGGCCGCCTTTGCCTTGCGCATCACCAGCACGGACGCGCCCTCGGGTCGCACGGTGGCAAACGCCGCATCCAACAGCGCGTATACCTCGGGCTTGGCCACTCGATAGAAGACATTCCAGCCCTCGCGGCGGTCGGTCACCAGCCCAGCCTGGCGCAGCACCATAAGCTGCTGCGAGATGTACGCCTGGCGCAGCTCCAGCGCCGCCTCCATGTGGCAGACGCACTCCTCGCCGTCCCGCAGGACCTGCAGGATCGCCAAGCGGGAAGGGTGGGACAAAAGCTTGAACAGCGCGGCCGCGTTCTCCAGGGTATCCATTGGCATCACTCCATCACATTCAACACAATGAATACGATTCTACGCCGATCGCGCGCGTCTGTCAAATCTGGAGCGGTCATGTGCGAGGCTGGGGCCTTGTGCTTTCACGCCACACGGCGCGTCAGTCGGCTGTGGCGGTCACGCCGGCCGCCCTGATCGACACAGGCTTTCTCTGCTTCAGGCGCCGCGCTTGTGATTGGCTGTCATCGACGAAGTGATGCTATGCCTCGATCTGCAGCCCCTGAGAATTGAACGGCCCTGTGGTGGGGATCCGTTCTAGGGTTGTTGCATTTGGCAGCCCCGCCGGCCGCTGCTCTCGGAAAGGTTTTGGGGGTTCTCGCGAAATGTGGTAAACTGCCTGGCAATTGAATGGGGATGAGGCTCCCCGACCGTCGAAAGACTGATAGCCTCTACCAGCGAGTTCCCACTGGTAGAGGCTTTTTTGTTGCAGCCGGCCTGATATGCGATGGACGACATTACCCTGATGTACCTAAAAATCGCCTTCCGCCTGCCGGGCTGTCCGGTGTGTCGTCTTGGTCGTGATGCAGAAGACCGGCACCTGCGTTTTCTGTTGTGGGAAAACGTCAATGACCTGGAAACACGCATCCGGATATCGCAAGCAATGGGCTTCTGTCACCGTCATGCCTGGCAGACATATCATGGGGAGGCGGCAGACTGGGGCTCGACTAGCGTAACGGTTGTGCAATCAGAGCCTGATTCGTTGAAAACGGCTCAAAACTG
>CAYRFV010000380.1:0-4550 GCA_964423545.1 uncultured Anaerolineales bacterium | reverse complement strand
CCACGTCCGGCTGTATTCCAACCGATTGAGATCGGGTCTCACTTCCTCAGCAGCTGCAGTTGCAAGGACTGTCCGCAAAGCGCCCTTCAGAGTTGAGCCAGGCAGATACGGCCAGCCGCAGACATCTTTGATCTGTTCGCGAATCGCGACGGTGGCCGGGTTCCCGCTCAACCGATAGCGAAAGAGGGGATGCCTCTCACCGAAATCTGCCGGAGTCAGCCAGTGCAGATCCCGGTAGAGAGTGGTGAGTGTGCTGCCTGCAAGGGTGTTGGCGACCTCGTGCATGTTTTTACCATCTGCCTCAGCGCGAGCGAACACCTTCTCGAGGAGTTGATCGCTGTCCGCAAAGTACACGTACCGGTCGCCAGGCGCGATCCAATCCACATCGCGTATCAGCTCCGTGCCCGTGCCGATGTGGACATCGCTCAACAGCTCGATCCGGGCGGTCAGATTGCGTGCGATCATGGAACACCTCCGCTCATTGCCGCATTCGCGATCCGCACTGGAAATGCCAGGCCATAGCGATAGATGCGCCGGCCATCGACCGCTGCCAGCAGGCCAGGAGTCACGTCGACCAGCATCCCCAGCGGTGCACCGGCAGTGGGGCAGCACAATACGCTGCCATCGGCAATCATGCGCGCGGTGCCGCGCTGCAGGTTCTGGTACCCCGGCAATCCCAGCCAGCCGCGCCGCAGCACGATTTCGTAGCGTGCGCCCGGCCCGATAACGTCGCGTTCCTGAACCGCGGGCGCGTAGGGCGCCAGGGTGGCGAAGTAATCGCCCGCTCCGGCGCCGACATCCCAGCTCTCCAGGGTCATGAACTCTGGGGCGAACTGCCCGTGACCGCTGCTCCGCTCGCCGCCGATGCCAGCCGCGCCCAATGCTGTGAACGCCGCTTCGATGTCACTGCGCAGATCGTCGCCGCCGGGCAGCCACTCGATGACGGTGTACAGACCGGCAGTGAGCACCTGCTTCTCCCCGACTTCGTCTGTGACCTCAACCCGATTGAATACCGTTGCGCCGGTGCTATAGACCGCGCTCGCCGACGTCACCCGATCCACAGCAACATGGGGCCGTCGCACGGTGCGCCACAAAACGGGCGCCTCGACGGCATGGGTTTCTGGGTTGCGGCCCTCGAAGATCAGGAGCCGGTTGCGTTCGGCCTGGGTCAGCCAAAGCTTGCCGCTCTGGATCGTGATCGGATAACCCTTGGCGTCAAGGGCATCCGTGGGTGGCTGGCCAGACGCTAACTGGCGAAACACCGCCTCCGAGACCCAGGCGAGCTCCTTGAACTGTTTACGCCGGCGCAAGTCATCGGCGCCCGTCACCTTCGGTGGGCCGATCTTGGGGTAGGGCAAGAAGTGGACGTCGGCTGCGTACGGCATCAACGAGGTCAGGCGGAACGGCGTCGCGGCCGGCTCCTCATCGTGCGGGAATCGTGTTAGTAGTGTCTCCACCGCGCCCGCCGCGCGCTCGGCCAGTGTCATGCACAGCGCGGAGAAAAGGCTGTCGGCCGGCAGCCCCACCTCGCTGTGCTCCATTCCTACCCCGCGGCCGCCGAAACGGAAGGGCCCGCGTGGCGCCAGCCGTACGCGTGTGTACCTGCTCATGGGCCCTCCTAGTTGTGGACGCTGGCGAAAGTCCCATTCACCCATGCTGTGATCTGTTCGACCAGCTCATCGGTCAGACGGATGCCGGGCGGCTCAGACTGTGGGTTGATCTCGGGAGCAGGCGGTTCAGGCTGCGGATTTAGCTCGCAGTTGACCCGTTCATAGCCTTGTCCTCTGCGTGCGTAGATTTCCTTGATCAGGAAGATCACCTTCCCCCCGCCGCGCGAGCCGAGGCCGCCCAGGTAATCCTCTTCCACCAGTTGCAGCGCCTTGAGCGCCACCGGGAAGTGGCTCAGCCCCGCTGCGTCATAGATGCCATATACCAGCTCGAACCCCTCGAAGATCGCGCCCGCGGGAACCCGCTCGATCTGTCGCGGGGTCGCAGCGCTGGTCACGCGATCGATCGTCGCCTCCCACTTGATCTCCGTGTAAGGGAAGTCGGTCTGGGCCTTTTCGAACCGATCAATGCTCCGCCTGCTCAGATGCGCATCCCGAACAATCAAACTGGTAGGATGTGGCACCGGCTCGTCGCCTGTCACGCCGAAAACGGAGCAAACCCTGCAACCCTGGAACTCCCTTTGATACTCGGCGCGCCTCCGTCGATAAGCGTCATCGTCCGCCGGCGCTTTGCCAGCCTGACAAGTATGCACGAAGACCTCTTTGCCGCGCGCGCGGTTCACGGCGAAATTCTGCTCGCTGCCTTCAAGCCGTTCCGTCAGCGAGCGCATCTTGCCGCGCAGGCTGGACCCGGGGATATAAGGCCGGTAATCCAGTGGGTTACGGATCACCGGCGAGTCCACGCCGCCGATTTCCAGCGCGCCCGCCGCACCGCCGATGTGCAGGCCGGTCAGGGCCACGATATCGCCTCGAATGAAGACGCGGCCGTGCAGGATCACTTTGCGAATCTTGTCGGTAGCCATGATATCTCTCTCCTTATCTGCCGCCAGCCGCGGTGTGGTATGCCAAGATGGCTTCAAACAAGTCGACAAAATAGCCAAAACGCAATTCCTGCTCCGCAGCGTCTCGACCTTTTGCCACCACATCAATCGCATCTGTCAAGACCTTCGCTAATGGCTTCACCTTGGATTCGCGCGCTGCCTGGTAGGCCAGTCGCGGCTTCAAGAGCAGAACCTTGCGCAGGTTTTGCTTGGGATCAGTCTTGTCCCAAGATGCGTCGATCTGCCGCACCGTGCCGAAAATGCCGCGGATTTGTGACTTGGTGAGCCCTGCAGTTTGAGCGGCTTCGCCGAAAGCCTTGGACTGCGTGACCAGCACCTCGGCGTCTCCATAGACAAGGATCTTAGTGATATCCTGTGGACTGATCTCCAACGTCATGGTATTTCCTCCTCGAAGATTAGCTCAGATCGACTGGCGTGTTCAAACCAGTCAGCAACATGAACGGCTGAAGTACCCGCTTGGCTTCCGCTCCGAGTGGTATTGACACCAGGAGATTCCCAGCGACCGTCCAGATCGGTGAACTCATCGTACAGCCCTTCAGTGCAGCATCCCAGTCTACAACGGGCGGTTGCTGGAAGACGGCGGACCGCGCTAGCTCGACAGCGTGACGTGTCAGGAAATAGGCCTTCACCAATTCTGACGTAAACTCCCATTCACTCCCAGACCGATCTCTCAGAATGCCCATCTGTTTTGCCCTCAGCAGATCATCCTCCTCTAGTTGTTCCTCCCCAAATACCTCTTCGAGTACAGTCAGTGGGGCGAGATCGTCTTTGCCATCTAGCTTCCACGCCAGTTTTGCTAACGCCGAGATCCTGCGCTCTCTACGCAAGTACCTCCGCTGGCCGCTATCTTTCTGACTCTCATGATCCAGGATAGCGTTTACGAGCCGATGTACAAACTGACCAAGCTCATAGAAGGGCGCCTGCTCTGCACGCCTACATTCCTCCTCAAGTTCTGCCGCGAAGGACAGAAGGCTGACCATGGCGAGAGGGTTGGTCACATACCGGCTGAGATCAGGTGTCCGGAAGATCGTCTGCAAGAGCGCTTCTGGGTATAGCAACTTCTTGGCGCTATCCTCCACTTGCTCCTTGCGCAAAGGATTCAGCTCTATTCTGTCCCAGCCTGAACGACTGCTATCCCAGATGTTGTAGCCAGTGCGTACAGCCAGGATAGCTCTCATCCGCGATCGTCGCGACTCGCAGAACCTCCGAATGCTTCCGAGTGATCGGCTCCAATCGATTTCAGAGTCATCCATCTCATCGAGGCCATCAAACAGAACGACATACCGAAGATCAGGACTCTCAAGAAGCTTGCGATGCCAATCAGGAGGCCGCGGCCCTACTTCGGAGTCATACGACAGACCAGAGTCCTCGATGCGATTCAACACGAGGTCCGCTACTGTGGTCGCATCAGCAAACGATTCGCCATGAACATCTACCCTGACAGGAATCCACTGCTGGGGCGGTTCATGTATCTTGCGATCGTCCGTATCCATCTGAAGTCGATCCAAGAGGAAACCATGGTATTGCCTCAGGACAGTCGACTTGCCCGACCCAATACCCCCTTCAAGATACAAGTTCGACTGCTTGTTGTCCAGCCAGTCAACAAGATACTTAAGCGCGTGGTCACAGGCGCTCCCAGGCCCCCCGCCGCGCAAACTCTCTGTACAGCCTACCGGTTGATAGAATTGAGGCAACTCGGGTCGTGTTTGATCGGAGTAGGACCTCCAGTACTCAGTACTTAGGTATGGTATATCTTTGAAAGCCACGAGCACACTCTGATCATCCCCTCTCAACTCTCTGCCTTTGCTCGTCCCGAATCGCGTCCACGCTGAACCCGGTCTCAGAAACTTCGTGACCCGTTCACCATTTTCGATCTCGTCATACTCGAACCCTTTGCGCACGACGAAATGGGCTTGGTGCATATACCTGACTTCCAGCCACACTACGATGCCATGATTGAGGTCCTTCCGCTCTTCAGTCG
>CAYRFV010000379.1:0-4553 GCA_964423545.1 uncultured Anaerolineales bacterium | reverse complement strand
GCTGAAACAGCAGGTAGCCGCCCAGGTACATAAGCCCGGTGACCATGAGCGTGATGGCAAACTTAGCCGGGCCGGAGAGGCGCGCCCAGTTCACGCCGGCGGAGATCAGGCCCGCCAGCACCAGCAGCGCCGCGCCGGTGTACAGCGCAATCTTGATGTTGCGCTCGCTGAGGAGCCATTGGTCGAAGGGTATTCGCTGGGGCGCAGGCCGCATGGGAACCGGCTGAACCTTCGGCTCTGGGGGAATGGGAGCCGGCTCTACCTTCGGCTCGGGCGGTGGAGCCACCGGTTGGGGAACGACCTGCGGGGCTTGCGCCTGCGCTTTTTTCTGAGCCTGTGCCCGGGCCCGGCTTAACAAAGACTCGAATTCGCTCCAGTCCACCAGACGGATCGGTTTACCGTTTGCGAATCGCTGGGCTTTAGCAGAAAGAGATCCGGTCGTAATCACTGCCGCCTGGGCAGCCCCTTCCTCTCGCATCACCTGGTAAAGGGCTTTCACGTGAGCATCGTCGACTTCTTCGCGCAATTCACATCGCGTAACTCGCTTCTCTCCATCCCTGGCTTTGATGAGGAAGTCCGAGGTGCGCTCGTCACGCCGGACGATGCGCTCTATCTGATGTCCGATGAGTGAGTAGAACTCGATGATCTGTTGTTCAGCTAATGCAGTAGCGTCCTGTGACATGCTTATGCCCGACTCTTGCATGTGCGGTCCAGCGGGTGGTCGAGCACCCGATGAGACAACTCGTTTCAGATACCGTCTCCCGACAATGGCTGTCACAAGCATCAGAACGATAGAAATGATGCCGGCATTAACGCTGCCCAGCATGTGCACATACCCTACTTCATTGCACGAGATCGAAAGAGTCCACCCACAAATCGTCTCGCGTGTCGCTAGAGCGTAAGGCAGCAGATAGACGACTGACCCGATCACAGAAAGCATGGCCAGCCATTTGAGCGCATGCGGATGGCGTCGTTCGAGTGCGAGCGTTCTTTCGATGCTTACATCGACTACGGTGACCAGCACCCAGAAGGTGATAATGTAAGACCCTGCATAATTGTTGCCAGTAAGCGCGAACCGAATCTGTTGGAAGAACCACGCAATCAACCCAATCGCATATAACCACCGAGTAACCCTTGAACCATTCGCGGGCGGCGCAACGACGCCGACCATGATGAAGACGATGAATAGGCTGGATCCATCTTGTGATCCGATGCAGCCTGGCCGCCAGAGACAAAACACCTGGCTCAGCAAATCAATTGTGAAGACGATGATGACGGATACAAGGAGCATGCTGATGCGTGAAGGCGGATACTTTCTTGAGGATAGCCAGACAGCAAGGCCAACGAAAAAACCAAGACTCAAGAAGATCGATATGATCGTGATCCAAGCCAACGTCGTCTGGCCTCTCTTGTAAGCATAACGGGCTGCTATGATAGGAAAGAGGACGAAAGTGATGAGGTAAAGAAGAGCCAGTAAAGCCAGTACACGTAAGGCCTTGTCAAGGTCCCCGGAACTAAAGTAACCCATTTTGTTTCTCTCCTGGCGTGCCCCAGCGGCGGTGCGATTCCGCACCAGATAAGGGAGTGGAAATGACTCCTGGTATTATGGATTTCGCGAGTGGTTGACACCACTCTGGTTCGAGATAGAGTGCCTCCCGCCCATCATCCGCAGAGGCCGGAGTGCCCTGTCAACAGTGGGAGACGCACAGTGTTTGAGTCCCGCACCGGCCTCAGGGATGGGCACAGTCATCCTCAGGAGGTGCCAACCATGAGCCGGAAACAGCGTACCCATTTGCGCGGCAAACGCGGACAAGCCTTTGCCGACCGGATTCGAGGAATTGCGTTGGAGCGCATCCTGTGCGTCTCCCTGGATGTCAGCAAGTACTTTCACGTGGTGATGATCCACGACGCCTTGGGCGAGATCGTGACCCCGACCTTTGAGATCGACATCTTCCAGAGCGGGTTTGACCGACTGTGCCAAGCCATCGATGCGGCGGTGGCCCAGACGCAGGCCCAAGTGGTGTTGGTGGGGCTGGAACCGACCAGTCACTACTTCGAGAACGTGGCGCGGCATCTGCGCGCGCGGTCGCGGCCGGTGACGCTGATCAACACCTACGCCGTCAAGCAGAACCGCGACCAGCAGCTGATGCGTCGCGAGAAGACCGACGAGATTGATGTGGCCGCCATTGGCGACCTGCTGCGCCGGGGCGAGGGGTCGCCCTTCCAACCCGCCAGTGGGGTGTACCTGCACCTTCAGCAACTGGACCGGGTGCGCCTGAGCAAGGTCAAGATCCGCACCATGCTCAAGAACCAGATCCTGGGTCACTTGGATCGCATCTTCCCCGGTCTGGTGCTCATCGGCGCGGAGGCCCGGCAGCGCTACTCGCCCCTGTTCACCACCGATTTCTGGACCTGCCAGACCTTGCAGCACCTGATCCGGGTGTGTCCCGACCCGCATCGACTCATCGCCATGACGCCCGCCGACTTGGTGGCCGACTTCCACGCCCAGCACTATGCGCTGGGACGCCTGCGCGCAGCTCACATCCTGGCTTACGCGCGCAAAGTGCTGCTGCCGGATGCCGAACTGGCCGCCATCCGCTGCGAACTCCTGCAGCACGACCTGGCCCTGCTGGAGGAGGTCGATCGCCACATCGCCGACCTGGAAGACCGCCTGCGCGACTTGCTGGCGCAAACGCCGTACACCATCTGGGCCAAACTCAAAGGCCTGAGTGATATCCAGGTGGCCAGTCTGGCCGCCGCCATCGGCGACCCCGCTCACTACGCTTATGCTGGCCAGGTGTTTCGCCGAACGGGCTTGGTCAGTGGGCGCAACGATTCGGGTATCCGCCAGCGCCAAGGCCGGGGCAAGCGCGTGGTCAAAACCGGTGACGGCTATCTGCGCCGCGCCGTGTTGAACGGGCTGCGCTCGCTCATCCTGCATCAGCCGGTGCTGCGCCAGTACGACCGTCGTCTTCAGCAGTCGAAGCCCAAGGGCGTCGCGTTCGTGGCTACGGCACGTCGCGCCATGGGCATCTTGTGGGCCACCTTGCGTGACCAACGCCCGGCCACCCTGATTCTTCAACGAGGTGCGACGATGTAACGCTATCTGACTCAGGCGTCGCGGGCACACCGCCGCACGTGCGACCCGGACCACTGAAGCATCGCGACGTTCAGCACGCCAGGCGGGCCGAGGGTCGGCCGCTTGACTCCATGAGGCTAACCAGACCCTCGTCCATAAGCGTGGACCGCCCTCGACCCGTGGCGATGAAACCCTGGATAACGTAAGGTGAGCCGCTGCCCCTGGCACGCTCGCATACCAGGATAGGGATAACATCGCCCGCTGCGTCTCGACGCTTGCTGACGTGTTGAACTCAGCCGTGTTCAGTGGTTCGGCATTGCCCGTTCGGTTCATACTGGCCTGCTGACTCCAAAAGTCTGCCTTTTGTGAGATGTGTTCATGCGCTCTTTCGGAAAGGACTTGACATCGTGATAGTAAGCTTATCACGAGAGCATTCGCGCGCAGTTGCGCCGGGTTCGGCTTTGGCCGAACGCCGCTATTCTGCCACGAAGCCGGGATCGCGCAAGTGACATATGCTCAGACAAAAGCGCCGCCCGCGCGCGCAGCCGATATAGACGAGCGCGCCGGGACACCTCATGTCCGCGCGCCTTCATGTCCGTGCGCCGCCCGGCGATCAAGTCGCCGGGCTACGTGAGCGCGCCCTGTGAACAGGGCTGCGGGTTTGGCGTGGTGGGCAAGCGCACAAGCAGAATGGCCCCGGTGAGAAGCCGAGGCCATTCCGTGCATGTGAAACGGGTCAACGAGACGCCTGAAACGGCTGGGCGATCTCACCGCTCTGGAGCTGACGGCATCAGTCGAAATCACCAATCCGCCGGCTGCGCCTCGCGCTCGGCCTGAGCTTCGCTGGCAGCCGCCAGAGCCGCACCCACCGCCAGCGCCGGGTCTACCAGCGGCTCTTGATCGAAGTTGCGCTTCGAGAAGAGCAGGACGGCGTGGGCGGCGGCGTCTGACATCTGGTCGAGGGCCGCGTCGCTGTTGTTAGCGAAGGTGTCGCACGCCAGGTGATAGCACGGGTCGTACTGCTGCCCGGCCACGCCACCATAGATGGCCGCCTGCGCAGGCGTCTTGACGCCTTCGGCGCCGGTGAACAAGCCACCGGCCGGAATGCCTGCAGTCGTGATGAACGGGCCGTAGTCCGAGCGGCCACTGAACGGCGTAGGCTCGTTCGCCAGCCCCTGCGACGCGAAGTAGTCCAGGAAGACCTGCTCGATCGCGCCCGAGCCGGGCGGCCCCTGCTGCACGCCGGGCCCGACGGGGAAGGACGAGTTGTTCCCGTCGTAGACGAAGCGCACGAAGTTCGGCGAGCCGATCATGTCGAAGTTGAGCATCAGCTCGATCTGGTCGCGCTCGGCCTGGCTCAGATTGTTGACGTAGAACGTCGAGCCGACCAGGCCGGCCTCTTCGGCGGCGTACCACATGAAGCGCAGCTGGTTGCGCGACTCACGCTCCTGCTCGGCGAACACTTCGGCGACTT
>CAYRFV010000378.1:0-4572 GCA_964423545.1 uncultured Anaerolineales bacterium | reverse complement strand
ATCGTCGGCCAGTACGTGCTGACCGAGGATGACATTGTGGCAAGCAAGCGTTTCAGCGACGCCATCGCAACGGGCTGTTGGTATCTCGACCAGCACCCGAATCGCGCGACGGCCGGCTCCGCTCAGGACACGCCCAAAGTGCAACCTATGCCCTACGACATCCCCTACCAGTCGCTTGTGCCCCACAAGATCACCAACTTGCTGGTAGCCGGTCGCTGTCATTCAGCAACGCAGCTGGCAGCCAGCTCGACGCGGGTGACCGTCACTGCGATGGCGTTGGGTGAAGCGGCCGGCACGGCTGCGGCTCTGGCCGCGTCGAGCCGAAAGGCGCTCTGGAGTATCCGGGGTGAGACGGTGCGCGCAACGCTGGAAGCGCGTGGAGCGGGGTCGGTTCCACCGGTTGCGGCTGCCACGGTCACGGGCGTGAACCCGGCCTCGTCAGCGTTTGCCGAGGCGTCGGGTCTCTAGGAAACCGAGATGAGCGACCCTAGACCTAACATCATCCTCTTGCACTGTCACGACCTCGGCCGGTTCCTCGGCTGCTACGGCAGCCCGACCGTGCGCACGCCGAACTTGGATCGGCTGGCCGAACAGGGGGTGCGTTTCACAAACGCATTCTACACGACGCCGCTGTGCAGCCCATCGCGGGCGGGCATGTTCACCGGCCGCTACCCCCACCAGAACGGTGTGATGGGCCTGACCGGGCCGGCGAGCGGTTGGGAGCTGCATGACGGTGAAAGGCATCTGGCGCAGCACCTGCGTGAGGCTGGCTACTGCTGCGAGGCCGTCGGTGAGATTCACGAATCAGCGCTACCCCCCGCTCGCCTTGGCTTTCAGCGCCACGAACCGGACAGACGGGCGCGTCACGTGGCGGACGCGGCCATAGGACGGCTGCGCGAGCTGGCCGGGTTGGGCGAGCCGTTCTACTTGCAGGCCGGGTGCTACGAACCGCACCGCATTCCTTCGCCTCGGCCCGACGGCGAGCAGTACTTCACCGGCACGTACATGCAGCCCGATAACGCCCTGGGCGTGACCGTGCCGGGCTACTTGAGGGATACGCCTGGCACCCGAGAGGAGCTAGCCGAGCTGCAAGGCGCCGTCGCGCACATGGAAGAGCACGTGGGCCGCACCCTGGCGGCGATCGACGCGTTCGGGCTTGCGGAATCGACCCTCGTCATCTTCACCACCGATCACGGCATCGCCATGCCCCGGGCCAAATGCTCGCTCTATGATCCTGGGATTGAAGTCGCCTTCCTGGTGCGCTTCCCCCGCGTCGGTTGGGCGGGAGGGCGAACTATCGACGGACTGGTCTCGAATCTCGACCTGCTGCCTACGATTCTTCAGGCTTTGGGCGTGCCTCGGCCCCCCGGCCTCGTAGGTCTCTCTCTGACGCCTCTGCTTGATGGGCTGGTGGGTCGGCAGCGGGATGATGTGTTTGCTGAGTTGACCTACGTCGGTGGCTTCTACCACCCGATGCGCTGCCTGCGCACCGAACGTCACAAGTTCATCCTGAACTTCGCCAATGGGCACACGATCTACGACCCCTCTTCTTCACTGCGCCCACGCTCCGACACCGTCTTCCCGGTGAACCCAATCTTCCAATCGCGCACCTTGATGGAGCTGTACGATCTGGCCGCCGATCGTTGGGAGCACCGGAATCTTGCCCAAGAAGCTGACATGCGTGAGACGATCGTCCGGCTTCTTGCACGGATGGCGGAGATCATGCACACTACGGGCGACCCAATCTTGCATGGACCGGTCCCATCACCCATGCACCTCCAGGCAATCGCTACCTTACACGAAGCGAGGCTCGCTTAGTATCAACCTTTGTCTGTGCAAGCAAACAATGTCGGCGTCCGACGCGTGGCGGCTATTCGTCTCGTTCTGCGCTGAAGCACGATTCCCGACCTAAACATGGAGCCACACAATGACCAAGACCGTCGTCCATATGATCGGCCAGGCGCACCTGGATCCGGCCTGGCTCTGGCGCTGGACCGAGGGCCGCGCGGAGGCGCTTGCCACCAGCCGCTCGGCCGCCGACCGGTTGGCGGAGTATCCCGACTTCCACTTCGTGCGAGGGGAAGCGCAGATCTACGATTGGATCGAGCGGGAGGATCCCGAGCTCTTCGCCGAGATCGTGCAGCGGATTCGGGAGGGCCGCTGGCATGTCGTCAACGGCATGATCGTTCAGCCCGACATGAACCTGCCGCAGGGCGAGTCATTTGTGCGCCATTTTTTGTTGGGTAAGGCCTACATGCGGCACATGCTGGGCGTCGAGCCTGCCGTGGCTTATTGTGTCGACAGCTTCGGCCATGCAGAGACGCTGCCGCAGATCTTTCGCAAGTGCGGATGCGAGGCCTACGTCTTCATGCGACCCGGCCCGCATGAGATGGCGGGGGTGTCGCAGGCGTTCTGGTGGCAGGCGCCCGACGGCAGTCGGGTGATGGCGTTCCGCATCGCGAGCAGCTATGGCACACGGTCGACCGATCTCGTGGATCACATCGGTCGTGCGCTGGCAGAGAAACCGGCGGGCTTGGACGATACCATGTGCTTTTTCGGCGTGGGCAACCACGGCGGCGGGCCAACGGTCGCACAGATCGAGGCGCTGCACGCGCTGCAGCCTGGCCGCGACGATATCGAGGTCCGTTTCAGCTCGCCGCAGGCCTATTTCGACGCGGTGCGCTCGACCGCCGAGGAGTGGCCGGCCGTCGCTGCGGAGCTCTACTTCCACGCGACCGGCTGTTATTCGGCCAACAGCGCGCTCAAACGGGTGCACCGGCACGCGGAGTGCAGCCTCTTGGTCGCTGAGCGGATGGTGGCGCTGGCGCACTTCTGGGCGGCTCGCACCGCGTCCGCCGAGACGCTGCGCACGCTGCGCCAGCTCTGGGTCGGCGCCTGTTTCAACCAGTTCCACGACATCCTGGGCGGCTGCACCGTGAAGGACGCGGCCGATGATGCCATCGCAGCGTTCCAGCGCGTGATCGCCACGGCGCAGGAGATCGCCGACGATGCAGGCCGGGCCGTGGCGGCGCGGGTGGATACGCGCGGCCCGGGCGGGACGGTGGTTCTCTTCAACCCGGCGGCCGGGCCGGTCGAGCAGTACGTGGAGTATGAGCCGTGGACCGAGTGGGATGCCTGGGTGGCAGGCGGCTGGGGTCTGGCTGACGACCGTGGAGAACCGGTGGCATGGCAGAAGATCACCTCGCACGAAGCGTTGACCAGCCCGGAGGGTCGCGGCATTCATCGACTGGTCTTTCGCGCCAGCCTGCCGCCTTTGGGCTACCGTGTCTTCCGCTTCGCCAAGGGGTTGCCTCAAGGAGAGCTCGCTTCGGATGTGAAGGTGACGCCAACCTCGCTGGAGAATGAATCCCTGCGTGTCAGCCTCGACCCCGATACGGGCCATATTCGCTCGTGTGTGGATGTGGAGTCCGGGCTGGAGCTTGTCGGACCCGGAGGCTGGAACGTGCTGCAGGTCCTGGAGGATACCAGCGACACCTGGTCGCACCGAGAGACGCGCTGGGACAAGGTGATCGGCGCTTTCGGCAGGGCGAAGATCACCGTGGCGGAGAACGGTCCGCTCCAGGCATCTCTGCTTGTGGAGCGGAGCTACGCCGAGGAGGGCGCCGAGGGCGCGCATGGCTCGCTCCTTCAGGAGTTGATCGTGCGCCGGGATGAACCTGAGCTGCTGATCCGCAACTGGCTCTTCTGGCAGGGGCGCTGGCGGATGCTCAAGCTGGCGTGCGATGTCGCCATCGCCGAGCCGAAAGCAGTCCGCGATGTGCCGTTCGGCTTCTCTGAATGGCCGGCTGACGGCACGGAGCGCGCGGGTCAGATGTGGGTGGATGTGTGGGGGGATGCCGGCGGCAGCCGTGCACTGACCGCGGGGCTGGCGCTCCTCAACGACGGCAAGTACGGCTGTGACGTGAACGGCAGCGTGGTCCGTCTGACTGTCTTGCGCTGCCCACCCTACGCCTATCATGTGCCTCCGCATGTTTTCGACAGCAAACTGCGTTACGACTGGCTCGACCAGGGCAGCCAGGAATTCACGATTGTGCTGCGGCCGCATGTGGGCGATTGGCGCGAGGCTGCGGTCGTGCGCCGCGCGCGCGAGCTCAACCTGGCGCTGCCCGCGATCACCATGCACAGCCACCCAGGAGCGCGCCCTGCGAGCGCTTCGCTGGCGGCTCTCACCTCCGCCGACATGGAGCTGACCGCGCTGAAGCTCGCCGAGGACGGCGACGGCTACATCGTGCGGGTGACGGGCCGCCACGGTCGCGCCGCAGCCGGCACGCTGATCTGGGGGCGCGATAGCTTTCCGCTGGCGCTCGAACCGTTTGAGGTTGCCACCCTGCGCCTGCGGCAGCGCGAGGGGCGATGGCAGGCGATGCCCTGTGATATGATCGAGCGGTGCGAAGGCGGGTGACCTGACTCGGATCGCACGGAATCAACCCGTTCTGCCGAACTTCGCGGAACCCGTGACGAACTCATCCCGGAGACGCTTATGAACTCACGTGAACGGATGCTCATCGCTCTCAACAACGGCCGTCCCGACCGGCTGCCCTGCCAGGTGCA
>CAYRFV010000377.1:0-4631 GCA_964423545.1 uncultured Anaerolineales bacterium | reverse complement strand
TGCCATCCTCTGCCTGTCCCTGTTCCTGCTTGCTCTCGCCTGGACCCGGGCCGTCTCTGCCACCGCAGAAAGTATCTCTACGCCCGCTGTTCCCACCTCTGCCATCGTGGCCGTCAACTCGCTGCGTCTGCGTGCCGGACCCGGACTCGGCTACGCCGTCCTCGCCTCCCTGCCCCGTGGTACGCTGCTGCGCGTGGGCGGGCGCAGCCGGGACGGTGCCTGGCTGGCCGTGCAGGCCGGTTCCCGCTCCGGATGGGTAGCGGCGCGCTACGTGCGTCCGGCCACCCAGTCGGGCTCGCTGCCATCGGTGGCTACAGCCACACCGACGCCTACACCGGCGCCCACACCCACGCCGGTCCCGGTTCAGACCGATGTCGTCGTGCTCGGCCCCGACACCGCCTGGCCGGTGCGGGCGCAGCACATCATCGGCTGGGGCTATGAGTTCGTCGAAGCCAGCCGGAGCTACGACCTGCTCCTGCACCGGGATGTCTACGGACAGGTGGCGCATGCCTTCTGGGGATCGGCGCTGTACGACCGCCACCCTCATGGCATCCGCTTCACCCTGATCGACCCGGTCTGGGAGGAGGGCTGCCCCAGCCCGGTCGCGCCTGTCCCGCTGGTTGCCGGCAGCCGCTGCCTGATCGAGGGCTTTGGCGATGGCACAGGCGCCATGATCTACGCCGGCTGCGCCATCCCCACCGACCATCTGTATGATCCCCAGGAGTGCTTTCTCACCGTCACCGCCGATGGCGAACACCTCAGTGACATCGTAGTTGCGGCCACGATCACGGCGCAGAACCTGCTGCTGGCCGGGTACTGGGCGCGCACGCCGGACTTCAGCCAATACCCGTTCACACCACTCCTCGGCGAGGCTTATCGCGAGGGCGATCAGTGGCGGTGGAAGGAGCCGTATCTGGAGGTGGTGAAACGGTAGCTGGCGCAGCCAACAGATCATTTGGCCCTATGAGTAGGATGCCTTCATCGCGCGCCACGGCCTCTAGTCCGGGCGTGAACCCCGAACGCGCGAACAGGGCGTACTGTGGCTGCGCACCGGCCGCCGACGTTGCCCCGACCTTCCTTTCGGACCCCATCAGCAGGTAGGCTTTACGCTTGAGATCGTCGAGGATATTCGTACCGACAGGCCGACTGGTCCACTTGCATTCGCCGACCAACAGCACTTCCTCGCCCACCGCTACCAGGTCAATCTCTTCTTCGTTGTTCCACCAAGCCCCAATCCGTTCTGGCAGAAAAGGCAGACGCCGTAATGCAGCCTGCTCCATGACCCACTCGCGACACAAATCCTCGAACACTGGTCCTACAAACTGGCTTAACTCGTCGGCGACCCGCCGGGCGATTGGCGCCGTATGCCCGACCTCCAAAGTTGAGAAATGCGGAGCGACGAAGCGGAACCAGAAGGCCAAAAAAGGGTCGCGCAGACGATAGATGCCGCGCCGGCTCTTGTCAGGTTGGCGCTCGGTGACAGGCACTCGACGTTCGACCAGGTGCAGATCCTGGAGGATAGCCAGGTAGCGCGAGGCCGGGCCGCGCTCCATCCCGGTGGTCTGGATGATCTCGTTCAGCCGGGTTTTGCCCTGGGCGATGGCCTGCAGTAGTGCGAAGTAATTGCGCGGTTCCTGGAGCTCCTCGCGCAACAAGAACTGTGGCTCCAGGTACAGATAGCTCGCTGGATTCAGGATGCGCTGCTCAACATTGGCCAGAAGCGACTGGTGGCTGTCCCATTGGGTCAGGTAGGCTGGGATGCCTCCCAACACGGCATAGGTCTCGATCTGTTGCACAGCATCGTATTCGGGAAAGAGCGCCGTGGTCGCCCGTAGGGGCAGAGGGCGCAGGTGAATCTGGCCGGTGCGCCGGCCGTATAACGGAGCCCGGTACAGCAACAGCTCACGTTCCATCATCCCGATATGTGAACCGCAGAGGATCAGCATCAGCCGGGTATGCTGCAAGTGCTCATCCCAGACCTTTTGCAGAACAGAGGGGATGCTGGGGTCGGCGTTGACCAGGTAAGGGAACTCGTCGATGACAACAACGAGCCGGCGATCTTGGGCCAACTCGCCCAGCGCCACAAAGGCTCGTTCCCAACTCTCATAGCTATAGCCAGCCTGACCGCCAGTGGGATGGTCTACTTGCCACACCGCGTCGGTGAAGCTGCGTCGCAACAACGTCTCTGAACTCAGGCTGGCCACCCAGAAGGCGTGTTGACGGCTCTCGCAGAAGGCGCGTAGCAGCGCCGTCTTACCGACACGGCGGCGGCCATAGACGACGATGAACTCGGCATGTTCGGAACGCCAGGCTGTCTCCAGGGCCGCTAGTTCGGACTCGCGATCGACAAACATCAGGACACCTCATTAATCTAACTACAATTAGTCTAATCTCAGTTAGACTAATTGTAGCCTATTTCGAGGCACCTTGCAAGGTCGAGTGGCCCTCCCAATGAACACGGTTGATAAAATATCGAGGTCTACGTCAGGAATTCTACGACCATCAGTGCGACTCAGTGGTGGCTGCAAGGGATGCGAACCCGATGCGCCAAGGTCGTGCTGGCTACCTGACTCATCCGTTCTAACTTGGGCACTTTGCAGGCTTGATTCTGACAACGACGACTGATATCCTCCCGGTCTCACCCCCAGATTCCGGGAGCTATCAACGCCTTGTTCACTATCCTCAGTCGCCTCCGATCCAAGATCCTCAGCATCGCTCACCAGATTGGCGATCGGATACGGCACAGCCTCAAACCCGACACTGGTTCGCTGCTTGCAGGAGCCGCCAAGGATACGGTGCGCAGCAAGACCCAGCTTGTCGCCGAGAACGCCCTCCTACGACAGCAACTGATCATCCTCCAGCGCCAGGTCAAACACCCCCGACTCAGCAATCGGGACCGGCTGAGGCTCCTGCTCCTGGCCAGAGCGACGCCCTTCTGGAGGCAAGCGCTTCTCATCATCCAGCCCGATACGCTCCTCCGTTGGCATCGCCGGCTGTTCCGCCTGGTCTGGCGCCGCAAGTCCAAACCCAAGACGCCGCAAACCCGGATCACACCCGAAATCATCGTCCTGATCAAGCAGATGCGCTCTGAGAACATCACCTGGGGCGCCGAACGCATCCGCGGCGAACTCCTCAAGTTGGGCATCAAGATCAGCAAACGAACCATTCAACGCTACCTGCCCCCGGAAACCTCACCTGCAACCTCGCCCTCGAACCAGAATTGGGGGACCTTCCTGCGGAACCACGCCGACCAGATCTGGGCCTGCGACTTCACACAGGTGTACAACCTCTTCTTCGCCCCCATATTCGTCTTCGTCATCATCGAGCTGTCCTCACGCAGGATCGTCCATACGGCCGTCACAGCCCATCCGACAGATGCCTGGGTGGCCCAGCAGCTCCGCGAAGCAACCCCCTGGGGTGAGCATCCCCGCTTCCTCATCCGCGACAACGACAGCAAGTACGGCCCTCACTTCGAAGCCGTCGCCGCCGGCTCAGGTATAGAAGTCATCCGCACCCCCGTCCGGGCTCCCAACGCGAATTCCTTTTGCGAGAGGTTTCTTGCCAGCCTCCATCGCGAGTGTCTGGAGTACATGCTCATCCTCAACGAGCGCCATCTGTCCAAAGTGGTCAGAGAGTACGCCAATTACTTCAACCACGCCCGACCTCACCAGGGGATAGGCCAGCGCATTCCTGTGCCGCCGCCAAAGGTTGAGCCGCCGCCGACGGGCAAGATCTTCGCCTTCCCCGTGCTCGGCGGTCTCCATCACGACTATCGCCGCGCCGCCTGAGCGCTGAATTCACAGGCTGACGGTTTCGCATCTGCGCCTGGGAATGGTGTCGGGTGGCGTCAGCGCGCCCTGGTGACGATTTTTCGCTCCAGTTGACGGCTTGATTGATGCTCTTCAGCGACCTCGTTTCATCGCAAGCCTTCATCTTCAGGCATTGCCAGGCCCGTTGGGCCGATCCAATCAGGGGTTGAGTGCCCAATCCGAACGTCGCCACGGAGCCTTGAGTCTCGAAGAACCGAATGGATGAGCAAGGTAGCCAGCACGGGTGGAGTTACGGGCGCGCTACGAGCGTGTCATTGAACTCTACCTGGCCGGCAAGATCAGCCGCGCCAAGTTCGATGAAGAGGAGTTGGCCTATCGACGTGATTCCGTGCGTTTGACCAATGGCCAGAACGGCGCTATCCTGGAAGCCGTTCGACTGATTACCCGTTTCCCCACGCTGTGGGAGAACACAGCCGTTCTGGAACAGAAAGCATTACTGCAAACCATACTTTCCACCGTTCACGTACGGGGTGAAAAAATCGAGGGCGTACAGCCACAGCCTGGCTTTTACGCCCTCTTCGAGTATTGGAGCTACGGGAGCGACGGGGATCGAACCCGCGATCTTCGGCTTGACAGGCCGACGTGTTAACCGCTACACTACGCCCCCTCAACGGGTCTTCGATTGTGAAACCAAGTGTAGCCGGGGCAGGGGACTTCTGTCAAATCACATTGGCCCTCGCGCAGCAGACGCCGACGACGCATGCACGCGCCCCCCTCCCTCCCTGCGGCCCTCCCCTCCCACAGCCGCGGGTGCATCCACGATTTGTTTTTAGGCGATGGTAGGGAGATGCTGACGGCGTG
>CAYRFV010000376.1:0-4636 GCA_964423545.1 uncultured Anaerolineales bacterium | reverse complement strand
CGGCAGCGCCGAACCAGAATGGTGCGGTGGGCGATCTGTCTGCGTTGCAGGGTTTACCGCTGAAAAGCCTGTGGTGTAATGGCAATCCGGTCACTGACCTGTCACCGCTCAGAGGCATGCCGCTGACGGTGTTGAGCTGCGGTGGCACGCAAGTGAGCGACCTCTCACCGCTTTCGGGGATGAAGCTAAGCGTGCTGAGCGTGAACGACACAACAGTGACTGATCTTTCGCCGTTGGAAGGCATGCCGCTGACGGTGTTCTGGTGCAACAACACAAGAGTCACCGACCTCTCGCCAATCAAGGCAGCGCCATTGCGAGAGCTGAAATGCGATTTCGTTGCAAAACGGGATGCTGCCATCCTGCAAGGGATGACAACGCTGGCGAAGATTAACGACACGCCGGCAAGTGCATTTTGGATGCGTGTCGGCTCAGGAGCCACACCCTCCGTAGGCCGATTGCGTCCGGCCAGCGCATCTGGCACGTCGGCAAGTCAAGTCGTAGGCGACGCCTCAACAACTGTCGGGCCTGTGCCGACGTTTTCACAACCTAAGCCACCAGACGAAGTGCCGCCGGAAGTTCGTGATTTATTTACCCCCGCCTTCTCACGCTTGCCCCCGGCTGAACGTATCAAGCGTGTGGCAGCGAAACTCAAGGAAGTAAACCCGAAATCTTACGGCAAGGTCAACTACCTCATAAAAAATGCAGAGGTGATAGAGTTGAGCTTTCCCGGATACGGAGTGATGAATCTCTGGCCTGTGCGTGCCTTGACAAATCTTAAGGTCCTTAGATTCGAGAGGAAGGGGTGGGATCCATACGTTAATGATCTGTCGCCGCTGCGCGGGATGCAGTTAATCATTCTTGATTGCAGCCGTTGTGCAGGAGTCGTGGATATTTCGCCGCTCAAAGGCATGCCTTTGAGGGAGCTTAACTTAAGCGACTGTCGTCGCTTTGGTGGAGATCTTTCGCCCCTCGCAGGTATGCTTTTGAGGGAGCTTAACTTCACTGATTGTCGTCGCTTGACCGATCTTGTTCCATTGCGGGGAATGCCTCTGCAAAAACTGACATGCTGTAAAACTAAAGTATCAGACTTGTCGCCGCTCAAAGGTATGCCGCTGGAATTCCTACAAGTAGATAGAGCAAAAGTCACCGATCTCACTCCGCTGAAAGAAATGCCAAAGCTGCGCGAATTGCGTTGCGACTTTGTGGCTGATCGAGACGCTGAAATCCTTCGCTCAATCCAGACTTTGCGAACAATCAACAACCTGCCGGCAAAGGAATTCTGGAGGCGCGTGGATGCGGGTGAGGCACCGCAGCCGAAGTGAGTTGGAGGATCTCCATCGTCGTTACCGGCAGGACTGATGTGCGAGACAATTGGAGAGCGTTATGGGGGAAAAAGACAGCTCTTTAACCAGAGTTCAACCGATACTCGGCGACCTCTTGCAGCGTCCCGCTGCTGATTGGCTATCTGTGCTGCTTTCGCTGGGCAGCCGTGCTAATGCGTGCTGTGCTGGCGGATTTGATTGGGTAGGAAACCTGCAACGTGAGCCTCCTGCTGAGAAATGTTTCGAATGGTGTGTGGCATCTGCTCCAGACTATCTCAAAGCCCTGCTTGTTTCGACAGATCGGCTTCGCGCTGCCACTGAAGAAAATCCAAAGATCCTAACGCGGAGCAAGAGCCAAGCTGTCAACCTGAAGCGAAAACAGCTCGTTGATGGTGACGCTCAAACAGTTGCTGAAGGACTACAGAAACTTGATTCAGGCCGCATTCGATCTGGGAGAGGCACTTGGTGGGTGTTGGAAGGCACGACGAAAGTTGATTGCGCCATATTCGCCGAGAAAGCCACTGTCTTTATTGAGGGGAAACGCACCGACCGTTTGTCGAAGTCAATTAAATGGGATCTGCAAAGAAACCAGATATTTCGCAATCTGGACGCCTTGAGAGTGGCTCCCTATCGGCAAGATGATTTCTTTATGCTAGTCATTGTTGAGGAAAACAGCGCGGCGGCACATGAAACAGAGCGTCTCGACCGTGGTTATGACGTTGCTGTTCCTTCTTGGCCTCACCTCAGTGCCAACGAAGCGAGTTGTCTCTATGAACAACACTATTTGGGGTTTACCACTTGGCAGAAAGTGACTCGCCGTTTCGGAATCACGTTGTATGACAAGATTTCCGACCAACCACGCAAGAAATGAACAAGCACTTCACCCAACTCGGTCAACAACTGTCATTGTAGTGGTCGGTTCCTGATTCGTGACGGATTCATTGTCAGCCATCGGCTGGTCGCGGAGATTGTGCTGCGCGAGAAGCGTTGGGCGGACGAGCCTAAACGTCAAAAATCACCGTGGCAGTCCAACCGTCGGGGGCTTGTTTAACTTCGAGTTGGTGGTAGGTGACGGCTTTGATCTCCTCGGAGGCTTCGGACTGGCTGAAGTCCACGGGGCCGCCGTCCATCTGGGCGACGAGCTTCGTGCCGTCGGTGATCTGGAGACGGAAATGGTCGAAGTAAAGCTGGCGGGCGCTGAACAGGAACAGCAGTTCGGCCAGCCAGTGGACGAGCAGTTCGGCGGTGTCGGCGGCTTCCAGTTCGACTTTGAAGACGGCGCGCTCTTTGGTCGCGAAACGGCCCTGGGCTTCGTAGAGGGCGCGGGCGGCGTTGGCGAAGAGTTCCTCCAGCGTGCGGCCATAGGCGTGGACGCCGATGTCAGCGGTATGGTCGAAGAACTCGAAAGATTTCATTTTAAGTTAACCACGGAATACACGGAACACACGGAAGCAGAAGATTGATAATCTGGATTTGTTTTCCGTGTTTTCAGTGTGTTCCGTGGTTTCTCATTTATTTGCGTCATTCTCACGGTCTGTCTTCAATCTCAACTGGCCGCAGGCGGCGGCGATGTCGGTGCCTTTGTCAACGCGGAGCGTGGCGATGATGCCATGTTTCTTGAGTTGCTGGGCGAACGCCAGGAGGCGGTTGGTGGGCGGCCGGCGCCACGGCAGACCCTCGACGGTGTTGTAGGGGATGAGGTTGACCTTGGCGTGGACCTGCCGGGCCAGCGCGGCGAGCCTGGCGGCCAGTTCAAACGAGTCGTTCAGGTCTTCGATGAGGATATACTCGAAGGTCAGCATCCGTCTCTTGACGCGGCCGTAGTATTCGCAGGCAGCGACCAGCTCCTCCAGCGGATGCTTGCGGTTGATGGGCATGATCTGCGCGCGAACCTCGTCGGTGGGGGCGTGGAGCGAGACGGCGAGCCGGAACTGCATCGGTTCGTCGGCGAGAGTGCGGATTTGCGGGGCGAGGCCGCTGGTGGAGACGGTGATCTTGCGCGCGCCGATGCCGAGGCCCCACGGAGCGTTGATGATGCGCAACGTCTTCATCAGGTTGGTGTAGTTAGCCAGCGGTTCGCCCATGCCCATGATGACGATGTTGTTGATGCGGAAATCGGGGTCGGGCTGGCCGGTCTCGCCGGCGACGCGGATGCCGGCGGTGCGTCCGATGCGGATGATGGCGAGGATCTGGTCCACGATCTCGCCGGCGGTGAGGTTGCGCCGGAAACCGGCCAGGCCGCTTGCGCAGAACTTGCAGCCGTAGGCGCAGCCGACCTGCGTGGAGACGCAAACGGTGTGGCGGTCGGCTCGCGAGGTCAGGCCGGGCGTGGCGGGGATGAGGACGGTCTCGACAAGCTGCTGGTCGCGCAACCGCCAGAGGAACTTCTCGGTGGTGTCGGTGGAGTGTTGATCGCGCAGTTCGCGGACGGTCCAGAGGTCAAACTTTTCCGTGAGCCACTGCCGCAACGGCGCGGGCAGGTTGCTCATGGCGTCGAACGATTCCGCCGCGCGCTCGTAGGCCCACTGCATGACCTGTCGGGCGCGATAGGACGGCTGGCCGCTCTCCTTGAGCAACGCTGAAAGCTCGTTCAGTGTCAGCGACTTGAACTCGGGTTTCACGTGGCGGGAGTATAGCACCGGCGCGGGTGTGGGATAGAGGACTATTGTTGATGGCTTGCGTCGTTGCCGAGAGGCGTGACAGGATACAGCGGCGGTCGGGCCTGCTGAGTTGAATCGGCAATCCGTATGTCTAAAGCTGAAACAAACGCAGACACACAGCCGGGAAGCGACCTGGGCAGCACGGGTGTGCGCTGGGGTGGGGGAATGCTGTGGTGGCTCGCGCTGGCGTTGGTAGCGGGGGGGGTGGTGACGCAGAGTCTGGCGCTTGCGAGCCGTTGTTTTCATGGATCGGTGAACAGCGACCTGCTCCTGCCGCACGTTTTCCTGCGGGCGCTGTTCAATGAGCCGTATCCGGTGACGGGATGGACCTACGGATTCGCGACGTTTTGGTTCCCGGACTACCTGCTCTACCTGCCGTGTTTCTGGCTGGGGGGCGACACGGGGCTGAGCTATCCACTCTACGCGGTGGTGTGGTGGTGCCTGCTCGGAATGCTGTTCGCGCTGGCGATGGAAAGCGCCGGCGCCCAACGGCGATGTGCGATGATCATGGGTTTCGCCGGCGTGAATGGGTTGCTGGCCCTGCAACACTTGGAGAGACATGGATTGCTGCTGTGGCAGCTTTCCGCCCCGGCATTTCACGGTGGCGGTTTGTTGTGTGGATTGTTGCTTGCGGGTCTTGTCGGGTGGGCGCTG
>CAYRFV010000375.1:0-4659 GCA_964423545.1 uncultured Anaerolineales bacterium | reverse complement strand
GTTTGCCCAGACGATCAGCCATGAGCTGCGCACCCCCCTGAACCTGATCGTAGGGTTCGCCGAGCTGATCACCCAGTCGCCCGAATACTACGGGGCCCCTCTGCCGCCCGCCTATCAGCGTGATCTGACGATCGTGGCGCGCAATGCGCGTCACCTGCAGAGCCTGGTGAATGACGTGCTCGATCTGGCCCGCATCGAGGCGGCCGAGATGACCATCGTCCCGGAGGAAACCGATCCGGTGGCATTGATGCGCGAGGCGATTGCGACTGCCGAGAGCGCCATCCGGGGCCGCGGCTTGACGCTCATCACGGAGATCGAACCCGAGCTGCCTGCACTGTGGGTCGATCCGACGCGCATCCGGCAGGTGTTGTTCAACCTGCTCAACAATGCCGCGCGCTTCACCGAGCGCGGTCGGATCTCCGTCGCAGTCCGCCGCGTCGGGCCGGAGATGGTGTTCTCCGTGGCGGATACGGGCATCGGCATTGCCCCCGAAGACCTTGGACGCATCTTCGAGGAGTTTCAGCAGGCTGACGGCACGCGACGCCGCAGACACGGGGGAGTCGGGCTGGGGCTGGCGATCTCCAGACGTTTCGTCCAGATGCACGGCGGCCGGATCTGGGCGGAAAGCGAAGTGGGGAAGGGGAGCACGTTCTATTTCACTGTGCCCATCTCAGAGCGGGGCGCGTCAGTCCTCGACCTGGAGCGCAGCAGGTCGCCGGAGATGGCGCGCGTCGTGCCGGAGCCTGTGCCCGTGTTGCTGGTAGTCACGCGCAGCCTGGTTGGGGCGGGTCTAGTCACACGCTATCTCCAGGACTGCCGCACTGTGATCGTGCCCGACCTCGGGCAGGCGCGTGAGGCTGCCGAGCGACTGCTCCCACAGGGGGTGCTGATCGACACGCTCTTCGAGCCGATGAGCGCAGAAGCCTTGCAGTCGCTGGCGGATGCCTGGTCGCTGTCGCGCACTGCCTTCTTGGCCTGTCCCCTGCCTGGCGAAGGCATGCTGCAGCAGTGGCTCAATGTAACGGGCTACCTGATCAAGCCGGTGACACGCGAGCGTCTATGGGACGTGTTGCGACCGCTGAGCGACGCAGTGGATCGCATCCTGGTGGTGGACGATGACCGGGACTTCGCGCGGCTGGTGACACGCATGCTCGACCATCCGGTGCGTCGTTACCAGGTGTACACCGCAGACAGTGGGCGCCGCGCGCTGGACTTGCTGCAGACGCAGGGGTTCGACCTGATCTTGCTCGACATGGTGTTGCCCGACATGGACGGAGAACAGGTCATTGCAGAGGTGCGCGCAGCTCCCGAGCGAGCGGCGATTCCCATCATTGTGTTGTCAGGACGAGACGAGACGATGGTGAAGGCTGCGGCGCCGGGACCGCTGCTGATGGCGCGCGGCGACGGTCTGTCCCCGTCCGAGCTGCTGCGTTGGCTCCAGTCCTGGCTGGAAGATGAGCGTCGCAAAACCGAGGTGAGTTGAGGAGTCCGGTGCGGCCAGCCGACTACGGCGCCAACCCGCGCAAGACCCCCAGCAGCGCCTCCTCAGACATCGGCTTGGCGAGAAAGGCGCTGGCGCCCATCGAGAGGGCGAGCTCGGAGGCGCGCAGCACGCTGCAGATCACCACAGGAATGGCCTGCGTCTCGGGGTGATTGCGCAGGACCTGGAGGACCTCCCAACCGTCCTGCTCGGGCAGCATCACATCGAGAACAATGACGTGGGGCGACAAGGCCTGGGCGTGCTGCAGCGCCTCGCGTCCGTTCACGGCCGAGACGACGCGATAGCCATGGTAGGGCAGCACGCGCTGGAAGAACTCCAGCGCATCCGGGTTGTCATCCACGACCAGGATCGTGCGCTCCGGAGCGCGCGGCAGCCGCAGGGCCAGCCCTTCGAGCTTTCCCGCCCGGTGGAGCAAGCGCACTTCCGTTTGGCCCAGGCTCGCCAGTTCATGCACGGGCGCCAACGCCGCGGCCAGCGACTCCGGCAGCGGTTCGTCGGGCGTCTGTGATCCCGGGGTGAGCTCCTGTTCACCGTCGGCATCGACGGCGTCGACGGGGTCGACGGGGTCGAGGGGGTCGACAAGCGCAACGTCGCGAGTTTCCAGCGACTGCGATGTGAGCAACCACAACTGCACATGCGTCTCGTCGACATCTGTCCGCAGGGCGAGCGTGGCGTCGGTGCAGCGCTCGGCGATGAACGAGAGGGCCGCGAGGAGGAGCTGGCGCAGCAAGTTGCGATCCAGCCCGATAGGCGGCGCACCAAGTGAAACCAACGTCTCGAGCGCCAGATTGTGCTGGCACAGGCGTCCGGTCAGCAGCGAGACCACGCCTGGCAGCACCTCGTGCAGGTGCGCGTAGTGATCGGTCTGCGCTACGCGCAGGGTTTCCTGGCGCAGCAGTTGCACCCGGTCCGGCGCGGGTTGGGCCGTCTCGGGCGGCGTCGGCTGCTCGATGGCATCGAGGTAGCGCTGCCAGAGCACCTGCGCAACTGCATCCAAGGCAGCTTCGTGCTCGCGATAGAAATGCCGGCGGCTGATGGCGAGCCGGTCGGAGGTGGCTTGGGGATCGAGGCCATCGGCGTAGCGCAGCACCATCAATTGGTGGCGGCGCACTTCGAGCGAGGAGGCCGGCGCGGTGGGACCGGGATCGATCTCGTCGAGCGCGTGCAGCAGCAGGTGATGGAGGGCCCACGCCCGCTCCTTGCGCTCGATGACCGGCTTGCTGCAGAGCAGGTCCGCCAGCGGGTGGCAGCGGAGGTAGACCAGGTCATACAGGTGCTCGTACGCCTGGGCCACCAGCGCTCTGAACTCGCTATCCGTGGGCATCATGGCCGCTCACGGCACAACATGTCACAATCATGTCCCTGGCCTGGATGACAGCCGGCGTCCCGGCGAGTTATGATCGTTGCCAGCGCGAGGCGCCCCACCTCGCAATCGACTCCATTATATCACACCGTTCAGATCCTCAGGAGGCGAAACCATGGAGACCAGGATGTCACGACGATCGTTTCTGCGCATGATGGCGGGCGCATCTGCTGCGCTGGCGGTGGCGGCATGCGCGGCGCCGGCGCCGACCCAGGCGCCGCAGCCCGCAGCGAAGGCGCCTGCCGCGGAGCCGACGAAGGCAGCAGCCCCCGCTGCAACCACCGCTCCCGCCGCCGCGCCTCAACCTAAGGCTGGTCAGACCAAGATCCAGTTCATGTGGTGGCCTGTCGGAGGGGATCGCGGCCTGAAGGCCATGGATGCGGCCATGAAGCCGTTCGAAGAAGCTCATCCCGAGTTCCTGGTCGAGAAGATTCCTGTGGCCCAGAACTACTTCGACAAGCTCGTGACGATGTATGCCGGCGGTACGCCGCCCGATGTGCATGCAGTCGACAACTACAACATCACCGAGATCGCCGACAAGGGCGTGGTGATGGAGCTGGAGCCGCTCATCTCAGCAGACAAGGCGTTCAAGCTCGATGATTTCTTCCCGGCTGCCCTGAAGGAAGGCGTGTGGAAGAGCAAGCGGTACGCACTGCCCTATATCGGCAGCACGCGCATCATGTTCTTCAACAGTGACCTGATGCAGGCGAAAGGTCTGGAGACGCCCGACAAGCTGTGGGAGAAGGGCCAGTGGACCTGGGACAAGCTGGTGGAGTATGCCAGGAAGCTGACCGACACCTCCGGCGGATCGGCCAAGACGGTGTACGGCTTCAACGATGACCGGAACATCGCTGTCGGCGGCCTGCCCAACTGGATCTGGGGCGCCAAGGGCGACATCCTGAATGCGGATATGACGAAGTGCCTGCTGAACTCGCCGGAGGCAGTCGCAGGGGTCAAGTTTATCCAGGATTTGATCCACAAGGAGAACGTGGCGCCGAAGGCCGATGCAATGAAGGATGTGGACCTGGTGGCGACCGGTCGCATCGGCATGTGGATGAGCTGGCGGGGCCTGAGCGTGGGCTATCGCGCATTCAACTATAAGTGGGATGTCGTGCCTGCGCCGGTGGGTGCGGCCGGCAAGGCCACCCTCTACAAAGGCAACTCGATGTGCATCGCCAAGTCTACCAAGATCGTGGATCCGTCCTGGCAGTTGGCGAAGCACATCACCGGCAAGGAAGCCGACCAGGCGTACATCATGAACGGCGGCGCAACCCCGCGCAAGGACAACCTCGACACGCTGATGAAGAGCACCCCGCCGCAGAACAACCAGTACTTCTATAACCCGCTGAACGAGGGCTGGACCAAGATGCTGCCGTTCAACCCCAAGTGGCGCGAATGGACGACTGAATCGAACAAGTACTTCGATCGCATCTTCCTCGACAACGAAAATGTGCAGAAGGTCATGGACGAGCTGGCGCCGGCGGTGGAGAAGATTCTGAAGTCGTAGACTGCTTTCCTCCACGGATGTGGCGCGAAAGTCGAGCCGGGGCGCAGCGATTGAGGCGTATACCCGTTTCACGGAGCAGGATGGACAGCCCGGTGCGTCTGCCCTCCGCCCCGGCTCACTGCCGTGGACGCCGCGCATCCGCCCCGCTGTTTTTTGTGGAGGACTTGCTCCAAGGGCGCCACGAGGTGACATGACACTGACCCCTTCTGCCCTCTCTCCGGCTGTTCGCACGCCGCGCCTCACGTATCGGAAGCGGGAAGCGATTGCGGGCTGGCTCCTGGCAGGACC
>CAYRFV010000374.1:0-4659 GCA_964423545.1 uncultured Anaerolineales bacterium | reverse complement strand
ACCGGATGCGCGGGTCGAGAACCACATAAGCCAGATCAACGATAAGGTTGACCGCCACATAGCTGATCGCTACCACCAGCACCACCCCCTGGACCACCGGGAAGTCCTTGTTCAGGATTGCATCCACCAAGAGCCGACCGATGCCAGGTCGCCCGAACACCGTCTCGATCACCACGGCGCCGGCGAGGAGACTGCCGAACTGGAGGCCAAATACAGTTACCACAGGAATCAAGGCATTCCGAAGCGCATGCCTGACAATGACCCAGAACTCCTTCAAGCCCTTTGCGCGTGCCGTCGTGACATACTCCTGGCGCAACACCTCCAGCATGCTCGACCGCACGAGACGTGCTATGATCGCTGAAGCACCCAGGCCCAAAGTCAGCGCCGGCAGCACCAGGTGCCTGAAGCTCCCGCCTCCCGTGGCCGGGAAGATCCGAAATCGCAGAGAAAAGGTGAAGATCAGGAGGAGGCCGAGCCAGAAGCTCGGCATGGAGACGCCTGCCAAAGCAAACACCATGGAACCAGCATCGGCCCATGTGTTCTGCTTGATTGCCGCCACGATGCCCAAGACCGTCCCCAAAACGCCTGCGAGAACCAGGCCGGCTATTGTCAGTTGCAGGGTCGAGAAGTAGTTATCGCGGATTTCTTGTACTACCGGACGTTTGGTGCGAATGGAGTACCCCAGATCACCCTGCAAAGCGTTGACCACAAAGCGGAGAAACTGTTGCGGTAACGGCTCATCCAGATGCAACTGTGCACGCAATAACGCAACCTGTTCCGGATTGGTTCCGAACTCGCTCAGCATCATCTTGACCGGGTCGCCGGGCACGAGATGCAGCATCGCAAACACCAGCAGTGACACACCCAACAACACCGGGATGGTTGCCGCCACGCGGCGGGAGAGATAGGCATACATATCCGGCCTGGCTCCGTTTCCGGCGATCGGCGGCAACGAGGCACCGATCACCATAAAGAACCTCTCAGATCATCTGAGCGCCGATCGGAATCGTCGTTGACACCTGCTCGGGGAGATCCTCACCTGAATCGCACCAGCATCGTGAAGGAGGCACAGACGATGCTGTTGGTACTCTTTCCGACCGGGATCACCGTGGATTCTGCCTGCAGCACTGTGCGAAGCGTTACTGCAATAATCAAAACTCCACAGAGATGCTGGCACTGGTAAACAACGGTGTCAAACGGTCCGCCGTAGGCGCCGGCCCCGGTCAGGTTCACGGGAACAGACTCGCGTACTTCTGCCTCAGGTAAGCCAGATACGGTTCGACCGTCAGCCCGCTTCCGGTCGTGCGCACGAGCAGCTCCTCCGGGCTGAAGGCTCTACCGTGACGATAGATGTTTTCGGCAAGCCAACCGGAGAGGGGCGCATAGTCGCCGGCAGCCAGGGACGCCTCCAGGTCCGGCACAGCGTGTTTCGCTGCGACGAAGAATTGCGCCGACATCACGTTGCCCACCGTGTAGGTGCAGAAAGAGCCGAACAATCCGCTCGACCAGTGGATATCCTGGAGCGCGCCGCGGGTGTCGTCCGGCGGGATCAGGCCAAGATAGCTCTTCATGGCCGCAGCCCAGGCCTCCGGCAGATTGGCCACCTTCAGACTGCCCTCCAGCAGCGCCATCTCGATCTCGACGCGCAACATGATGTGAAAGTTATAGGTCAGTTCGTCCGCCTCGACGCGAATGAGCGAGGGTCGCACACGATTGACCGCCCGATAGAACTCCTCGGCGTCCACGTCGGTCAACTGCTCCGGGAAGAATTCGCGCAGCCGCGGGAAGTGTAGCTGCCAAAAGACGCGGCTGCGCCCAACCAGGTTCTCCCACAGCCGCGACTGTGACTCGTGCGTGCCATAGCTCGCGCCACCCACTGCGTACAGGTCCAGCAGATCGGTCGTAAGGGCTGTGCGGGTCAGCTCCGGGGCAACGCCTTGCTCGTAGAGGGCATGCCCGGTCTCGTGCAGCGTGCCAAAGACCGCGGCAGGCATGTAGCGCCGGTTGTAGCGCGTGGTGATGCGCACGTCGTTGCGCGTGAATGAGATCTCGAAGGGATGCGCCGAGCGGTCGAGCCGGCCCCGGGCCAGGTCGTAGCCGAACCTGGCGGCGACCTCAAGCGCGAACGCACGCTGTGCGTCCTCCGGATAGTCACGATCCAGGAAGTCGGCGCGGGCTGCGTTGCCGCGCTCACCGATGTGCCGCAGCAGCGGCAACAGGCCATCCCTGAGCGCGTCAAAGAACGCCCTGAGTCGGCGTGCGGTCATTCCTGGTTCGTAACGCAACAGCAGGGCGTCATAGGGATGCTCGGCGTAACCGATCGCTTCGGCCATGCGCCGCTGCAAATCAATCATCTGCTCCAGATACGGTGCGAAGAGGGGGAAATCGCTGGCAGCCCTGGCCGCGGCCCATGTCTGCTGAGACACCGTCTTCAGTTCTGCAATGGCAGTCATCAACGAAATGGGGACGCGGCGGGCGAGTTCGTACGCTTCGCGCGCCTGCCCCACGGCCCGCACGCGATATGGAAACCGGTCAGAATCCTCGTCCGCAACTTCCGCCTCGGCAGCCGCGAGCAGGCGACCCGTCTCATCTGACGTGAACCGCTCCTGTGCGATGCGCGTGACCGTGGCAAGCTGGCTGCCGCGCGTCGCTGCGCCGCCTGGCGGCATCTGGGTTCGACCATCCCACGTGAGCAGGTTGATTACGCAGCACAGGTCGTTGATCTCGGCGATATGATTCACGAAATCGGCATACGCGCTCATGGCAACCTCAGATCGCAACGCAGAGACGTTCCCGATGCGGAGGGTGCGTCATCTCCTCCACGTGAGGCGTCTCCATGGTTGAGCCCTTCATCCGCTCGTGGCCAGCAGCACCCAATAGCGCGCCCACGCCTCCAGCCCTTCGAAGAGCCGGTGTAGACGAAAGAACTCATTCGGCGCATGAAAGTCTTCGTCGGCCGTCGAGAAGGAGAAAAAGACCGTATCCAACCCCATCAGGCGTTTGAACACCTCGCAGACCGGCACCGTACCGCCCATGCGGACCATCAAGGGGGCTGCACCGAACGTCTGCGCCAGCGCGACCTCGGCCACCCGCAGGCCGACGTGGTCGGCGGGAATACGGTAGGGTTGCGCCGCGTGCGCTTCGGGACTGATCGATAGACGAACGCCGGCAGGCAGGCGCGCTTCGAGGTGACGCACGATTTTGGCGGTGATATCGGTTGGATCCTGATCGGGGACCAGTCGACAAGTGATCTTCGCATGCGCCTCGGACGGCGTCACGGTCTTGCTGCCCGGCCCCTGGTAGCCGCCCCACATGCCGTTGATCTCCAGCGTCGGCCGCGTCCATTGGCGCTCCAGGGTGCTGTAGCCTGGCTCGCCAACCAACGAGGGTGCACCCACCTCGACCAGATAGGCCGCCTCGTCGAACGGCAGCGCCGCAATCGCCGCACGCTCGTCCGGCGACAGCTCGACCACGTCGTCATAGAAACCGGCCACTGCCACGCGACCCTCAGCCGTGTGCAAGCCGGCAACCAGCTCGGCAATGGCATGAAGCGGGTTCGCCACCGCGCCGCCGTGCCGCCCCGAGTGCAAATCCTTGGCTGCACCGACAAGTGTGAACTCCAATCCTGCCAGCCCGCGGCTGGAGATCGTGATCGATGGTTCGTTGATGCGCCACATGCCGCCGTCAGCCGACATGACGAAGTCAGCCGCCAACAGATCCCGATGCTCCCGAATGAATGGCTCCAGGCTGGGACTGCCGATCTCTTCCTCACCCTCGAACATGAGCTTTACGTTGATGGGCAGGCTGCCCTGCGTGGCAAAAAACGCCTGCGCGGCCTTGATCGCCTGGAGAATCGGGCCTTTGTCGTCCGATACGCCGCGCGCGTACAAGCGGCCGGCACGGATCGCAGGCACGAACGGCGGACTGATCCATTTGTCCAATGGATCGGGGGGCTGCACATCATAGTGCCCGTAGATCAGCACCGTTGGCTTGCCCGCTGCACCCAACCACTGTGCGAAGACGATGGGATGGCGGCCTGTGGGCATGATCTGCACATCGAACGGGCCGGCAGCCGCGATCTGTGCCGCCAGCCAAGCCGCGGCCCGTTCGATATCCGCGCGATGCCCCGGGTCGGTGCTGACGCTGGGAATGGCGGCGAACTCGATCAGATCTGACAGGGTCCGCTCACGATAGGCTGCAAGATAGTCGAGTGTGGTTTGCATCGTGCCCTTTTTCTGAGTTGCGCGTCGCGCGAGCTTCGTTACAGATCAGATTCGCACGTCGCTCGTCACGCCTCGCAACCCTACTTTCCCCCATCAATCGAGATAACCTGACCGCTGATCCAGCCAGCATAGTCGGATGCAAAGAAGAGCACGCCGTGAGCAATATCGTCCGGAGAACCAAGATGCTTGAGCGCAATGGCTTCGATCAAACGCCGCTGGCCCTCCTCGCCATAGGACTGCCACTGCCGCTCCGTCGTCGGGTTGGAGAGGACGAAGCCGGGTGCAATGTTGTTCACGGTGATGTTCCACGGGCCGAGCTCGTGGGCAAGCTGCCGGGTGAGGCCGATCTGGGCAGCCTTGGCCGCTGCGTACGCCTGAATGCCCGTGAGGCTGACGCCCAGGCCCGCGCCGCTGGAGATGTTGATGATGCGCCCAT
>CAYRFV010000373.1:0-4677 GCA_964423545.1 uncultured Anaerolineales bacterium | reverse complement strand
GAGGATCAGCCTTCAGCGGCTTGATGAGAGCCGTGTAGCTGATATCCCCGCGCTTGTCCTTGCCCACCGGACTGATGCTCGCCACCTCTCCAGGCAGTTCCAGGCCGGGGATCGCGTCGACGGCGATGGTTGCACGGTCTCCGGGCGCCACCTTCACAACGCTCAACTCGGTCAGATCGGTGGTTTCAATCCGCCACGCCGAGAAGTCGGCGAGGGTGGCCACCGCGACTCCGGGCGCTGCCTGCTCTCCTGCCAGAACAGACAGCTCGGCAATGGTCCCTGCGAACGGCGCCCGGAGCTCGGTTTCAGCCAGCGCGGCCTTCACTTGGTCGAGAGTCGCCTGGGCCGAAGCCACATCCGCCTCGGCCGCAGCGATCGTTTCGGCGCGTGCCCCATCCTGAATCAGAGCAAGCTGCGCCGTAGCGCGGCGCACCTCGGCTTCCGCCGCAGCGATGTCGGCCGGGCGGGCGGCGGATTTCACCGCATCGAACTGCGCCTGGGCCTGCCGCACGCGCGCTTGGGCGCCGGTTAGGTCGGCATTGCTGGCGCCGGCCTCCAAATCGGCCAGGCGAGCCTTGGCGGCTTCAAAAGCATTCGTGGCCTGCTGAAGCTGCACGGATTGCGGCAGCGCCGCGATATCAGGATTGCCCTTCACTCTGTCATAGGCTGCCTGGGCCTGCTGCAGCACTGCCGAGGCATTCAGCACCTCGGTGCGTGCCGCGATCAACTGGCCTGAGGCCGCACCTTCCCGCAGCTTAGCGAGCGCCGCCTGGGCGGCGCCCAGGTTGGCCTCGGCGGCGCGGATCTCCTCCGCCTTCGCGCCCTGCTGGACGCGTGCGAGCTGAGCTTGCGCGGCATCGAGCGCTGCCTGCGCTGATGCGACCTCCTGCGGCCGGGCGCCTGCTCTGAGCTCCTGCAGACGCGCCTGCGCCCGCCGCAGGCCAGCGTCAGCCTGGGCCACCGCCGCGGCCTGTCGGGCCGCATCCAACCGCAGGATGACCTGCCCTGCCGCCACGCTGTCCCCTTCGTTGACCAACAGCTCAGCCACACGGCCCGACGCCGCAGGGCTCAAGCCGACGCTGCGCACCGGAACAACGCTGCCCTCAACCACAACCTGCGTCGCGCTGTCCTGCACGATCGGCGCGGCCGCCGCCACGGCGCCCGACGGCTGCGCCTGCCGGGAAAGACCGATTGCCACACCACCCAGAAGTGCAAGGCCTGCAACAACACCTACGACAAGCTTCTTCATCATGGACTTCCTTCCGATCCTCTGTTATGCGACGGGAACCAGGTCAGGTTCACTGCTGTAGTACGCCTGAGACGACTCCGAAAAGATAGGCATTGCCGTGGGCGCTTCATATTGACCCAACGTGGCCATGGCGCAGATCTCATCCCGATCAGTGATGATGCGCGCCAGCTTGCCGTCCATCATCTGAATGACCCGATCGACATACTGCACCAGGCGCAGGTCGTGCGTCACCATGATGCCCGCCCTGTTCTGCTCCCGGATCATGGTCGAGAAGGTCTCGACCACTTGAAACGCTCGCTCAGTGTCGAGCGATGCAGTCGGCTCGTCAGCCAGCACGACGCTCGGTTGGTGGATCAGGGCGCGAGCTATGGCCACCCGCTGCTGTTGGCCGCCGGAGAGCTGCCTCGGCAAGTTGTTCAGCCGGTCGCCGAGGCCCAGGCGCACCAGGAGCTCCTCAGCCCTCGCCTTGCCAGCCCGGTCGAGCCGGCCATTGAGCCGCAGCATCAACTCGACATTCTCGCGGGCCGAGAGGAACGGCACCAGGTTGTTGGCTTGAAACGTGAAGCCGATCCTCTCCCGGCGGAATGCGGTGCGTTCCTTCTCGCTCATCTTGCTCACATCGCGGCCGTCGATGAGGATGCCGCCCTGGCTGGGCCGGAGCAGGCCGGCAAGCATCGCCAACAGCGTCGTCTTTCCCGATCCGCTCGGCCCCACCAGCGCCACGAATTCCCCAGGACACACTTCGATGGAAACAGCATCAACTGCCTTAATCGTTGCGTTGCCAACCTGGTAGGATTTAGATACTGCTTCGGTCTTCAGTCCGGTTTCCATGCTTTCCTCGCTTATGCCAGGCCAAGGGCCGTCAAGGGCTCAACCTTCAGTGAATAGCGCACCGACACCAGTCCGCCGATGGGCCCGATCAGGAGCAGCGACCCGACCGCGGCCGCCACGGCGCCGGGGGCGAAGACGATCGGAATGGTCGGTGGGAAGCCCAGCGACAGCAGCAGAGTCACCGAGGCGCCGAGCGCAACACCGAATACTGTCACGGCGATGATCTGGATGATGGCGGCAGCGCCGACGACGACGTTCGAGGCGCCGATAGCCTTGAGCATGCCGATCTGGGCCACCTTCTGCAGGGTCAGAATCTGGAAGAAACCGCCGATCACCAGGATGCCGATCAGCAGAGCAAAATACTTCTGCGTGTTCAGCGTACTCTGCTGGGCGCTGTAGCCCGGTGTGGCCTCATACGCCGTCACGCGATCCACGGCCTGTACATCCTTCACCTGGGTTTCGATCCGTTGGGACATCGCCTGCCAGTTCTGCGGATCGGCCAGGCGTACACCCATGATATTCGTGATAATTTCGGCGCCCTCAGCGCCACCTTTCACCGCCTGAGGTCGCAGCTTGTCCCATGTCAGCAGCGGGACGACGACGCTCGGCTGGAGCGAAAACTGCCGGTTATCGCTGATGCCTGCCACCCGCAGGGTATAGAACTCTTCTTGCGCATCCTGGATCGCCTTGATCGAGAAGGAGTCGCCGACTTTCAGCCCGGTCCGCAACGCAACATTGCGATCGACAACGGCATCGCGGTTGCGCCTGCCAGTCAGCCCGGTCCCCGAGACGACGGGCGGCTCGCCTGGCTGGCCCGGCTCGACCCCGATCAGCGCCACATTCAGCGGCTTTTTCCCATCCTGCATCAACGCCACGCTCGCCACACCGATCGGGCCAACCGCTGCGACTCCTTCGACCCGGCGGACCTCGTTAAGCTTGGAGGTGCCGAGGCGGCTGGCCCCTGCCGAGAGATCGACGCCCGACTGGTAGACAACCAGGTCCGCAGTCAGCTTCTGCAAGTATTCTCTGTTGCCAGAACCGAGCCCTTCCGCCAGCGCCGCCACGAAGAGCACCAGGATCGTGATCAGCCCAATGACCATGCTGAAGAGCAGAAAGCGCCCTCGCGTGCGCCAGATTTCCTTGATCGCCAGATATGCGGCCATCGATCTCACCTCGCCTCTGCGTTCGCTCACAACCTACGATAGACAGCATATCACGAAATACATAGTTTGTCAAGTCTTTGTATAATATGTTTTTCAATGAGTTTATCCCGGCCCCGTCGGCTCATCGAGACTGCCCTCAGGTCGGGACCTGCAACGTTTCAGCGCCACATGCTCTGTTCTCAGACCGGCGGCCCCAACCTGGGCACGCCGGCTGCTGCGCGGCCGGCGCCGCGCAGCAGCACCGCCATCGGCGCACCCGCCTCGCGCCAGCTTGCGATGGCCGATCTGAGTATCGCGAGGGCGACCGCAAAGTCGGTGGGATGCGCGGCCGCGAAGACGCCGGCATGGTCGTAGAGCACTAGCGTCCCGCGGCCGGCTGGCATCCACGACAAGTCGCGCAGGTTCTCCTCAAGCGCATCCCAATTGCGGCCACTGTAAGCGGGGAAAGTGAGCGCAGCAGCAGACGCACGCAGGAAGTCGGCTTTTCCAGTAATGTTGCGGCCCTCCAAGTGGGCAAAGCGCCAACTGTGCTGCGCGGCTTCGCCGCGCAGGGTCGCCACCGCAGCGCGCGAGATCAGGCGATAGACGCCGGGCTCGACCCGGCCCTCAAACAGTGCCGTCAGAATCTCGTTCATGGCGTCACCCGTCGAAAGCTGTCGTAGTGGTCCACGGTATAGTAGAGCTCGCCCCGGGCGCCCCGCACGAGTCGCCGCGCGCCGCGATCGGGCGAGCCGGGCGTTTTCACGGTGTACTCGCGGTAGTAGCCGCTGGCCTGGATCGGCAGCAGTCGCTCGCGGTTCGCGAACACGGCGCCATCCTGCCGGTGAGGAAACGGCCCGCCGGCTGCAATCAGCCGCATCGTGTCGTGCGCCTCCGGTGGCAGGCGGTCGGCGCGCACAGTAGGCATACGTTCGCCGGGGCGGGGCGTGGCGATAACCAGATCGCCGGCGTCCGGCTCAGGGGCCAGCAGACGCTCCGGCGTCGCCGTGAGCGCCACTGCGGTTTCCGCTGCGGAAACCGTCACCGCTGGAAAGACCGTAGCTGTAGTCGGTGCCTGCTTGGCCGGTTCGACGCCGGCGGACGAAGAGGAAGCGGGTGCGCCACACCCGGCCGCGATCAGCACGAACGCGAGCAGCGTGAGCACCAGCGCCTGTGGCGGCGAGCGCCGTCTAGCCGCATGTCGATTCATCAACACCTCCTCAAGCCCCAACACACCGGGCCCAATGTTTGCACCTGCCAGCGGATTCTATCAAAGGTCGGACGCACGGGCAACCGCAATTGCGAAGCAGCCGAACCTTCCTCAACCTGGCGCGCTGATGGCCGCCACGTGACATGCGTCCAGGCATGCCAGTCGCGCCGGGCTGGTCGCCAATTGCGTCAAGGAACTGCGCGATGGCGGCCCCCTGGGGATGACGGCGCAAAGTCACCAGCGCC
>CAYRFV010000372.1:0-4681 GCA_964423545.1 uncultured Anaerolineales bacterium | reverse complement strand
GAGAAGCGCGGGGGCGGGGTGAGCGTGCCGGTGGAGGCGTTCGAGGGCGCCAACCTGATCTTCGTGGACGAGGGACACAAGGGCTCGGGCGGCGAGGTCTGGCGCAAGTATCGCGATGCGCTGGGCGAGACGGGTTTCACCTTCGAGTACAGCGCCACCTTCGGCCAGGCGCTCACCGCGGCGCGCAACGACCAATTGACTGCGGAGTACGGCAAGGCGATCATCTTCGACTACTCCTACCGTTACTTCTACGGCGACGGCTTCGGCAAGGACTTTCGCATCCTCAACTTGAAGCAGGAGACGACCGCGGAACAGGCCGAGACGCTGCTGTTGGGCAATCTGCTCTCGTTCTACCAGCAGCAGCGCATCTTCGCGGAGCAAGCCGGCGCGCTGCGGCCCTATCACCTGGAGCGGCCGCTGTGGGTGTTCGTCGGCAGCACCGTGAACGCGGTGTACACCGAGGACAAACAGAAGCGCAGCGATGTGCTGACTGTGGTCCGTTTCCTGCACCATGTGCTGGAGAACCGGAAGGGTTGGGCGATCAAGACCCTCAAGAAGCTGTTGGACGGCAAGACCGGCCTGTTGACCCCCGACGGCTCGGACGTCTTCGCGGGCAGGTTCACCTATCTGAAGGAGTGCGGCCTGTCGGCGGATGCGGCCTACCACGACATCCTTGACCGGGTGCTCCACGCGCCAGGTTCCGGTGGGCTGCACCTGTACGACATCCGCGGGGCAGCCGGCGAGCTCGGCCTGCGGGCCAGCGACGCAGAGGATTACTTCGGTCTGATTTACATCGGCGACACCAGCGCGTTCAAGACCCTGGTGGAAGAGGACGCTTCTGGCATCACCCTGACGGAGGATGCCCTGGCGCCTTCGCTGTTCGAAGGCATCAACCGGCCGGACACGCGCATCGAGATTCTGATCGGCGCCAAGAAGTTCATGGAGGGCTGGAACTCCTGGCGCGTCTCGACGATGGGGCTGCTCAATATCGGCCGCCAGGAAGGTTCGCAGATCATCCAGTTGTTCGGTCGCGGGGTGCGGCTGCATGGGAAAGGGCACAGCCTCAAGCGAAGCGCAGCGCTCGATGGCGCACATCCTCAGCACATCCGCCAGTTGGAAACCCTCAGTATCTTTGCCGTGCGAGCCAACTACATGGGCCAGTTCCGCGACTATCTGGAGCGGGAAGGGGTCGAGACAGAAGAGGCCATCGAGTTGCCGTTGTTCGTCCGGGCCGACCAGGAGTTTCTGCGCCAGGGCTTAGTAGTGCCGCGGCTGCCGGACGAAAGCCGCTTCGACGCCGAGGCGACGCTGGCGCTGGCGCCCGATCCCGCGATCCAGGTGCACGTGGACATGACGCTCAAGGTCGAGACGATCCAAAGCAGCGCAGTGGGCATTACCGCCGTCACGGGCCAGTCGGGGCGCGAGCAGCCCATCCCGCCGGAAAGCCTCGCACTGGTGGATTGGGAACGCGCCTACCTTGATCTGATCGAGTACAAAGAGCGGAAACGCTTCTCAAACCTGGTGATTCCGTGGGATGCGCCGCGGCAGATCCTCGCGCGCACCGAACCTGCGCGGCTCTACCGGCTGATGGCAGATGAATCAGTGGTCAGGCCGGCCACCTTTGGCGGCAGGGTGCTGCTGCAGGAGGCCGTGACGAACATCCTGCGGAAATACATGGATGACTTCTATCGCGTCAGGCGGGAGCGCTGGGAGGAGGAACGCATGGTCTACCGTCCATTGGACGAACACGATCCAAACCTCAGCCCGAATCGGCAGACCCTCAAGGACGGCAAGCCTGGCTATGTGGTCAAAGTCCGCCGCTCAGACCGGGAGTTGATCGAAGCCATCGAGAAGCTGGACACCGATCTGAAACGCTTGCGGGCTGAGCCGGCTGATGATCTGCCGCGCTTGTATTTTGACCGACATATCTATCAGCCCCTGGTCCTGCAACACAACAGCATCGTAGGGATCGCGCCGCCGATCCTGGCCCCGAGCGAAGCGCAGTTTGTCCAGGACCTCAAAGCGTACTGGCGCCAGGAGCAGAATCACGCACTGGCCGGTCGTCAGGTGTATCTCCTGCGCAACCTGAGCCGGGGCAGCGGGGTCGGCTTCTTTGAGGAGTGCGGCTTCTACCCTGACTTCATTCTGTGGATCATGGGCGGGCAACAGCAGCGTATCGTCTTCATCGAACCGCACGGCATGCTGCATGAAGGGCCATACAGGCACGACGAAAAGGCGCGCTTACACGAGCGACTTCCCAAACTTGCGGAGCAAATCGCATCCAGGAGTACGCACAAGGACGTAACACTGGATTCATACATTATCTCAGCTACGCCCTACGACGATCTGCGCAGGAAGTATGACGACGGCACTTGGGATCGGGGGAAGTTCGCCGCGGCGCATATTCTTTTCCTGGAGCGCAACAGCGCGTATGATTACATGGCAGGGATGTTCACGGAACAGCTTTCGAGGGGTGGCGCCTGATCGATTGCTGATGCCTGACGCCTGCCCCCTGCCAACGCAGCTCTCCCTCTCTCCCCAACCCTCCCCGCGCGCATTTGCCTTCGCACGTCTGTTCTGTTATAATGCAATAGAACAAGCGTTTCAATCCCTCCGCAGGAGTCACACCATGGCCACCGCTTCCACCACCCCCTGGGCCGCGGGATTCAGCGAGAACCCCGGCGGCGAGCCGCTCCAGGCCCGGTCGATCATCGAGATGTTGGACCGCATCGGCGACGAGCTGGTGCGTGCGCCGGGCGTCCCGGCCGGTGACGCCGCCGGCCCCCGCCTCTCGCGCCGCGAGCTGCTGGCGCGCGTGCTGTGGACGCGGGCGGTCGTGGACGCCGACGCGGCAGCCACCCGCCTCATCATCGAATACCTCGACGGCAAGCCGGGCGATCTCGTCGCGGCGCCGGCCGGCGCGCCCGCGTTCACCGCCGACGACCTGGCGCAGGCCGAGGCGCTGCTGCGGGAGGGCCCGGGCCATGACCAGCCCGCTGAACCGTGAGCCTGTTGCCGTGAGCCGCCCTGCCGCCGTCAGCCGGCCTGCCGCCGTAAGCCAGCCTGCCGGGCCGCAAACCGGCGAGGCGCGCGACCGGGCGCTCTGGCTGGCCTGCTCGCAATCGCCCGCCTTCTTCCTCGACCGCTGCGCCGCGCTCTACGATCCGCAGGCGCGCGGCTGGACGCGCTTCCGGCTCTGGCCGGCCCAGGTGCAGGCGCTGGAGCAGCTCGCCGCCCACCGCCTGGCCGTGGTCCTCAAGGCGCGGCAGCTCGGCATGTCGTGGCTGGCGGTCGGCTTCGGCCTGTGGCAGATGATCTTCCGCCCGGCGGCCACGGTGCTCCTCTTCTCGCAGCGCGATGACGAGGCGGTCAGCCTGCTGACCTTCCGGCTGCGCGGCATGTACGACCGCCTGCCGCGGCCGTTCCAGGCGCGCGCGGTGCTGCGCGACAACGCGCACGAGTTCCGCCTCTCCAACGGTTCGGCCGCGCTGGCGTTCCCCACCACCGGCGGCCGCTCCTACACCGCCTCGCTGGCGATCGTCGATGAGGCCGACCACACCGAAGACCTCGACGGGCTGCTCAATGCGGTCAAGCCGACCATCGACGCGGGCGGCCGGCTGGTGCTCCTGTCCACCGTCGACAAGTCCCGGCCCGAGTCGCCGCTCAAGCGCATCTACCGGGCCGCCAGGGCCGGCGAGAACGGCTATGCGCCGATCTTCCTGCCCTGGCACGCGCATCCCGGCCGCACCCCTGCCTGGTACGCGGAGCAGACGCGCGACATCCTGGCGCGCACCGGCGGCCTGGACGACCTGCACCAGGAGTACCCTGCGACCGACCTGGAGGCGCTGGCCCCGCGCAGCGTGGACAAGTTCTTCCCCGCGGAGTGGTTGAACAGGATTGCCGATTTCGCGCTGCCGATTGCGGATTCCGGTTCCAATCCGCAATGGTCCATCCCCGGCCTCGCCGTCCATGTCCCGCCCCAGCCCGGCCACATCTACGTCATCGGGGCCGACCCGGCCGAAGGAAACCCGCAGAGCGATGAAAGCGCGGCGGTGGTGTTGGACTGCGCCAACGGCGAGCAGGCCGCGACGCTGGGCCTGCGCTGCGATCCGGAGATGTTTTCCGTACACCTGGCCCGCCTGGCAGAAGCCTATGGCGGCGTCATTGCCACCGGCGGCGGCGACATTCCCTGCCCCGCCGAGCTTCTGGTCGAACGCAACAACCACGGCCATGCCGTGATCCTCGCGCTGCGGCAGATCGGCGCGGCGCTGCTGCGCGGGCTGGACGGCGAGCCCGGCTGGGCCACGACCGGCGCCAGCAAGCACTTGATGTTCGATCAGGCGGCGAAGGACATTCGCGAGGGCGGGCTGCGGCTGCACGACGAAACCACGTTCTGGCAGCTCATGGCGATCGACGGCGCGACCCTGGCTGCGCCGCCCGGCCAGCACGACGACCGGGCCCTGGCCTGCGTCCTGGCCCTCGCTGCCCTGCGCATGGCCGGCCAGGCGGGCCGGGGCCTGTCGGCCATCATACCGCCGAGGCCGCTGTGGCCGGGCGACACCGGCGGCGCGGACCTGGATGAATTTGTGGGATCGGATTCACCCGGTCTTCGGCGCGAGTGAATGCGGCGGGGCCGCGGCGTCCGCGGGCGGGGCCGCGGCGTCCGCGGGCGGGGCCGCGG
>CAYRFV010000371.1:0-4700 GCA_964423545.1 uncultured Anaerolineales bacterium | reverse complement strand
GATCCCGATCGCCAGGTACATCGATGAGGGCACGGCTTTCACGGTCGCGGAGGATGCGGTCAATCTGCCAGGCATTGACCTGCAGATCGATCCCATTCGTGACTACCCGAGCGGGATCCTGACCTCCCACCTGATCGGCTACATGGGGCACATCCCGGCTGAAGCCGTGGAGAAGTACAAGGCGCAAGGCTATGCCCCGAACGAGCAAGTTGGCCTGACTGCGCTGGAAGCCACGTTCGAGAGTGAGTTGCGCGGCAAGCCGGGCCGCCAGACGATCGAGGTCGACGTGAACGGCCGCCGCGTGCGCACGGTAGGCGAGCCTGATCCGGCCGTGCCCGGCCATAACCTGGTGATGACGCTCGATCTGGATCTACAGCGTGCGGCAACCGCGGCGCTGCAAGAAGCATTGGACAAATCCAGCGGCTTCACAAGAGCCACCCAAGGGGTCGTTGTCGCGATGGATCCGCGCAACGGCAAGCTGCTGGCGATGGTCAGCCTGCCCGGCTTCGATAACAACCTGTTCGCCAAAGGGGTGACCACAGAGGCATGGCAGACTTTGTCCAGTGACCCGGACCATCCGATGTTCAACCAGGCGGTCGGCGGGCAGTACCCGCCCGGCTCGATCTTCAAGCCCATCGTGGCAGCGGCGGCCCTCCAGGAGGGCGTGATCAACTCACAGACGCTGCTGGGGGACGGCTTCGACGGCGCCAACGATGGGGTCATCTGGCTGCCCAACCGCTACCTGCCCGGAGACCGCACAAAGGATCAGAAGTTCGTCTCCTGGAATGCGAAGCAGGGATTCGGATGGGGCAAGATCAACGTCAAGAAGGCGCTGGCCGTCTCCGATGATATCTTCTTCTATCAGTTAGGCGGCGGCTATCTCGACATCTTCCGCGGGCTGGGGATTGCGGCGCTGGAGTTCTATGCGGGCCAGTTCGGACTCGGCGACACCACCGGCATCGAGCTCCAGGGCGAAGGCGCCGGGCTGATACCTGACGAAAAGTGGAAGCGCATCAACTATGCCGAGCCGTGGCTGACCGGCGACACCTACAACGCAAGCATCGGTCAGGGCTTCGTGCTCGCGACCCCGTTGCAGATGGCCAATGCCACCGCCGCCATCGCCAACCGCGGCACGTTGTATCGGCCGCAGCTGGTCGATCACGTCACCGATGCCGAAGGAAAAGTCGTTCGTCCCTTCGAGCCGAAGATCATCCGCGAGCTTCCTGTCGACGCAAGGACCCTCGATATCGTGCGCGAGGGGATGTATGGAGCGGTCAACTGGCCGGAAGGCACCGCGCCGAACGTTCGGCTGCCGGGAGTCGCGGTGGCGGGCAAGACCGGCACGGCCGAGTACTTCCGGGACTGGGACAAGGATGCACAACCTGACCGGGACCCGAAAGGCAATCTGCCCACGCACGCATGGTTCACGGCGTTCGCCCCATATCAGGACCCGGAGATCGTGGTGACGGTGTTCGTCGCCAATGGCGGCGAAGGCTCGTCGGTCGCCGCGCCAGTGGCGGCGAAGGTCCTGCGTGCGTACTTCGGCATCGAGGCGCCGCTGCCTGCGGCCATGACGCCCCTGTCGCCCACCGCGACCCCGACCTCCACGCCCGGAGGATGAGAGGCACGGGATCAGAGCCATATGAGACAGGTTTTCTGGCGACGTTTCGACTGGTTGCTGCTGGCGCTGGCGCTGCTGCTCGGCGCGCTCGGCGTGTTGATGGTCGCCAGCGCGCTGGCGGGCAACGAGGTGCTGGCCTCCTGGCCGTGGAGGCAAGCCGCCTTTCTGGGCGTTGGCGTCATGCTCTTGTTCATCACCTCCGCCATCGACTATCGGTTGTTGCCTTCGGTGACGTATCCGGTCTATCTCGTGCTGTTGGCAGCGCTGGTCGCGATCGCCGTCATCGGCACGGTGGCGGGCGGCGCGCAACGCTGGCTGACTCTCGGCGAGTTGTTCCTTCAGCCGTCGGAGCTGATTAAGCTCGGCGTGATCCTGATGCTGGCTCACTACCTGTCGGCGCGCGAAGAGAAGATGGAGAGCTTCCTGACGCCGCTGCTGGGCATCCTGCTGTTCGCTCCGGCGGTCCTCTTGATCTATCTTCAGCCCAATCTCGGCACGGCGCTGGTGCTGATCGTCATCGCCGCAACGATGTTCTTCGTGGGTGGGCTGCGGTGGCGTCATCTGATGGTGATGACCGGGCTCGGGATCGCAGGAGCGATCGCTGCGTGGCAGTACGTGCTCCAGGACTACATGCGCAACCGCGTGCTGATGTTTCTCAATCCGGGCGCCGCATCAGTCGCCGACCGCTACAACGTGGAACAGGCGATGATCAGCATCGGCTCGGGCGGATGGTTGGGCCGCGGATTGTTTCGCGGCTCGCAGAGCCAGCTTCACTTCCTGCGCATCCGCCATACCGACTTCATCTTCTCGGTGACGGCCGAGGAGCTGGGATTCATCGGCGCGGTGCTGCTCATCCTGCTGCTGGCCTTCCTGCTGTTGCGGCTGCTGCGCATCGCCAGCATTGCGCGCGACACCTACGGCCGGTTGATCGTGGTCGGTGTCACAGCCATGATCCTGTTTCAGGTCATCATCAACATCGGTATGAACCTGAGCCTGATCCCCGTGACCGGTCTCCCGCTCCCGTTCATCTCCTACGGCGGCAGCGCGCTCTGGACCGTGTTGATCGGCATCGGTCTGGCCGAAAGCGTGGCGATGCGGCATCGCAAGATCGAGTTCGAGTAGCCTTGCCGGAATCACCCAACGGCAATCGTTTGCAACCAAGGAAGGCCTATGTCAGCATCAAGTCGACCCGTGCGCGTCCGGATGGCGCCCAGTCCGACCGGCTACTTCCACCTGGGGAGCGCCCGCACTGCATTGTTCAACTGGCTCTATGCCCGGCACACCGGAGGCAGCTTCATCCTGCGCATCGAGGACACCGACCGGACGCGATTCGTGCCCGACTCCTTACAGGACATCACCGACAGCCTGCGCTGGCTGAACCTGCACTGGGATGAAGGCCCTGAAGTGGGAGGCGCTTACGGACCGTATTTCCAGTCTGAGCGCCTGTCACTCTACCACGCCTGGGGTGAACGGCTGATCCGGGACGGCCACGCGTATCGATGCTACTGCTCGGAAGAACGTCTGGCCGCACTGCGCCAGGCACAGCAGGCGCGCAAGGAGCCGATCATTGGCTACGACCGGCGCTGTCGCACCCTGAGCGCTGCCCAGCGCGTTGAGTTGGTAGCTTCCGGCGCGCCGAGCGTGATCCGCTTCGCCATGCCGGATGGTGAGACGCGCTTCGTCGATGTGCTGCGCAAGATCAAGCCGTTCGACAACGACCACTATCGCGACCCCATTCTGGTCAAGTCGGACGGCTTCCCAACCTACCACTTCGCCAACGTGATCGACGACCATTTCATGGAGATCACGCACATCCTGCGCGGCGACGAATGGCTGAGCAGCGTGCCGCTGCACGTCAACCTGTACGACGCATTGGGCTGGGAGATACCGGTGTTCGCCCACCTGCCCCTGATCCTGGATCCGAGCGGCGTCGGCAAGCTGAGCAAGCGGAAGCGGCGAGGCGAGGGGGAGGAGGAGCTACTGACCTTTGTGCGGGAGTATCGCGAGGCCGGCTACCTGCCAGAAGCAATGTTCAACTTCCTGGCGGGCATGGGGTGGGCCTACAGCCCAGACACCGACCTGTTCACGCGCGAGCAGGCGATCGATCGCTTCGACCTCGCCGACATCAACCCGGCTGCCGGCGCGCTGCCGCTCAGCAAGCTGCAGTGGATGAACGGCCACTACATCCGCGCACTCGATCCTGAGGATCTGGCCGAGCGGCTGCTGCCGTTCCTGGCTAGACAGCTGGGCCAGCCTGAGTCATCGCTGGGGCGCAACCCCGCCCTACCCGTGTTGACGCCGCTGATCCAGGAGCGCTTGAGGACGCTGGACGAGGCCGCGGCGCTCATCGACTTCGCTTTCGTGGACGAGATCAGCTATGACCCGCAGATGCTGGTCGCCAAGGGACTGACGCCAGCGCAGTCGCTGGCTGCGCTGCAAGCCGCGTCGAGCCTGCTGGCCGAGCTGCCGTTCACCGAGGAGGGGATGGACACCCCCCTACGCGGGCTGGCCGATCGGCTAGGCCTGAAAGTGGGACAGCTCTTCGGGATCCTGCGCGTGGCGACGACGGGGAAGAACGTGGCGCCTCCGCTTTTCGGCAGCATGATCGCGCTGGGGCGCGCGCGAACGCTGGCGCGCTGCGCTCAGGCAGCGGACCTGTTAAGCCGCATGTAGCGGCGCGATGCGAGCCGCGTGGGGCGCAAAGGCGAGTTTGCCCTCACGCCCGAGGTCCGGCGTTCCCGTCGCAGGCCTGACCTTCTCAGGCATGACCTTCTATGGAAACCATCACGCTGCACACGCACGATGGTCGAGCCGCGTTGGCGGCGCAACCCGTCACTCGTCAGGAGTACAGGGCCTACCTGACAGCGAATGGCCGGCCCACGCCAACGCCGCTGATGCGCGGCGACAGTCCGACTGCACCTGTGACCTTTGTATCGCAGGTGGACGCAACCGACTACTGCCGCTGGTTCGCCGCGCAACAGGGCCGGCCATTTCGGCTGCCGACCATGGCCGAGCTGCACGAGCTGGCGGACGAGGTCACCCAGGAAGGCATCAACCTGGAGGTGTGGCCGCATCTGCA
>CAYRFV010000370.1:0-4755 GCA_964423545.1 uncultured Anaerolineales bacterium | reverse complement strand
GTCTGCAGGGGATGGAGCGCGCCCACTCTGGCTCCGGCGGCGGCGGCGTGGCGAAGAAGCCCGGCGCCGTGCAAGCCCGAATGGTGGGCAACGCCCAAACCGGGTTTCCAGCTCCCCGCGCCTTCGGCATCGACCCCGGCGATGGCGTCATCCGGCACGGCCAGGAAGACCAGGTCGGCGGCAGCGACGACGGCGGCCAGGTCGGGCAGCAGCCGGGCGCCGGTGGCAGCCAGGATGGGCCGGGCGCGGGCCGGGGTGCGGGTGTAGATGCCGGCCACGGTGTAGCCCGCCCGGTGCGCGGCCAGGGCCAGGGCGCCGCCCACCCGCCCGGCGCCGACGAAGGCGAGGGTGGGGAGGGGGGAGAGGGAGGGGGAGAGAGACACGGGGACGCAGGGAGGGGGGATGCCGAGAGGCGGCGAGGGAGGGACGCAGGGAGGGAGGGGTCAGGAGAGAGAGAAGGCGGGGGTAGGTTCGAGGTAGGTTCCTGGGTGGATGGCGTGGGTCAGGTCGGCGATGCGGTTGTGGCGGTCGACGTGGACGACGACCGGCTCCCAGGGCTGGGGCACAGGCTCGGTCACATCGACATACGACATGATGATCACGGTGTCGCCGGTACTGACCAGGCGGGCGGCGGCGCCGTTGAGACAGATGTCGCCCTGACCGGCGGGGCCGGCAATGGCGTAGGTCTCCAGTCGGTTGCCGTTGTTCACATCCACCACCTGGACTTTCTCGTAGGGGAGGATGTCGGCGGCAGCCAGGAGGTCTTCGTCGATGGTGATGGAGCCGACGTAGTGGAGGTCGGCGCCGGTGACGGTGGCGCGATGGATTTTGCTCTTGAGCAGGGTGCGGGTGATCATGGTTGTGGGCATGAGAGTTTTGAACACGAAGTCACGAAGGACACAAAGGGGACGTAAAGGGGACGTAAAGGGAGGTGGGCGGAACAAAAAAGGCCACAGGTGCAGACCTGTGGCCGGAATAGACTCGTGCGTCGGAGCTATCTGCCGTCTCGGTCTGCAAGGATCCGAGCGAGCGAATTGGTTGGAGGAAACAGTGCGCTACTTTCGTAGCGCCGCTCACCGCCGGTAAAGGTCGGTGGCGTGCAGTTCAGATGGACCTGAATTGCATCTACAATGCTATCAGAATCGCGGCCGCTCTGCAAGTCAGCCGGCTGACAAACGCTGGACGAAAGGCTGACGGGTTGATTGAGAATGGATTCGTGTTATTCGTCCAGTCGCGTCATTCGTGTTCGGCATGGCGGATCGATTCCTAACGCGTCAGGATGCCATCCACCGCCCGCACCAAATCAGCCAGATTCTGGACATGCACGACATGATCCAGGTACGGCAGATAGGCCAGCATATCGCTGTCGCCCGATCCCCACATCGGCTCCGCTTCCGGCGTCAGCCAAAGGGTGTGGCGGGCGCGGCGCTGGAGCATCTGCACCAGGTCGGCGCGAGGGTTGTTGTAGTTGTTGCGGCCATCGCCGACGAAGATGAGGGTGGTGCGGCCATCCACAGCGCCGAGGTGCTCTTTGCTGAAGCTGTCGAGGCTGCGGCCCAGGTTGGTGTTGTAGTAACCGGGCTGGAGCCGTTCCAAGACCAGGCGCACGGCCACATCCGGCCTGTTTTCGTCGAAGTCGGCGGAGATGTCGTGCATATCGGCGATGAAGGCAAACGAACGGGCCTGGGCCACCTGGTCTTGCAGTTCGTAGATCAGCCGCAGCATGAATTCGACCACCGGTCGCATCGAGGTGGAGACATCGCAAATCAGGCAGAGCTTGGGCTTCAGGTGTCGCTTCTTCCAGCGCATCTCGATCGGCACGCTGCCATAGCGCAGGTTGGCGCGCAGTGTGCCCTTGACGTCGAGCGTGCCTTTCTTGCCGCGCTTGCGCCGCAGCGCCGCCCGCGCCCGCAGATGCGCCGCCAGACGCCGCACCTGCTCGCGCAATGCTTCGGCCTCGGCTTCGGAGAGGCTGCGGAAGGGCCGCTCCATCAGGTCGTCCATGTTCGGGCGCGGTTCCTGCTGGTTGGCCTGGTTGCGGGCGATTTGCGCCCCCACGAAGTTGGCGACCTGCTCCTTCCAGGCTTCCAGGTTTTCGCTGATGCCCTGGGCCAACAACTGCGCCTCGATCGGGTCCATCCCCTGCTGCGCCAGCTCCGCCAACAGCCTCTCGATATCCTGGATCAGCTTGTCGAAGCCCATCTCTTGCAGCATTCGCCGTGTGAACCATTTTTGCTGGTAGGGATGGCTGGCATTTTGCAGTCCGGCCTGTTCCCCGGCCTGGCGCAGCTCGTCCGGTCGCAGCCGATCCCCGCGCAGCAGCCGCTCCAGCATGTCGCTCAGGCGGTCGCGCAGGTTTTGCAGCGCCTGGCGCAGCATGTCCTGCTCGTCCTCGCCCATGTCCTGGGTCAGATCGAGGCTGGGCGGGCCATCGCCGCCGAAATAGACGGGGAAAAGGCGCTCGAAAACAGGCAAGTCGGCGGGGTCTTTGACCAGGGTGGCTGCCAGAGCCTGGCGGAAGCGCTCGCGATCTTGCACGCCCAGCAGTTCGACGGCGCGCCAGGCGTCGGCGCTCTCGGCCAGCGAGATGCGGACGCCGCCGGCGCGCAGGCCGGTGATGAAGTCGATCAGGCGTTGTTCCATAGGCTTGAAACGTAGAGAAAGATACTTCTACTAAACAAGTAACGTCGAAAACGGAGGGGTGAAAGGCAGAACACAAGACAGAAACGTATTCCGCCACCCCACAACAGAACTCTCGACGGATCAACCTGCTTCAGCAGGTTTTCGCTACCAGTGAATTCATTCACGGGATTCTACAGCCCGTGAATGAATTCACTCTCGACGGATCAACCTGCTTCAGCAGGTTTTTACTACCAGCCCGTGAATTCATTCACGGGGTTCTACAGCCCGTGAATGAATTCACGGTGTTCTACAGCCCGTGAATTCATTCACGGGATTCGATCTACAACCCGTGAATTCATTCACGGGATTCGATCTACAGCCCGTGAATTCATTCACGGGATTCGGTCGCCAACAAATGCAGAAGCGCAGCGCCATAAGCTTCGCTGGCATCGAACGCCTCGAAGGCCAGGGTCTGCCCCTGCAAGCGGGCCTCACAGCGATAGCCGAGGGGAACGGTATCAAGACAGAGCCCGCCGCCAGGCTGGCCAACCAGCCGCTCTTCCACCAGCTCGCGCAACTGGTCCTCCCGTGGCAGCCAGATCGCTTCGCCGGCCCAGATATGGTCGAGCGTCCATTCGGCCACACCGTGAAAGGTGAGCGCCAGCGTCTCGCGGATCGGCTCCGCCAGAACTGTCATATTACTGATGGCAAAAACCTGGTCCTCGAAACCTGGCAGCGGGATGGCAAAGAAATCCAGTTCGGCCGGCGTCCAGGCAAGGCCGGCATCGTGCAGGGCTTTGGCGGTGGTCAGAGAGAGCATAGGCCTTGGCTAACCCATGAATTCCAGACCCTCGTAGTCGATCGACTCCTTTCTCTCCACTCGCAAAACTACGATGACCTGCGCTTCGCCATCAATGTGATAGGCAATCCTCCACCTTCCGGCCAGCCAGAGGCGATAGATATTCGGTTGAGCTCGCAATTCTTTGCTTCTCGTCGGCCTGAGTTCTGATGCAAGCTCTCGAATCAAGACCCGCGCCTCTGCGCGTACGTAGCCTGGAAGCGAACGTATTTCCTTCTTGACAGACGCCGGCACTTCAATCTGATAACTCACTCTCTGCCTCGGCTGCGTCAAGTTCGGCTTCGAAATCTTCCCACTTTTGCCAGCCTGTACGATCCTCACGGTATCGCTCCAAGACAGCCAAAGCCTCCACGGCCAGGGCTTCATCAGCCTCATTATCTGCTGGCCCTTCGTGATCCCAGTCGTGAAGCATGGAGTAGCGCGTCCGGGTCATAAATTGCGTTAGTTCCTTCCGCAGCGCGCGCCGGACAACCAGTTCTAATTCATCGAGACTCACAGTAACTGTCGGAGCCATCATCGCTACCTCAACCTAAACCCAAGTCACAGTGAAAACATGAGTTTCGTTTCTGGTGTGACGATGGACGATGGACGTGCCAATTGGCATTGGCCCGGACGATAGCAAATTTCCCCATTCAGGCGGGCTGATCGTCCATACGTCTATGGTCTATCGTCATTGCTGAAACTCCTGATCTCGAAGTGGCTTCAGTTCTATGGGAGTGACTCAATTCTACTTCCTGCACTGACGCAAGATCAATTCCGGCGCGAGGGAGGCATTTGCATGGGGCCGGGGCTGCTGCCGCGGCGCTGGATCTGGCGGCGAGCGCGGGTGATATCGCTCTCGTGCTTCAGCAGCACGGTGATGGTGGACTCCAGGGTCTGGTCATCCAGCTCTTTGGCGTTGAGCATCACCAACGCCCGCGCCCAATCAAGCGTCTCGGAAATCGAGGGATGCTTCTTCAAATCCATCCGCCGCAATTGCTGCACCAGGTCAACCGCCTGTCGGGCCAGTTCGGGCGCCAGGTCGGGCACCTTCAGACGCACGATGTGCAACTCGGCTTCGGGGGTGGGATAGTCGAGGAAGAGATAGAGACAGCGCCGCTTCAGCGCCTCGGACAATTCGCGCGTGTTGTTGGAGGTGAGGACAACCATAGGCTGGTGCTTAGCCCGGATCGTGCCCAGTTCTGGCACCGAAATCTGGAAATCGCTGAGGACCTCGAGCAGGAAAGCCTCGAACTCGGCGTCGGCGCGGTCGATCTCGTCGATCAGCAGCACCA